>NZ_JBNPJV010000097.1:0-71160 GCF_050312585.1 Pseudomonas sp. R19M
GTGTGTCAGGCTCAGAACCGTGACTGACATACCGCCATCGGGAGCAAGCCCCCTCCCACAGTAACCGCGTTAAGCCTTAACTGACTGGCATTTGGGCTTACCCCGCTCGCTACATGGCGGCCACCAGGCTGCTGATGAACGCGGCGCTGTCGATGATGCCGTCATGGTCGGTATCGATCATCACCGAACGCTCGATGCGCCCCTGGCCGATCACCGTCGCCATGTTCTGCTCGATCAGGTCCTTGAAGCGCCCTGCCCGGCTCATGGACGCCCACCAGCAACTCACGGGGGCCTTGATCGGCTTGAAGTCGGATGCCGTCATGCGTTCGCTCAAGGCCCGGTCAACCTCCCAGGAGATCTGCGCCTCATTGCCACGCAGCAACTCCTCCTTGACCGCGATGAAGGCTTCGCCCAGGGTCTGTTCGGCCCAGGCGACGAACACCGGCCACTGCTGGTCCTCGGCCTCGCGCTGACACGCCTGCCAGGCGTCCTGGATCTGTTCGGCAAAGGCCGGGAACATCACTCCGAGCAAGGCCGCACGTCGCTCGTTGGCCGAGACCTCGCGATCATCCTGCGTCACCACCGCATCCCAATACGGCTTGAGCCACTGCGGCGGTGCCGAGTCGATCCAGCCGACAAACTCAACCTCGCGCCCGGCCTGCTCCAGGCCATAGGCGACTTCCATCGCCATATTGCCACCCAGCGACCAGCCTGCCAGGCGGAAGGCGCCCAAGGGCTGCGCCGCCAACAGTTGCGCCGTGTAATCCTCGACCATCGCCTGCCACGGCGGCACCGGCGTACCGGCTTCGGCCAGTGCACGGCAGATCACCCCGAATACCGGACGCTGCTCCCTGAGTGCCAGGGCAATCGCGGTGTAGCAATGCACCGAGCCGAAGCTTGGGTGGAACATGAACAGCGGTGTGCCTTGCGTCTGGCTATTGAGCTTGACGATCAGCGAGCGACGCGTGTCGCCCTGCAAGCAGTTGACCTGGCCGCGCACGGTCGGGTTGAGCATCAGTTGGCTGATGGACAAATCGACCTCGCTGAGCTTGCGGATCCGCTCCTTGAGCATCAGCACCAATAACGAATGGCCGCCCAGCTCGAAGAAGTTGTCGTTCAGCCCAACCCGCTCCACACCCAGCACGTCGCTCCAGATCGCCGCCACCTGCTGCTCCAGTTCGGTCTGGGGCGCCTGATAGCGCTCGGCGCCCTGGGCCTGGGGCTTGGGCAAAGCCTTGCGATCCAGCTTGCCGTTGGGACTCAACGGCATCTGGCTCAGGACCACCCACTGCGCCGGCACCATGTAGTCCGGCAACTGCGCGCCCAGATGGGCCATGACTGCGGCCTTCCAGTCGTCCTCTGGCTGTTGCAGCACCACATAACCCACCAGGTAAGCCGCATCCACCGCCAGCACCGCCGCTTCACGAATACTCGCGTGCTCCAGCAGGCGCGCCTCGATTTCTCCCAGCTCGATACGCAAGCCGCGGAGCTTCACCTGGTGGTCGATGCGCCCGGCGTATTCGATCACGCCGTCGTCGCGATAACGCGCCAGGTCACCGGTGCGATACAGCCGCTCGCCGCTGCCGAACGGGTCAGTCACAAAGCGCTCGGCGGTCAACCCCGGACGGCGGTGATAACCCCGCGCCAGGCCCTTGCCGCCCAGGTACAACTCGCCCAACACGCCCACCGGCGCCGGCTCCAGGTTGCCGTCCAGCACGTAGCAAGCGAGGTTGGCGATCGGTCGACCAATCGGGACGGCATCGCGACCCTCCTCCACACAGGTCCAGTGGGTCACGTCGATAGCCGCCTCGGTGGGGCCATACAGGTTGTACAACGCTGCATCCGGCAGCTTGGCAAACACTTGCTGCTGGGCATCCGCAGGCAAGGCTTCACCACTGCACACAATGCGTTGCAGGCTATGGCACGAGGTAACCGCCGCATCCTGCAGGAATGCCTGCAACATCGACGGCACGAAGTGCAGCGTGGTGATGGTCTCGGCATTGATCAACTTGACCAGCCGGGCCGGGTCACGGTGATCCCCCGGCGCTGCCACGACCAGGCGCGCGCCGGTCATCAACGGCCAGAAGAACTCCCACACCGACACGTCGAAGCTGAACGGGGTTTTCTGCAGCACACTGTCACTGGCATCCAGGCCATAGGCTTGCTGCATCCAGCACAACCGGTTGGTCAGGGCGTTGTGGCGATTGCCGGCGCCCTTGGGTTGACCGGTGGAACCCGAGGTGTAGATGACATAGGCAAGGTTTTCGCCATCGACCGCAATGCCTGGGTTGTGCTCGGCATGGCCCGCCAGCCACGCATCCCCCAGTTCCAGCACCAGGTGTTGGACGCCCTGGGGGATCGGCAGTTGCGCCAGCAGATGACGCTGGGTCAACAACAAGGCCACGCCGCTGTCTTCGAGCATGTAGGCCAGCCGGTCACGCGGGTATTCCGGGTCCAGCGGTACGTAGGCGCCGCCGGCCTTGAGCACCGCCAGCAGGCCCACCACCATTTCCAGCGAACGCTCCAGCGCCAGCCCGACCAGCACGTCCGGCCCGACACCCTCTGCGATCAAGCGATGGGCCAGACGGTTGGCCCGCGCATTCAACTCGGCGTAGCTCAGGCACTGCCCACCAAACACCACGGCCGGCGCCTGCGGCGTACGCACCACCTGTGCCTCGATCCATTGATGCACCGCCTGATCCAGCGGATAAGTCTCGGCCGTGGCGTTCCACCCCAGCAGCACCTGCTCGCGCTCGTCGCGGGCCAGTGAAGGCAATGCACCAAGGCGCTGCGAGGCATCGCCGGCCAGTGCTTGCAGCAATTGCTGGAAGTGCTCGGCCAGGCGTTGAATGTGCGGTGCGCTGAAGCACTGGCGGTTGTAATTGAACTCCAGGCCCAAGGTATCGCCAATCGCCAGCAGCACGGTCAGTGGATAGTGGGTCTGCTCCAGGCTGTGTACCGCACCAAAGCTCAGCCCCGACGGCGCGCTCTGCTCCAGCGCCTCGGACACCGGGTAGTTTTCGAACACCAGGATGCTGTCGAACAACGCCTCGCCGCCCAACCCGGCCCAGCGCTGGATGTCGAACAACGGCGTGTGCTCCTGCTCACGCAAGCGCACGTTCTGTGCCTGCACCTGTTGCAGCCACTGGCTGACCGTCCATTGCGCATCCGGCGTCGCCACCACCGGCAGGGTGTTGATGAACAAGCCGACTTGCTGCTCGATGCCGCGCAGTTCCGCCGGGCGCCCGGCCACGGTGGCACCGAAGGCGACCGTGGCCTGCCCGGTGTGATGCTGCAGCAGCAATAGCCAAGCGCCTTGCACCAAGGTATTGAGCGTCACTTTGTTGCGCTGGGCGAAGGCTTTCAGCTGTTCGGTTTGCGCGGCATCCAGGCTCAGGCGGTATTCGCCGTTGGCCCCAGGTTGCGCGTCGCGCACCTCACGGGCCAGGCGGGTCGGCTCGCGCAGGTTTGCCAGCTGGTCTTTCCAGAACGCTTCGCTGACCGCCTTGTCCTGTGCCTGCAACCAGGCGATGTAGTCGCGGTAACGCCCGGTCGGCGCCGGCAACACTTCACCGGCGTACTGCTGCAACACTTCGCCGAACAGCTGCGAACCGCTCCAGCCGTCCATCAGCATATGGTGGTTGGTGTAGATCAGGTGATAACTCGACGCTGCGGTACGCACCACCGACAAGCTCAACAACGGCGCCTGCTCCAGCACAAAACCCTGGGTCCTGGCGGCCTGCGCCCTGTCATCCAGCGCCTGGGCGCTATCTGCCCGCTCGCGCCAATCGAGTTCGGTAAACGGCAGGCGGGCCTGTTTGTAGACCACCTGCAAGGGTTGCTCAAGCTCGGTCTGCCAGAGGAAACCACTGCGCAGGATCTCGTGACGGTCGACCGCCGCCTGCCACGCCTGGCGAAAACGCGGGACGTCCAGGCCCTGCACATCGATACGCATCTGGTTGATGTAATCCCCAGACCCTGCACCATACAACGACTGGAACAACATGCCTTGCTGCATGGGCGACAGCGGATACAGGTCTTCGACCTCACCGACATTCAGCGGCAAGGCATCCAGTTGCGCTTGCGACAACCGCGCCAAGGGGAAGTCCGATGGCGTCACGCCCTGGCTGGCCGGCTCACAACAGTGATCAATCAGCGCCTTGAGTTGCGCGGCGTAATCGTCGGCCAACTGCTGCACGGTGGCTTCGTCAAACATGGCCTGGCTGAAACTCCAGTTCAACTTCAGCTCGCCGCCGTACACCTGGCCGTTGATCTCCAGCCAGTTGCCCAGGGGTGCATCGGGGCTTTGCTCGGCACCGCTGGCGTCACCGGAGGGCGCGAACAGCCCCTCTTGCTCGCCGCTGTCGAAACTGGCGTCGAACTGCCCCAGGTAGTTGAAGGTAATGCGTGGGCGCGGCAAGGCGGCCAGCGCCTGTTGTGCCTCGGGATTGCCCAGGTAGCGCAGCGCGCCGAACCCCAGGCCCTTGTCGGGCACCGCACGCAGTTGCTCCTTGATCTGTTTGAGGGACGCGGCCAGGGAGTCCGCCGGCACCAGTTGCAGCGGGTAGAGGCTGGTGAACCAACCGACCGTACGGGTCAGGTCGATCTCGTCGAACAGGTCTTCGCGCCCATGGCCCTCCAGGCGGATCAACATCGACGCCTCACCCGTCCAGCGCACGATGACTCGGGCCAGCGCCGTCAGCAGCAGGTCGTTGATCTGGGTTCGGTAGGCACTCGGTGCGTCTTGCAACAAACGACGGGTATCGCTCGCGTCCAGTTGGGTGCTCACGCTCAGCGCCAGGCGGTTGCTCAAGCTGGCGTGCGGGTCGGCCACCGGCAAATCGGTAGGGCTGCCCTGCAACTGCGTTTGCCACCAGCTCAGTTCCTGCTCCAGCGCCGCGCTGCGCGCATAGGTTTGCAGGCGTTCGGCCCAGGCGCGGGTGGCGCTGGTCTTGGCCGGCAAGACCACTGGGGCACCTTGGGCGAGCTGCTGATAGGCGCGTTGCAGGTCTTCCAGCAGGATGCGCCAGGACACGCCGTCCACCACCAAATGGTGGATCACCAGCAGCAAGCGCTGGGAGCCGTCGGGCAATTGCGCCAGCACCGCACGCAGCAAGGGGCCGGCCGCCAGATCAAGGCTGCGCTGGGCTTCGTCGCCCAGGGCGTCGAGCTCCTCGACCTGGTTCAGCGACGTCTGCCACAACAGCTGATCCGCCTGATGCAGCTGCGGCTCGCGATACGTCGCGTTCCAGCCCGCCGCGCCCTCGACGAATGCCGTGCGCAGGGCATCGTGGTGCACGATCAGCGCTTGTAAGGCCGCGACCAGCAGCGACGCCTGCAATGGCTGGTGGGGTTGCAGCACCACCGACTGGTTCCAGTGGTGACGCTGGGGAATCTCATCGGCAAAAAACGCCTGCTGCACCGGCAGCAGCAACAACGCGCCGGTCTGCGCCGACTGGTCCAACTGCACCGCGCCCTCGCCTTCACGGGCCACGGCAGCCAGGCTCTGCACGGTCTGGTGCTGGAACAGGTCCTTGGGCGTGAACCGCACACCGGTCTGGCGCGCGCGGCTGACCACCTGGATCGAAATGATCGAGTCACCGCCCAGTTCGAAGAAGTTGTCGTGCAGCCCCACCTGCGGCAAACGCAGCACATCGGCCCAGATCGCGGCGATCTGCTGCTCCAGCTTGCTCTGGGGCGCCACATATACCTGCTGCAACTGGCTCACATCCGGCTTCGGCAAGCCCTTGCGGTCGAGCTTGCCGTTAGGTGTCAGCGGCATGCGTTCGAGGAACAGCAGATGCGTGGGCACCATGTAGTCCGGCAGGCGGGTTTTCAAGGCGCGACGCAGGGCTTCGCGGCCGTTGGACTGGGCCACGGCGTCGTCCAGCAGGGTCGGGTCCAGGGGCACCACATAGGCCACCAGTTGCTTGCCGGTCGGGCCGTCCTGCGCCACCACCACGGTTTCACCCACGCTGTCCTGCTCGCGCAGGCGCGCTTCGATTTCACCCAGTTCGATGCGGAAACCACGGATCTTCACCTGATGGTCGACACGCCCCAGGTAATCCACTACGCCGTCCGGGCGCCCTCGGGTCAGGTCACCGCTGCGGTACACGCGGCTGCCGGGCTTGCCGAACGGGTCCGGCACAAAACGCTCGGCGGTCAGCGCCGGACGCTCCAGGTAACCCCGCGCCACACCCTCGCCGCCCAGGTACAACTCACCGGCCACGCCGATCGGTTGCAGGTTCAACTGCGCATCGAGCACGTAGCCGCTGCGGTTGCCCAGCAGCGTGCCAATCGGCGCATACACCGCCCCGCACGGGTCGCCTTTGCGGGCTTTCCACAGCAGCGGCGTGACCACGGTTTCCGTCGGGCCGTAGCCATTGAACAGGTAGGTCGGGCGCAGTGCGCGCCAGGCCAGGTCATAGCTCGCCTGGGCCACCGCATCACCGCCGAAGCAATACACACGCACGGCCGGCGGGTTGCCGTCACGCTCGGCATGTTCGGCCAGCTGTTGCAGGTACACCGGCGGGAACACTGCCATGGTCACCTTGTGACGGTGCATCTGTTCGTAGGTGTATTCCGGCAGCCACAGGCTGTCGTCGCGGATCAGCACGCTGGCGCCGTTGATCAGCGGGTGCATCCAGCCTTCGTGGGAGCCGTCGAAGGCGAAGGACATGAAGTGCAATTCGCAATCGGTCGGCCCGGTTTCATAGCGCTCGCCGGTGGCGATGATGTGCGCCACCAACGGCCCATGGGACACCGCCACGCCCTTGGGCAGGCCGGTGGAACCGGAGGTGTAGATCACGTAGGCCAGGTTGTTGCCGTATAGCGTCACTTGCGGCGCACCGTCGCTGTAATCTGCCCACACCGACACCTCGTCGATTGCCAGGGCTTGCAAACCCTCGGGAATCGGCAACCGATGCTGCACCGCCGAATGGGTCAGCAACAGCTGGGAGCGGCTGTCCTGCATCATGTACAGCAGGCGATCGCGTGGGTACTCGATATCCAGCGGCACATATACGCCACCGGCCTTGAGCACCGCCAGGAAGGCCACCATGATTTCGGCACTGCGCGGCATGGCGATGGCCACGCGCACTTCAGGGCCAACACCACGGGCGATCAGCGCATGGGCCAGGCGGTTGGCCTGGCGGTCGAGCTCGCCATAACTCAGGGTTTGCGTATCAAACTTCACTGCGACGGCGTCGGGGTTCTCCCGGGCGCGGTCGGCGAACAGTTCATGCACCAGGCGCTCGGCCGAGAAGCCGGAATCGGTGCAGTTCCAGCGTTCGAGAATCTGCTGTTGCTCGGCAGCATCCAGCAACGGCAGTTGGCTGAGGGGTTGTGCAGGGTTGGCGACCATGCCTTGCAACAGGTTCTGCCAATGCCGGGCCATGCGTTGCACGGTGGCGGCTTCGAACAGGTCCTGGGCGTACCCCAAGGTCGCCCAGATACCTTCGGTAGACTCCTGGATATCGAGGTCCAGATCAAAGTGGGCGGTCTTGCTTTCCCACTCCAGGCCTTCAACCCGCAGGCGTGGCAGTTGCTGCTGCACCTGCGCCTGGCCGACATCGGTCTGGTGGTTGAACATCACCTGGAACAGCGGGTTGTGGCTAAGGCTGCGCTCCGGCTGCAGGGCTTCGACCAGTTGCTCGAACGGCAAATCCTGATGCGACTGGGCCTCCAGCGCCCGCTGGCGGGTATGTTGCAGCAACTGCTCGACACTCATCTGGCCGTGCAGGTCGGCCTTGAGCACCTGGGTGTTGACGAAGAAACCGATCAGGCGTTCGGTCTCGCTGCGGTTGCGGTTGGCGATCGGTACGCCGACGCGAATCTCTTCCTGGCCACTGTAGCGGTGCAACAGGGTCTGGAACGACGCCAGCAACAGCATGAACAGCGTGACGCCTTGTTGCTGGGCCAATGCCTTGAGCTCAACCGTCAACGCCGGCGCCAGTTCGATAGCCAGGCGCGCACCGCGATGGCTTTGCACGGCCGGGCGCGGGTGGTCGAACGGCAACTCCAGCACGTTTTGCTCACCGCCGAGCACGTCGCGCCAGTACGCCAACTGACGCTGCTTCTCACCGGCATCCATCCACTGGCGCTGCCACACGGCATAGTCGGCGTACTGGATCGGCAACGCCGGCAACTGCAAGTCCTGGCCCTGGCTGTAAGCGGCATACAACTGCACCAGTTCCTCGACCATCAACTGCATCGACCAGCCATCGGAGACGATGTGATGCTGCACCAGCACCAACACATGTTCGTCCGCCGCCAGGCGCAACAAGGTCACGCGCACCAATGGGCCTTGTTGCAGATCGAACGGCTGGGCGATCTCTGCCTCGACCCGCGCCTTGAGCTGGGTTTCATCGATATCCACCTGGGTGATGGGCAACCTCGCAAACGGCTCGATCACCTGCACCGCGCCCGCAGGCTCCTGGCGGATATAGGTACGCAGGCTTTCGTGACGGGCCAGCAGCGTGTCAAAGCTGCGTTGCAGCGCGGCGTGGTCCAACTGCCCGTGTAAACGCAGTGCGCTGGGGATGTGATAGGCCGCGCTGTGGGGCTCCAATTGCCAGAGAAACCACTGGCGTTCCTGGGCGTACGACAGCGGCAACGGCTGTTCGCGACCGGCCGGCAACAAGGCCGGAGCCGTTGGCGCGCTGTTGTCCTGGACCTGCATCGCGGCCACGAAAGCGTCCAGGCGCGGGTGTTCGAAGAGCGCCTTGAGCGGCACTTCCAGGCCCAGCGCCTGGCGAATACGCGATACCACCTGCATTGCCAGCAGCGAATGCCCGCCCAGTTCAAAGAAGTGCTGGTTCAAACCGACCCGCTCGACACCCAGGATATCCGCCCAGATTGCCGCGACTTGCTGCTGCAACGCGCTGACCGGCGCCAGCCATGCCTGCTGCAGCGGGCTGCCGTCCGGCTTGGGCAGCGCCTGGCGGTCCAGCTTGCCGTTGGGGTTGAGGGGCATGCGGTCAAGGAAGATCAGGTGCGCGGGCACCATGTAGTCCGGCAGATGCTCACGCAGGGTCTGCATCAATAGCTCCCCCGCCGCTACGCGCTCGGCTTCGGACAACGGCTGCGTCGGCACCAGGTAGGCCAACAATTGGTTGTCGGCCGCCAGCAACAGCGCTTCGCGCACGCTGTCCTGGGCCAGCAGCAACGCTTCGATCTCTCCCATTTCAATACGGAAACCGCGGATTTTCACTTGGTGGTCGACACGCCCGACGTACTCGACCACACCATCGGCGCGATAACGCGCCAGGTCGCCGCTGCGATACAGGCGCTCGCCGACTGCGCCGAACGGGTCGGCGACAAAGCGCTCGGCGGTCAGGCCCGGGCGCTGCAAATAGGCGCGGGCCAAACCGCTGGCGCTGGCGATATACAACTCGCCCACGGCCCCGGTCGGCAACAGGTTCAGGTCGCCGTCCAGCACATACAAGCCGCGCCCGGGCAGTGCACGGCCAATCGGGCTGGCCGTGACGCCGACCACGCTGGCGGGGTCGGTACAATCGAGCACGCTGGACACCACCGTGGCTTCGGTCGGCCCGTAGGTGTTGAGCAGCCGCACATGGCCCAGCTCCGCCCGCTGCCACAACATCGGCCCATCCAGCGGCATGGCTTCGCCGCCGATATGGATCTGGCGCAACGCCCCATAGCTGCGTGGCCCGGCGGCCAGGCAATCGTGCAGGAACAGCTTCCAGTAGGCGGTCGGCAAGTCGGCCAGGGTGATGCCCTGGGCGATGATCTGCCGGTACAACTCGGCGCCGTCCCACAGCTGCGGCCCGCGCAGAATCACGCTGGCACCCAGGGTCAGCGCCGGGTACAGCTGCTCGACGAAACCATCGAAGTTCAGGGTCGCGAACTGCAACACCCGGTCACTCGGGACCAGCCGTGAATAATGCGCCGCGATACCGGCGAACTCACTCAAGGCGGCATGGTTGATGGCAACGCCCTTGGGTTTGCCGGTGGAGCCGGAGGTGTAGATCACATAGGCCAGGCTTTGCGGTTCAAAAGCCCGTTGCGGATTCTCGTCGCTGTACTGCGCCAATGCGCTGTCGGCAAGGTCAAGGTCCAATGCCGCCAGCCCCGCCGGCAACGGCAGGCGCGAGCGCAAGTGGGATTGGGTGAGCACCCATTGCGCGGCGCTGTCTTCGAGCATGTGCACCAGGCGTTCGCGGGGATACTGCGGATCAAGTGGCACATAGGCCCCGCCGGCCTTGAGCACCGCCAGCAGGCTGATCACCATCGCAAAGGAGCGCTCGACGGCAACGCCCACCAACACTTCCGGGCCGACGCCCTGGTCGATCAGGTAGTGCGCGAGACGGTTGGCCTGCCGGTTCAATTCGCCATAGCTGATGACCTGATCATCCAGCACCAGCGCCGGATGCTCGGGTTGAGCCTGGGCCTGGGCCTCGAACCGATGATGCACCGCCTCGGGTTCGGCGGCCGTCGCCGGGGCATTCCAGTCGTGCAGCAGCGCGTGGGTTTGCGCGGTGCTCAGCATGGCCAGTTCCGCGAGACGGCAGTGAGGCGTGCTGACAATCGACGCCAGCAGGTTCTGCCAATGCTCGGCCAGACGTGTGATCGTCGCGGCGTCGAACAAGTCGGTGGCATAGGTCAGCGCCGCCCAGAACCCTTCGGCGGACTCATGAGTGTCCAGGCTCAGGTCGAAGTGGGTGGTGTGGTTGTCCCAGTCCAGCTCCACCACACGCAGGCCCGGCAGTTGCTGGCCGTCGCGACCGCCCTGGGCGTCGGTCTGATGGTTGAACATCACCTGGAACAACGGGTTATGGCTCAGGCTGCGTTCCGGCTGCAAGGCCACCACCAGTTGCTCGAATGGCAGGTCCTGGTGGGCCTGGGCTTCGAGGGCGCGGCGTTTAGTCTGTTGCAGCAGTTCGGCGAAGGTCATCTGCCCGTCAAGGTCGGCCTTGAGCACTTGGGTATTGACGAAAAAGCCGATCAGCCGCTCGGTCTCGACGCGGTTACGGTTGGCAATCGGCACGCCGATACGGATATCAGACTGCCCGCTGTAGCGATAGAGCAAGGTCTGGAACGACGCCAGCAACAACATGAACGGCGTCACGCCCTCTTGCTGCGCCAGGCGTTTGAGACCCGCGACCAGCGCTGCGGGCAAGTCCACTTGCAGGCTCGCACCGCGATGGCTTTGCTGGGCCGGGCGCGGGCGGTCCAGGGGCAGTTCCAGCACCGGTTGTTCGCCGCCCAACAGAGTTTGCCAGTACGCCAATTGGCGCGCGCGCTCCCCCGCCTCCATCCAGCCACGTTGCCACAGGGCGTAGTCGGCGTACTGGATCGGCAGCGCCGGCAATTGCCGCTCAGTGCCCTGGCTGAAGGCCGCGTAGAGTTGCACCAGCTCCTCGACCATCACCTGCATCGACCACCCATCTGAGACGATATGATGCTGCACCATCACCAGCACGTGTTCGTCTTCAGCCAGCTGCAACAGGGTCACCCGCAACAGCGGCGCCTGGTGCAGATCGAACGGCCGCGCGACTTCCGCTTCCACGAAGGCCAGCAACTGCGCTTCTTCAATGCACGCCTGATGGATCTCGACCTGCGCCTCGGGCAGCACCGTTTGCAGCACCTGCTCGCCCTGCTCGACCAATTGGGTGCGCAGGCTTTCGTGGCGGGCCAGCAGGCTGTCGAAGCTGCGCTGCAATGCCGTCAGGTCCAGGCGCCCCTGCAAACGCAGGGCACCGGGGATGTGGTAGGTGGCGCTCTCTGGGTCCAGTTGCCAGAGAAACCATTGGCGCTCCTGGGCGTAAGACAACGGCAGCACTTCGGCATCGTGCCGCGTGGGGGCAATCGGCAGTTGAGCGAAACTCATGCCACGGCTTTGCAAGCGCTGGTAGAACTGCTGGCGCTGCTCCAGAGGCAAGCGAAGAAAGCGCGACACCAGGTCGATATTGGGGTTGGAAAGCATGGTTCAAATCGCCTCTAGTTCGCTCAAAAAGTCACGTAGATCATCAAAATCTTCCGCGCTGCCGGCGCGGAAGGTGGCTGCAGCCTGCACGTAGCTGCGCAGCGATTCGGTCTGGAACAGTTCCACCAGCGGCACCTCCAGGCCCAGTTCGGCCTGGACCCTCGAGGTGATCTGGATCGCCAGCAAGGAGTGGCCGCCGACTTCGAAGAAGTTGTCGTTCAAGCCCACCTGCGGCAGGCGCAGTACCTCGGCCCAGATCGCGGCGATCTGTTGCTCCAGTTCGCTCTCAGGCGCCACGTACTGCTGTTGCAGCAGGCTTGCGTCCGGCTCGGGCAGGCCCTTGCGGTCGAGCTTGCCGTTGGGCGTCAGCGGCATCTGGGCCAGGAACATGAAGTGCGCAGGCACCATGTAATCCGGCAGGCGGGCTTTCAGGGCGCGGCGCAAGGCGTCACGGAACTCGGCCTGATTGCTCAGGCCGGCATCGGCCGGTACGACGTACGCCACCAACTGCTTGCCGGTCGGGCCGTCCTGGGCCACCACCACGGTTTCACCCACGCTGTCCTGCTCACGCAGGCGCGCTTCGATTTCACCCAATTCGATGCGGAAACCACGGATCTTCACTTGATGGTCGACACGCCCCAGGTAATCCACCACGCCGTCCGGACGCCCACGGGTCAAGTCGCCGCTGCGGTACACACGGCTGCCGGGCTGGCCGAACGGGTCCGGCACAAAACGCTCGGCGGTCAACGCCGGACGCTCCAGGTAACCCCGCGCCACACCCTCGCCGCCCAGGTACAACTCACCCGCCACGCCGATGGGTTGCAGGTTCAACTGCGCATCGAGCACGTAGCCGCTGCGGTTGCCCAGCAGCGTGCCAATCGGCGCATACACCGCCCCGCACGGATCGCCCTGGCGGGCTTTCCACAGCAGCGGCGTGACCACGGTTTCCGTCGGGCCGTAGCCATTGAACAGGTAGGTCGGACGCAGTGCGCGCCAGGCCAGGTCATAGCTCGCCTGGGCCACCGCATCACCGCCGAAGCAATACACGCGCACGGCCGGAGGGTTGCCGTCACGTTCGGCATGCTCGGCCAGCTGTTGCAGGTACACCGGCGGGAATACCGCCATGGTCACCTTGTGACGGTGCATCTGTTCGTAGGTGTATTCCGGCAGCCACAGGCTGTCGTCGCGGATCAGCACGCTGGCGCCGTTGATCAGCGGGTGCATCCAGCCTTCGTGGGAGCCGTCGAAGGCGAAGGACATGAAGTGCAATTCGCAATCGGTCGGCCCGGTTTCATAGCGCTCGCCGGTGGCGATGATGTGCGCCACCAACGGCCCGTGGGACACCGCCACGCCCTTGGGCAGGCCGGTGGAACCGGAGGTGTAGATCACGTAGGCCAGGTTGTCGCCGTCCAGCCTCACCTGCGGCGCGGTATCGCGGTAGTCGGCCCAGTCCTCGGTGCGATCGATCGCCAGGGTGTCCAGGCCATCGGGAACCGGCAGTTGCTGCAATGCCACGGTATGGCTCAGCAGCAGCTGCACACGGCTGTCCTGCATCATGTACAGCAGGCGATCACGCGGGTACTCGATATCCAGCGGCACATACACGCCACCGGCCTTGAGCACCGCCAGGAAGGCCACCATGATCTCGGCGCTGCGCGGCATGGCAATGGCCACACGCACTTCCGGCCCCACGCCACGGGCGACCAGCGCATGGGCCAGGCGGTTAGCCTGGCGGTCGAGTTCGCCATAACTCAGGGTTTGCGTATCGAACTTCACTGCGACGGCGTCGGGGTTCTCCCGGGCGCGGTCGGCGAACAGCTGATGCACCAGGCGCTCGGCCGAGAAGCCGGAATCAGTGCAGTTCCAACGGTCGAGAATCTGCCGCTGCTCGGCAGCATCCAGCAATGGCAGTTGGCTGAGGGGTTGCGCAGGGTTGGCGACCATCCCTTGCAACAGGTTCTGCCAATGCCCGGCCATGCGTTCGATGGTGGCCGGGGCAAACAGGTCGGTGGCGTAACTCAGGGAGGCGCGCAGCGTCTGCTGGCTTTCTTCCACGTCCAGCGCCAGGTCGAACTGCGCGACGCCGTCCTCCCCGCTCAATACCTCGACGTGCAGGTCGACCAAACGTTGCAGATGGCTGTCCGCCGCAGTGACGCGGTGGTTGAACAGCACCTGGAACAACGGGCTCAGGCTGAAGCTGCGCTCCGGTTGCAGCGCTTGCACCAGTTGTTCGAACGGCAGGTCCTGATGGGCCTGGGCCTGCAGGGAGCGTTGGCGTACCTGGGCGAGCAATTGCTCCACGCTCATCTGCCCATGGAGATCGGCCTTGAGCACCTGGGTGTTGACGAAGAAACCGATCAACCCCTCGGTTTCGAGGCGGTTGCGGTTGGCGATGGGCACCCCGACGCGCACATCTTCCTGGCCGCTGTAGCGGTGCAGCAGCGCCTGGTAGGACGCCAGCAGCACCATCGGCAACGTCACCCCGGTGTTGTGCGCCAGTTGGCGCAACCCGGCCAATAACTCGGGCGCCAGCTCGATACCCAAGCGTGCCCCACGATGGCTGGGCAGCGCCGGGCGCGGGTGGTCGAACGGCAATTCCAGTACCGGCTGTTCACCGCCCAGTTGCTCGCGCCAGTAGGCCAGTTGACGCGCTTTCTCGCCGGCTTCCATCCATTGGCGTTGCCACACGGCATAGTCGGCGTACTGGATCGGCAGCTCCGGCAGCTGCGGCTGCTCACCCTGACTGAAGGCGGCGTACGACTGCACCAGTTCCTCGACCATCAGTTGCATCGACCAACCATCGGAGACGATGTGATGCTGCACCAGCACCAGCACGTGATCGTCCTCGGCCAGACGCAACAACGTAACCCGCAGTAGCGGCCCGCGCAGCAGGTCGAACGGCCGTGCGATCTCGTCCGCGACCCGCGCCTTGAGATCGGCGTATTCGGTGTCGGCCAGGGCGATATCGATCACGCCGGTCGCTTCAATGACCTGCACCGTACCACCGGCGTCCTGGCGCAAATGGGTGCGCAGGCTTTCGTGGCGGGCCAGCAAGCTGTCGAAGCTGCGTTGCAGTGCGTCCAGGTCCAGCGGGCCGTGCAGACGCAAAGCACTGGGGATGTGGTAAGCCGCACTGTGCGGGTCCAGTTGCCAGAGGAACCATTGGCGTTCCTGGGCATAGGACAGCGGCAGCGGCTGCGTGCGGTCGGCCTTGAGCAGCGCCGGTGCGGTGACGCCCTCCTCGCCCAGGGCACGTACGAAGTCACCCAGCAAGGGTTGTTCGAACAGGGTCTTGAGCGCCACTTCCAGGGCCAGTGCCTGCCGCACGCGCGACACCACCCGCGTGGCCAGCAGCGAATGCCCACCCAATTCGAAGAAGTGATCGTCGAGGCCGACCTGCGGCACGTCCAGCACCTCGGCCCAGATCGCCGCAACCTGTTGCTCCCTTGGGCTGACCGGCGCCACATGGCGTTGGCGCGCCAAACTCGCGTCCGGCTTGGGCAGCGCCTTGCGGTCGAGCTTGCCGTTGGGGGTCAACGGCAGGCTGTCGAGAAACAGCAGGTGCGCCGGCACCATGTAATCCGGCAGGCGCTCACGCAAGGCGGCTTTGTACGCCTCCTGCGTATCGGGCGCCGCGCTGACCAGATAAGCGATCAAGCGCTCGTTGTCGGCCAGCACCACGGCTTCACGCACACCCTGATGTTCGCGCAGGCAGGCTTCGATCTCGCCCAGTTCGATGCGGAAACCGCGCACCTTGACCTGATGGTCGACCCGGCCGATGTACTCCACTACGCCGTCGTCGCGGTAACGCGCCAGGTCGCCAGTGCGGTACAGGCGCTCGCCAGGGGCGCCGAAGGGGTTGGGCACGAAGCGTTCGGCGGTGAGTGCCGGCCGTGCGTGATAACCCCGCGCCAAGCCCACGCCGCCGATCAGCAACTCACCGGGGGCGCCCAACGGGCAAGGGGTCATGCCGGCATTCAGGATGAACAGCGAGGTATTGGCGATCGGCCGCCCGACAAAGGGCTGCGCCTGCGTCAGACGGTGGGCAGCCGACCAGATGGTGGTTTCCGTCGGACCATAGAGGTTCCAGACCGGCCCTTGCAGGTCGAGCAGGCGCTGGGCCAGGTCCGTCGGCAGCGCCTCGCCGCCACACAGGCATTGGATACCGCGCAACAGCTCGGCGCGTGGGCTGTCGAGCAGCATGCGCCAGGTGGACGGCGTGGCTTGCAGCACACTGGCCGATTGCTGGTGAGCCAGATCGAGAATGGCTTCCGGGTCGAGGGCCATTGCCTGGTCGCTCAACAGTAGCGTGGCGCCGACCGTCAGCGGTACGTACAGCTCCAGGGCGAAGATGTCGAACGAGAACGTGGTCAGCGACAGCACGCGCGCCTGCGCATCGATGTGCAGGGTGTCGGCCATGCCGCTGGTAAAGCTGCACAACGCCTGGTGCCGCACCATCACGCCCTTGGGCTTGCCCGTGGAGCCGGAGGTGTAGATCACGTAAGCCAGGTGCTCCGGCACAACCTCAACCTGAGGGTTGTGTTCAGCGCCGTCGGCGGCGTCCACCTGCAACACCCGCAGACCTTGCGGCTGCGCTAGTTGCCCGAGCAGGTGCGGCTGGGTCAACAGCACCCGGGCGCGGCTGTCTTCGAGCATGAAGGCCAGCCGGTCCGCCGGGAATTGCGGGTCCAGCGGCACGTAGGCGCCACCGGCCTTGAGCGTGGCCAGCAGGCTGACGATCATGTCGAGCGAGCGTTCGACATGCACGGCGACCAGCACATCCGGGCCGACGCCGGCGGCGATCAAGCGGTGGGCCAGGCGATTGGCGCGTCGGTTGAGTTCGCCATAGCTCAGGGCCTGGTCATTGAATTGCAGCGCAACCGCGTGCGGCTGGGCCAGCGCTTGGGCTTCGAACAACTGATGCACGCAGCGCTCATGTGGGTACGCGCGGTCGCTACGGTTCCAGTCGCTGATCAGTTGCTGCGATTGCGCCGTGCTGAGCATCGGCAACTCATCCAGGGCCAGCGCCCCATCACGCACCACGGCACGCAGCAGGTTTTGCCAGTGCTCGGCCAAGCGTTCCACGGTCGCCGCCTCGAACAGGTCGGTGGCGTAGGTCAGCGAGGCCCACAAACCGTCGGCCGACGCTTCGGTTTCCAGGTTCAGGTCGAACTGGGTGGTGTGCGCCGCCCAGTCCACCGGCTGCAGGTCCAGGCCGGGCAAATGCAGCGGCGCCGGGCGCAGGTTGTCCTGGTGGTTGAACATCACCTGGAACAGCGGGTTATGGCTCAGGCTGCGCTCCGGTTGCAGCGCCTCCACCAATTGTTCGAAGGGCAAGTCCTGGTGGGCCTGGGCCTCCAGGGCCCGGCGCTTGACCTGGGCCAGCAACTGCTCGAAGGTCATGTGCCCGCTGAGGTCGGCTTGCAGCACTTGGGTGTTGACGAAGAAACCAATCAGCCGCTCGGTTTCCAGACGGTTGCGGTTGGCGATCGGCACCCCGACGCGAATCTGCGACTGCCCGCTGTAGCGATGCAGCAAGGTCTGGAACGAGGCCAGCAGCAACATGAACAAGGTCACGTCCTGGCGCTGGGCCAGGGCCTTGAGTTCGGCCAACAAGGCGCGGTCCAGCTCAATCGTGCAGCGTGCACCGCGATGGCTTTGCTGCGCCGGGCGCGGATGGTCCAGCGGCAATTCCAGCACCGCCTGTTCACCGCCCAGGCGCCCACGCCAGTAATCGAGCTGGCGCTGTTTTTCCCCGGCCGCCATCCAGTCGCGCTGCCACAGGGCATAGTCGGCGTACTGGAGCGGCAACGCCGGCAGCGGAGCCTGGCCCTGATAGAGCGCCACCAGTTCGTCGATCATGACCTGCATCGACCAGCCGTCGGAGATGATGTGATGCTGGGTAATCACCAGTACGTGGTGCTCGGGCGCCACCACCAGCAGTTTGACGCGCATCAGCGGGCCGTTGCGCAGGTCGAACGGGCGCTGGATCTCTTGCGTTACGGCCTGCTCGACGCGGGAAGCGGCGACGTATTCGAGCTCGATCGAAGTCGTCTGGCGCGGTTGAATCACCTGCCAGGTCTGCTCGCCCTGCTCCACAAAAGTGGTGCGCAGCGGCTCATGACGCTGCACCAGTGTTTGAAAGGCCAGCTCCAACGCGGCGATGTCCAACGGGCCGTGCAGGTGCAAGGCGCTCGGCACGTGATAAGCGGCGCTGGTCGGGTCCAGTTGCCAGAGGAACCATTGGCGTTCCTGGGCAAAGGACAACGGCAGCGGTTGATCGCGCTTCACCGCCACCAGCGGCGGCGCGGTGTCGGCTTGCAGCCCCGCGCAGGCGACCGCGAATGCTTGCAGGGTCGGCTGCTCGAACAGCGTGCGCAACGGCACTTCCAGCGAAAGGGCCTGGCGCACCCGCGAAATCACTTGGGTGGCCAGCAACGAATGGCCGCCGCGCTCGAAGAAATGGTCATCGAGCCCGACCTGCTCAACCTGCAACACGGCCTGCCAGATCGCCGCCAGTTGGATTTGCACGGCACTGTGAGGAGCGACGTAGGCGTACTGCATCCGGTTCAGGTCCGGCAGTGGCAAGGCGCGACGGTCGAGCTTGCCGTTGTTGTTCAACGGCAAGGCGTCCAGCACCTGCCAATGGGTCGGCACCATGTAGTCCGGCAGGGATTGGCGCAGCGTGCTCGCCAGTGCCTGGGTGTCCAGTGTCTGCTCGCGGGCGGCAACGATGTAGGCCACCAATTGCGCGCCGGTGGCGCTCGGCTGGGCGATCACCGCCGCTTCGCGCACCTGGGGCAAGGCTTGCAGGCTGGCTTCGATTTCGCCGATTTCGATACGGAAACCGCGAATCTTCACTTGATGGTCGATGCGCCCGACGTACTCCAGGGCGCCTGCCGCGTTGTAACGGGCCAGGTCGCCACTGCGATAAAGTCGCGCACCGGGCACGGCAGAAAACGGGTCCGGCAGGAAACGTTCGGCAGTCAGCGCCGGGCGGTCGAAGTAACCCTGGGCCAGCCCGGCGTCGGCGCCAATGCACAGCTCGCCGATGCCATCGGTGGCCAGCAACTCAAAAGCGCTGTCGAGCACATACAGCGAGCGGCCTGCAATCGCCTGTCCAATCGGCACACCGAACACCTCGCTGGCATCGGCCAGTTGGCAGTCATGCACGCTGGACACCACGGTGGCTTCGGTCGGCCCGTAGGTATTGACCAGCCGCACGCCGCCCAACCCTGCCGCATGCCAGGCACGCAAGCCTTCCACCGACATGGCTTCACCGCCCACATGCACTTGCCGCAGGTTACCCAGTGGCTTGCGGTCGACGGCGCATTCCTTGGCCAGCAAGTACCAGTAGGCCGCCGGCAAGTCGGCCAGGGTCACGCCTTGCTCGACGATTTCCCGCGCCAGTTGCCCGGCATCCCACAGTTCATCGCCACGCATGATCAGCGCCGCACCGGCACACAGTGGCGGGTAGCACTGTTCGACAAAGCCGTCGAAACTGAACGTGGCAAATTGCAGTACACGATCCTCGGCGGTCAGGCGGCTGTAGCGTTCAGCGCTGTCGCAGAACTGGCCGAGGGCCGCGTGGTCGATGGCCACGCCCTTAGGCTGGCCGGTGGAGCCGGAGGTATAGATCACGTAGGCCAGGTCGGCCGCCGCTGCCCGATTGAGCGGGTTGCTGGCGGGGTAGCCGGCCGACTCGTCGCCGCTGGCGGTGAACGCCACGCGGGCCAGCCCTGGGGGCAGCGGCAGGTCGTTGAGCAACCCGGTTTCGCAGAGCAGCAGATCAAGGCGACTGTCAGCCAGCATGTAGGCCAGGCGCTCGGCCGGGTAGTTCGGGTCCAGGGGTACATAGGCCGCGCCGCTCTTGAGCACCGCCAGCAGGCTGACGATCAATTGCGGGCCGCGCCGTGCCGCCAGCCCTACCCGCCGGCCCGGGCCTGCGCCCTGCTCCAGCAAATGGTGGGCGAGGCGGTTGGCGCGTGCGTTGAGTTGGGCATAGCTCAAACGCACATCACCGGCCTGCACCGCCAAGGCATCCGGGGTAGCCTGGGCCTGAGCGGCAATGCGCTCATGGACCCGCGTGTGCCGCTGGGCAGCGGCGGCGCACTGGCTGAGTGCAAGCACGTCGCGCTGCGCGCTGGCGTCCAGCAGTTGCAGGGTGCCAAGCGGCGCACGGGCGTCGTCGAGCATCTGCGTCAACAGGTGCTGCAGGTTGGCGCTCAACCCTGCGACTTGCGGCGCGCTGAAACGCGCGCAGTCGTAGCTGAACTCCAGGCGCAGGCTGGCGCCCAGTTCGATACCCAGCGTCAGTGGGTAATGGGTATGTTCATGGTTGTGCAACGGGCCGAAGCTCAGGCCGGCCGGTGCGCCCTGCTTCAAGGCCTCGGCCACCGGGAAGTTTTCAAACACCAGCAAGCTGTCGAACAGCGCAGCACCTGGTTGACCGGCCCAGCCCTGGATGTCGTAGAGCGGCACGTGTTCGTGCTCGCGCAGGCTGAGGTTCAGGGCTTGCAGCTCGCCGAGCCAGTCGGCAACCGATTGCGCCGGTGCAGCCGCGCTGATGATCGGCAAGGTGTTGATGAACAGGCCCAGTTGCTGTTCGATCCCCGGCAACGGTGCTGAACGCCCGGCCACGGTGGCGCCGAAGGCCACGCACACCTGGCCGGTGTAGCGTTGCAACAAGAGGCTCCAGGCGCCTTGCAACAGCGTGTTGAGGGTAACTTTGTGTTGACGGGCATAGGCCCCGAGACGTTGGGTGAACTCACTGCCAAGGGCCACGTGATGATCCGCCATGCCCACGCCATCGACCGGTGCACGCAGCGCGTCAGCCAACAAGGTTGGCGCTTGCAACGGCGCCAGGGCGGCTTTCCAGAACACTTCGCCCGACGCTTGCTGCTGCAGCCAGCCCAGGTAATCGCGGAACTGCCCCAACGGCGCCGGCAGCGCCTGGCCGGCGTAATGGGCGAGGACTTCACTGAGCAACTGGGCGTTGCTCCAGCCATCCATAAGGATGTGGTGACTGGTGAAAATCAGCTGCCAGGCCGTGCCTGCACCGCGCACCAGCAGCAGGCGAAACAGCGGCGCGCTGCTCAGCTCGAAGCCGCGCTCGCGCTCAGCCACGGCCAGCGCGTCACAGTCGGCGTTTACGTCTTCAATCACCTGTAATTGCAGGTCGACCTGACGCTGAATCACCTGGTGAGCGCTGTCCAGGCCCTGCCAATGGAAGCTGCTGCGCAGGATGTCGTGACGGTCCAGCACTGCCTGCCAGGCGCGGCCGAACCTGAGCAGATCCAGACCTTCGATGTCCAGGCGCAGTTGGTTGATGTAAGCCTGCCCCTCGGGCGCGTACAAGGTGTGGAATAGCATGCCCTGCTGCATGGGCGACAGCGGATACAGATCGGCGATGGCCGGCCCGGCGACCGGCAGCGCGTCCAGTTGCGCCTGGGTCAGGCGTGCCAACGGGAAGTCCGACGGCGTGACCTGCCCTGCCGGCGTGGCGCAGCAGTGTTCGATCAAGCCCTTGAGTTCAGTGGCGTACTCGTCCGCCAGGTGCTGGATGGTCGAGGCCTGGAACATGTCGCGGCTGAAGCCCCATTGCAACGCCAGCTCGCCGCCATACACCTGCCCTTCCACCGTCAGCCAGTTGGCCAGCGGCGCTTCGGGGTCCTGCGCCTGGCCGCTGGTCTGGCTGGCCGGCACCCACAGCGTCGAGTCATCGAACTGGCGATCGAACTGCCCCAGATAGTTGAAGGTGATACGCGGCGCAGCGGCGCCGGCCAGGGCCTCGCGCACCTCAGGGGCGCCCAGGTAGCGCAGCAGGCCGTAGCCCAAGCCCTTGTCGGGTACGGCGCGCAGCTGTTCCTTGACCGACTTGATCGCACTCGCCAGCTCACCCCCAGCCCGCAAACGCACGGGGAACAGGCTGGTGAACCAACCCACGGTGCGCGTCAGGTCGATATCGTCGAACAGGTCTTCACGCCCATGCCCCTCCAGCTGGATCAACGCAGCGGGCTGGCCGCTCCAACGCCCGACCACGCGGGCCAGTGCGGTCAGCAGCAGGTCATTGACCTGGGTGCGATACGCCGCAGGCGCCTCTTGCAGCAGTTGGCGGGTATGTTCGGCATCCAGGCGGATTTCAATCTTGCTGCCCAGGCGATTTTGCAGACCACCGTGGGGGTTGTCGCAGGGCAGTTCGGCGTCGACGGCCTGCGCCTGCCAGTACGGCAGTTGCGCATTGAGGCGTTGGGCATGAGCCTGCGACTGCCGAGCCCACTGCTGGAAAGCACTGGTCTTGGCCGGCAGCGGTGCTGCGCGGTAAGCCTGTTGCAGATCTTCCAGCAGAATGCGCCACGACACGCCATCCACCACCAGGTGATGCACCACCAGCAGCAGACGCTGGCTGCCATCGCCCAGGTTGACCAGGGCGGCGCGCAACAGCGGCCCCTGGCCCAGGTCGAGACTGCGCTGGGCTTCATCGCACAAGGCGGCCAGTTGAGTGTCGTCGTCGGCTTGGGACTGCCACAACGCAGCCTCGCTGACCGGCGCGGCGTAGGCTTGCCGCCAGCCATCGGCATGCTGCACAAAACGCAGGCGCAGCGCGTCGTGATGGTTGATCACCTGCGTCAGCGCCGCCTCCAGGCGCCCAGGCTCCAGCCGTTCACGCGGGGTCAGCAGCAACGACTGGTTCCAGTGGTGGCGCGCCGGGATCGCCTGCTCGAAAAAGCTCTGCTGCACCGGCGTCAGGACCACCTCGCCCGTGACCGGCCCCTGGTCGATCACGCTGGCTTGCTCAAAGCTTGCCACCAAGGCCAGGCTGCACACGCTCTGATACTGGAACAAGTCCCGCGGGCTGAGGCGAATGCCTGCCTGGCGTGCACGGCTGACCACCTGGATGGAAATGATCGAATCGCCGCCCAGTTCGAAGAAGTTGTCGTCCAGGCCGACCTGTTCCAGGCCCAGCACGTCACTCCAGATCGCCGCCAGGGCTTTTTGCAGCGTGCTTTCCGGGGCGATAAATGCCTGTTGCGGCGCGGCGTCCGGCAGCGGCAAGGCTTTGCGATCCAGCTTGCCGTTGGCGGTCACCGGCAGTTTGGCCAGCACCATCAGGTGCGTCGGCACCATGTATTCCGGCAGGCTGCCGAGCAGCCACGCCTTGAGGTCGGCGGGTTCGGCGCTTTCCAGCACCAGGTAGCCGACCAACTGCTTGCCGCCCTGCACCAGCACCACGGCTTCGCGGACTGTGGGGTGCTGCAGCAGGCGGGCCTCGATTTCGCCCAGCTCAATGCGCAAACCGCGCAGTTTCACCTGATGATCGAGGCGGCCGAGGTATTCGATCACGCCGTCGGCACGCTGGCACACACGGTCGCCAGTTCGATACAAGCGCTCGCCGCGCAGGAACGGGCTCGGCACAAAGCGCTCGGCCGTCAGCGCCGGGCGCCGATGGTAACTGCGCGCCAGGCCGGTGCCGCCCAGGTACAGCTCACCCGCGACGCCGGCGGGCACCGGGTTGAGCTGGGCATCGAGCACGTAAGTGGCCAGGTTGGCGATCGGACGGCCGATCGGCACGCTGTCGGCGCCTTCGTCGACGCAGGTCCAATGGGTCACATCGATGGCCGCTTCGGTCGGACCATAGAGGTTGTACAACCCCACCCCCGACAACTTGGCGAACACTTGCGATTGCGCGTCCAGGGGCAAGGCTTCACCGCTGCACACAATGCGCTTGAGGCCCGTGCAGGCGTGCACGCCCGGCTCATGGATGAACGCCTGGAGCATCGAGGGCACGAAGTGCAAGGTGGTGATGGCGTACCGGCCGATGGTTTCGATCAGCCGCGCCGGCTCACGGTGCTCACCCGGCGCTGCGACCACCAGGCGAGCGCCGGTCATCAGCGGCCAGAAGAACTCCCACACCGAGACGTCGAAGCTGAACGGGGTTTTCTGCAGGACCGCGTCGCCCTCATCCAGGCCATAGGCGTGCTGCATCCAGCACAAGCGATTGACCAGCGCACGATGGCTGTTGCCGGCGCCCTTGGGTTTGCCGGTGGAACCGGAGGTGTAGATCACGTAGGCCAGGTTCAACGCCTGGAGATCCACGGCCAGCGATTCGCGGCTGTAGCCGTCGAGCCAGCCTTCGGCCTGGTCCAGGGCAATCACCGGGACACCGGCGGCGGGCAACATCGGCAGCAGGTGTTGCTGGCTGAGCAGCAGCGCGATGCCACTGTCTTCGATCATGTAGGCCAGGCGGTCCTGCGGGTATTCAGGGTCCAGCGGCACGTAGGCGCCCCCGGCCTTGAGGATCGCCAGCAACCCCACCACCATTTCGATGGAACGTTCGACGCAGATGCCGACCAGCACGTCCGGGCCGACGCCCTGTTCGCGCAAGGCATGGGCCAACGGGTTGGCACGGGCATCCAGCTCGGCGTAGCTCAAAGTGCTGGTACCAAACTGCAACGCCGGTGCGTGCGGCGTGCGCTGCACCTGGTCCTCGATCAACTGATGGATGCCGCGTTCGGTCGGGTAGGTCTCGGCGGTCTGGTTCCATGCGTTCACCAGCACATGCTGCTCGTCGGCGGCCAGCATCGGCAGCTCGCCGATGCGTTGCTCGCCATCGGCAACCATGGCCTGCAGCAGGCTGATCCAGTGGCGCGCCATGCGCTCGATGGACGGCGCGTCGAACAGGTCGTTGGCGTAGGTCAGTGCGGCATGCAGGGTGCCGGACTTTTCAAAGGTGTCGAGGGTCAGGTCAAACTGGGTGGTACGCCCTTGCCACTCCACCAGCGCCAGTTCCAGGCCCGACGCAGTGCTGACGGCGGCGATATCTGCGACCAGCGGCTGGTGGTTGTACATGACTTGGAACAGCGGCGTATGACTGAGGCTGCGCTCGACTTTCAGCGCTTCCACCAGGCGCTCGAACGGCAATTCCTGATGGGCCTGGGCCTCCAGGGCGTGCTCCTTGATGCCTTGCAGCAACTCGGCAACACGGGTTTGCCCGGTGAGTTCGGTACGCAGCACCTGGGTGTTGACGAAGAAACCGATCAGCCCTTCGACTTCGGTGCGGTTGCGATTGGCAATCGGCACGCCGACGCGAATATCGCTCTGCCCGGTGTAGCGATGCAGCAGCACGTTGAACGCGCCGAGCAGCAGCATGAACAGGGTGACGTTATGGGTTTGCGCGCAACTGCGCAGTTGCGCGGCCAGTGCCGGGTCAATCGCGAAATTATGGCGGGTGCCCTGATAGCTGGGCATCGCCGGGCGTGGGCGGTCGGTCGGCAACTCCAGCACCGGATGCTCATCGCCCAGACGCGCCTGCCAGTATTCCAACTGACGCGCCTGCTCCCCCGCTTCCAGCCACCGGCGCTGCCACAGCGCATAGTCGCTGTATTGAATCGGCAACGCCGGCAGCCGGGGCTGCTCATTGCGCTCATGGGCGTCGTAGCAGCGGATAAATTCGTCGATCAGCACGTTCATCGACCAACCGTCGGAGACGATGTGATGCAGGGTCAGCAGCAGGACATGCTCCTGCTCATCAAGCTTGAGCAGTTGCACGCGCAGCAGCGGGCCGTCCTCCAGGTCGAACGCCAGCAGCGATTGCCGGGTTGCCGCGTCGTTGACGGCCGGCTCGCGCGCATCAGCCGGCAATGTGCTGAGATCCACCTGTTCGATGACCAGCGACGGCACTTTGGCGACTTGCGCCAGGCGATCATCCGCCTGGCGCTGGAACACCGTGCGCAAGGTTTCATGGCGCGCCACCAGGCTGGCGAAGGCTTGCTCCATCGCCGGCACATTCAGCGCACCCTTGAGCCGCACGGCACCGGGCAGGTTGTAGGCACCGCTTGCCGGGTCCAATTGCCAGAGAAACCACATGCGCTGCTGGGCGTAGGACAACGCCTGGCGATCCTCCACTTCCACTCCTGCCGGAATCGGAAACCGGGAAAAATCCACGCCTTCTTTCTGCAGGGCCTGCAGGAACAATTGGCGTTTTTCCAGGGGCAGTCCGATAAACCGGCGAGCAAGTTTCAAGGAGTCTTCAGCATTCATTTCTTGGGGTCCGGAGCAATAGGCGGGAAGCACAAAGGCACGTCGTCCCTATAAAACGAACCGGGAAGGGAAAAATTAGCGGGGGGGGTTGGGACCGGTATCTGCTGGAACGCAGCGACAGGGAACGGTCCTACACGAAACCCGTAAGCAACTGATGTTGCGAGTGAAATGCCTGGCCTAGGGTGAGCGGCGCCAGGTCACCGAACTGTTGCAGGACAAGCAGAGGGGCCGCATCAGCCCAACCGCCGATACCCTACCACCGCTGATCCCAGCACCACCGCCCCCGCCATCAGCGCCACCCAGAACCCACGGGTGGCGCCGTAGTGGTCAATCATCCAACCCGAACTGGCGGCCCCCATGGCCACGCCGATGCTCAGGCCGGTGATCAGCCAGGTCATGCCTTCGGTCAGGCGGCTGGGTGGGACGATCTGCTCCACCAGGGCCATGGACACAATCAGGGTCGGCGCGAAGAACAACCCGGAGACGAACACCGTCAGCGCCAGGCCGGGAATATTGCTCACCAGCAGCAGCGGCAATGTGCTCAACGCGGTCGCCACACCGCAGAACAGGAACTGCCGGGGCAACGGCGCCTTGCGCTTGAAGGCGCCGAAAGCCAGCCCGGCCAGGCACGAACCGATGGCATACACCGACAACACGATGCTCGCCGCGGCCGGCTGGCCTTGCTGCTGGGCAAAGGCCACGCTGACCACATCCACGACGCCCACGATCACCCCCATGGCCAGCAACAGCACCATCAGGATCAACACCGAGGGCGAAGCGATCAGCCAGCGGCCATGATGGCTCTGGTGTTCGTGGACCGGCGGCTCGGTTGCGCGTTGCAGCACAAAGGTGGTGACGCCCACCGCCAGCAGCAAAGCCGCAACCAACGGCCCGGCCTGCGGGAACACCACCACGCACAAGCCGACCGATATCGGCGGGCCGATGATGAAGCACACTTCATCCAGCACCGATTCCAGCGCAAACGCGGTTTGCAGCTTGGGTTGGCCGCGATATAACGCGGTCCAGCGCGCCCGCACCATGGCCGACATATTGGGCATGCAACCGGCGAAGGCCGCGAATACGAACAGTGTCCAGTCAGGAGCTTGCACATAGGTGCACAGCAACAACAGCAACAAGGCCCCGCCGCCGATCAACGCGGCAATCGGCAGGACCCGGCCCTGGCCGTAACGGTCAACCAAACGTGAAACCTGCGGCGCACACAAGGCCGTGGCCAAGGCAAACACCGCCGCCACCGAGCCCGCCAGGCCGTAACCGCCGTGCACCTGCGAGAGCATGGTGATCAGCCCGATACCGGTCATGGACACCGGCATGCGCGCCAACATGCCGGCCAACACGAAAGCGCGCGAGCCAGGCGCCTGGAACAGCTCGGCGTAGGGATTTGCCATCAATCAAACGTCTTGTTTTGTGGATTTGTGCAAGCTTGTATCACACCAAGCGCTTGATCTGCTTGTGCCGCCATACCACGCGATAATACGCAGTCTGCAAGGCCAGCATTGCCAGGTAGGTCACCGGAAACGCCATCCACACCCCTTCCAGGCCGAAATGCGCATTGAACAGGTACGCCATCGGCAGCTCAACGCACAGCACACAGAAGATCGAGATGGCGACCGGCATCAGCACCACGCCGCTGGCACGCATGATCCCGCCGATCACCGCCTGGAAACCGAAGACCAGCACGCTCCACAGCATGATGTGCAGCAGGTGTTCGGCGTTGACTCGCGCAGCCTCGTCGGTGATGAACAACCCCAGCAGCCAATGCGACAGCAGGTAGCCGAGCACGATCAAGCCACCGGTCAGGCAGGTATTGATCAGCAGGCCCGTGCGCAGGATCGGCCCGATACGTTCCAGGCGCCCGGCACCGATCGCCTGGGCGCCCAGGATCGAGGCGGTAATGGCGATCGACAATGCCGGGAATTGCACATAGTTGACGATCTGCGTCACCGCGCCATACGCCGCCGTGGCCTGGGAACCGTGGCCGTTGACCAGGGCGAGAATGACCAACTCCGACAGCGACAACACCACCATCTGCAAGCCGGTGGGCAGGCCGATACGCAGGACTTTACCGAGAATCACGCGGTCCAGGCGCAAGGCGCCGAGCAACTCACGGTCCGGTGCCATCACATGGTTTTTATGCCGCAGGCGCAGCATCAGGAACAGCATCGCCAGGGTGTTACCCACCAGCCCTGCGTACACCGCGCTCTGGATACCCTGGGGCGGCAGGCCGAGCCAGCCGCGAATCAGCGCCGGTGTCAGCAGCAGGCCGGCCAACGTCGACACCATCAGCGCCAGCAGCGGCGATATCGTGTCACTGACGCCGCGCAACAACTGGGTGTAGAGGATGAAGACCAGCAACAGCGGCATGATCAACATCATCATCTGGGCATACCCGACGGCCTCCTCCAAGACATCAACCGGCGTGCCCAACGCCTGCAAGGCCGGGCGCGCAAACAGGCTGCCCAGCACCGCCGCGACCAAGCCTACCAGCGCGCCCAAGGTCAGGGTGGCGCCAGTGATCACCTTGACCATTGAGGTTTCCTGGGCACCCCAGGCCTGACCGATCAGCACCGAGGCGCCCGCCCCCAGACCGATCACCAGGGCAATAAAGAAAAACACGATGGGGAACATCCCCGACACCGCTGCCAACGCCTGGGTGCCGAGCATCTGCCCAACGTAGATACCGTTGAGGGTGCCGGAAAAGCTCTGTAGAAAGTTGGACAGCACCATCGGTGCCAGAAAGAGCAGGTAGATCTGCCAAAGCGGGCGTTGCAAGGGGCTTTGCATGAAAAACGGGGCCTCGGGTCACTAAAGCGTCCGAGGGTTATACCGCAATTGGATCCCATCTTCCTGTGCTTTTGGGCGCCGCCTTGCAACAGGCATGCGGCAAGCGCCGGCTCAAACTCAGCCTACTCCGCTATCTCTTTTCGCCGCCGTGAGGCAATTGCCCCACCGGGCACGCGGCGACGCCTACCGCGCTGCGAGTGAACTGCTCGACAGTCTCCTGCGCCTTTCGTGCGTCCAGCACCCAGTTGCGGTAGAACTCGAACGGACAGTCCGCCACGCCCTTGTCGCCGTCCCCCGAGGCATGCATGCCGGTGTAGCCACGGTGCAGCAGCTTGAACAGATGGTTCTGTGACTGGTCATTGGCCCGTGCATCGCGAATCTGCGACACCGACAGCTGCGCATACTGGATGCCCATTTCCTCCTCGCCACATTCGCCCAGAGTACGCCCGTCGAAGCCAATGATTGCCGAGTGGCCAAAGTACGCATACACACCGTCGAACCCGGCCGCATTGGCCACCGCCACGTAGCAGTTATTCGCCCAGGCCATACTCTTGGACATCTGCACCTGCTGCTCCTTGGCCGGGTACATATAACCCTGGCAACGCACGATCAGCTCGGCGCCTTTCATCGCGCAGTCGCGCCAGATCTCCGGGTAGTTACCGTCATCGCAGATGATCAGGCTGATTTTCATGCCCTTGGGCCCGTCGCATACGTAGGTACGGTCCCCCGGATACCAGCCTTCAATCGGACACCAGGGAATGCACTTGCGATAACGCTGCACGATCTCGCCGAGGTTATTGATCAACACCAGCGTGTTGTAAGGCGCCTTGTGCGGATGCTCTTCGTGGCGCTCGCCGGTCAGGGAAAATACGCCCCAGGTATTTGCCTGGCGGCAGGCCGCCGAGAAGATTGCGGTTTCCTCGCCGGGAATACTCGCCGCGGTAGCCATCATTTCTTCAGGGTCGTACATGATGCCCATGGTGCTGTACTCGGGGAACACCACCAGGTCCATGCCGGGCAGGCCCTGCTTCATGCCGACAATGATCTCGGCAATCTTCTTGGCGTTATCGATGACTTCGGCCTTGTTGTGCAGGCGCGGCATCTTGTAGTTCACCACCGCTACACCGACGGTGTCCGGGCTGCTGGAAATGTCGCCATGGCGCATTGCAATGCTCCTGTTCTAGTGACTGATCATCCACGGCCGTGGGCCGGTCCTGGTCTTGAGCCCCAAGGGATTGGCCTTGCTCGGCACGACTTTTTTACTCGTACCGCAGCAACTGCAACCGACCGGGTGCTTGCGACTTTCCTGGTATTCGCCGACGGTTTGCGGCGCGTGGGCGCTGCGCTCGTTGCCGGCGATAGCCTTGCGCTGGTTTGCCGACAGGGTTTGCAGCGCCGGGGCCGATACCAGCAGTTGCCCGCCAGGTCCTTCACAGTACGGGCATTGGCTGGGTTCGTTGCGCTGCGCCATTGGGCGCAACATCGTGAAGGTGCCGCAGCTGTCGCAGGGGTATTCGTAGGTCGGCATGGCTACAGGTCCAGGGCGATGGGCAGGTCGATACTGCCGTCGAGGAACCGGGTCGGGCCGTTGGCGCTGGGGTTGATGTCGAACTCGAAGATTTCCGTCGGCAACCACAAGGTCGCGCAGGCATTCGGGATGTCCACCACGCCGCTGATGTGCCCTTGCACCGGCGCGGAGCCGAGCAGCGCATAACCCTGGGCCGGCGAGTAGCCGAACTTGGTCAGGTAGTTGATCGCGTTCAGGCAGGCCTGGCGGTAGGCGACGTTGACATCCAGGTAGTGCTGCTGGCCCTGTTCGTCTACCGAGATGCCTTCGAAGATCAGGTAGTTCTGGTAGTTCGGCGTGATCGGGCTCGGCTTGAACACCGGGTTCTTGATCCCGTACTTGGCCATGCCGCCCTTGATCAGCTCGACTTTCATATGCACCCAGCCGGCCATTTCGATGGCGCCGCAAAAGGTGATTTCGCCGTCGCCCTGGCTGAAGTGCAAATCGCCCACCGACAGTCCCGCGCCTTTGACATAGACCGGGAAGAAGATCTTCGAACCCCGGGACAGATCCTTGATATCGCAGTTACCCCCATGTTCACGCGGTGGCACCGTACGCGCGCCGGTCGCGGCGGCATCATCACGCGCCTGGCCTTTCATCTTGCCCATATGGGCTGTGGCGGCCAGCGGTGCATTGGCCAGTGGCGGGACACGGGTCGGGTCAGTGTCGATCAGTTCCTGTTCGCGGCGGTTCCAGTCGGCGAGCATCACCGGATCGGGCAGGCAGCCGATCAGGCCGGGATGAATCAGGCCGGCGAAGTTCACGCCGGGAATGTGCCGCGAGCTGGTGAACATGCCTTTGAAATCCCAAATCGCTTTTTGCGCATGGGGGAAGTGATCGGTGAGAAAGCCGCCGCCGTTCTGGCGCGAAAAAAACCCATTGAAGCCCCACTGGGAATCCGCCTTGGCGCCGATATCCAGCAAGTCGACCACCAGCAGGTCCCCCGGCTCGGCGCCGTGCACACCTACCGGCCCGGACAGGTAATGCACGGTGGACAGGTCCACATCGCGCACATCACTGGCGTCGTCGTTGTTCTTGATCGCGCCGGCGGTCCAGTCGTAGGTTTCAAGGATGAAGTCATCACCCGGCTTGACCCAGCACGCCATCGGGATATCCGGGTGCCAGCGGTTGTGGATGTGCTCGTTCTCGGTAACAGGCTGGTTGAGGTCGACTTTGATCAGTGTTTCGGTCATGGACTGGCTCCTGGGAAGGATGACAAGGCGTGGGATCCAGTCTCAGGCGGCCAGGAAAAACGGGAAATACGTCGGATGACGTATGAATCCAGGTTTTATTCCATCAATTTGCTCGATGATGGTTTAAGTATTTACTGATTGGACCCGTGGCAGGCAGATAGATAGATTCGCGGCAAAGATAGCTTTTAGCCATCACTCCTTGCCCTCCCGAATATCGAGCTTTCCATGAAAAAACCTGTGTCGTTGGCGATGCGCATCGGACTGGGCTTCGCGTCCACCCTGTCGTTACTGGTGCTGATCACTGCGGTCGGTATTCAACGCGTGGGCTTTATCGACAGCACGCTCAAGGATGTCGGCGAAAAAGCCGCCGTGGTCCAACGCTACGCGATCAACTTCCGTGGCAGCGTGCACAACCGCGCCATCGCCATTCGCGACGCGGTACTGGTCAAGGATGAGACGACGCTCAGCCACCACTTGGCCGAGATCGAGCAACTCAAACGCGATTACCAGGACTCGGCGGTGCTGATGGATCGCCTGTTCGCCCAGACCACGGCCGGCGCCGAAGAATCCCGGCTTCTGGGGGATATCAAGGCCATCGAGACCCAGGCCCTGGCCTCCACCGAACGCGTGATCAGCCTGCGTCGCGGCAATGACATTGCCGGCGCCCAGGAGCTGCTGCTGACCCAGGCATCGCCGTACTACACCGAATGGCTCAAGCGCGTGAATGCATTGATCGACTTCGAGGAAGCCCAGATCAAGCAACGCCTGGACACGGTGCAATCGGCAGCCGGCAATTTTGCCGTGCTGATGCTGCTGGCCAGTGCCGTGGCAATCGTCTTGAGTGTGCTGGTATCGCTGCTGATCATTCGCCAGGTCAAGGCGACCCTCGGTGCCGAGCCGGAAGAAGTCGCCCAAGCGATCCGTCGCCTGGCCAATGGCGATTTGAACCAGCTCATCGAAACCCGCTACCCCGATAGCGTGATGGGCATCCTGAAAAACGCCCTGGCGCGTCTGCGCGACACCATCACCGAAGTACGCTCGGCGGCCCAGGCGCTACGCCACTCCTCGGTCACCCTGTTGACGGTGGCCAGTGACAACCGCCAGCAGATCACCCTGCAAACCAGCGAGGCCCAGCATGTAGCGGCCGCGATCACGCAAATGGCCGCCTCGGTCAGCGAGGTTTCGGGCTACGCCTCGACCGCATCGAAAGCGACGAGCCTGGCGGATGCCGAAGTGGACAGCGGCCATCGCCTGGTGGGCGAGGTCACCGTGGCCATCGAGGAGCTGGCGACGATCCTCGACCAGGCCACCAGCCGGGTAAACCAGGTGTCCAGTGACAGTGAAAACATCGAGACCGTGATCGAAGTGATCAACGCGATTGCCGCCCAGACCAACCTGCTGGCACTCAACGCCGCCATTGAGGCGGCGCGGGCCGGTGAACAGGGTCGTGGTTTTGCGGTGGTGGCCGACGAAGTCCGCTCGCTGGCGACGCGCACCCAGGCGTCCACCCAGGAAATCCGCGACATGATCGGCAAGCTGCAAAGCGGCACCCAGGACGCCGCGGGCATCATGCAACGCAGCCGCAGCCTGGCCCAGGTCACCGTGGCGCAGACCCGCGACTCACAAGCGGCACTGGGCAAGATCAGCCAGGAAGTGGGCGCGATCAACGCGATGAATGCGCAGATCGCCAGTGCCGCAGTCCAGCAAAGCGCCGCCGCCGAAGAAGTCGCGCAGAACGTCACACGCATCCACAGCTCCACCGTGCAGTCGGCGGCCCGTTCCGAACAGGTAGAAAACTCCAATCATGAACTGGTGGAGCTAGCGGACCGCTTGAGCACCCAGGTGGCGTTTTTCAACGTGGCCTGAAGTTTGTCGCGCTTGATCTGCAAGAGCTTGCAGGTCAAGCGCGCAGCACTTTTCACACCGACAGATAGCGGCTGATCGTCGCTTCGTCGACCCGGTCCCGGGTCTCTTCGATCACAAACCGCCCCTTCTCGATCACCAGGAAGCGGTCGGCGATGTCCAGGGTGAACGACAGCACCTGCTCCGACACCACGATAGTCAGGTCGCGCAGGTTGCGAATCTCCTTCAGCGTGCGCGAAATGTCCTTGATGATCGACGGCTGGATGCCCTCCGTCGGTTCATCCAGCAACAGCACCTTGGGATTGGTCGCCAACGCACGGGCGATCGCCAACTGTTGTTGCTGGCCGCCGGAGAGGTTGCCACCCTTGCGCGATTGCATGTCGTAGAGCACGGGGAACAGTGCGTACAAGTCTTCCGGCACTTTGCCGCGTGCCGACGCCGGCAGGCCGGTCTGGATATTCTCCAACACCGTCATGCTCGGGAAAATCATGCGGCCCTGAGGCACATAGGCGATGCCACGTGCCACCCGTTCATGGGTTTCCAGCGCCGACACATCGTGGCCGTCCACGCTGACCTGGCCTTTCCACTGCGGCAGGATGCCCATCAGGCTCTTGAACAGGGTGGTCTTGCCCATGCCGTTGCGGCCCATCACAGCGACGATTTCACGCTTTGCGACGTCCAGATGCAGGTCATGGAGGATCTGGCTCTGCCCGTAGCCGCAGGACAACTGGTCGATCTTGAACATACCTGTTTCCTCAGTGGCCCAAATACACTTCGATGACTTTCGGGTTGCTTTGCACCGACTCCATGCTGCCCTCGGCCAGCACCTTGCCCTGGTGCAACACCGTGACTTTGTGGGCGATGCTTTTGACGAACTCCATATCGTGCTCGATCACCAGCACCGAACGGCCCTGGCTGATGCGTTTGAGCAGCTCGGCGGTTTGCGCGCGCTCGTTGACGCTCATGCCCGCGACGGGTTCGTCGAGCATCAGCAACTCGGGGTCCTGCATCAGCAACATGCCGATTTCCAGCCACTGTTTTTGCCCGTGGGACAGCAGGTCAGCCTGTTGTTGCAGCAAGTCGCCAAGAAAGATTTCTTGCGCCACCGCTTCTACCCGTTGGATGACTTGGGCACTGCGCTTGAAGAACAGCGCGCCCCACACCTTGCGCCCCGCCGGGTAGGACATTTCCAGGTTTTCGAACACCGTGAGGTTCTCGTAGATCGACGGGTTCTGGAACTTGCGCCCGACCCCGGCCCGCACAATGTTGTACTCGCGCATCCTGGTCAGTTCCTGGCCATCGAACTGGATACTGCCGCTGGTGGCGCGGGTCTTGCCGCAGATCAGGTCGAGTACGGTGGTCTTGCCCGCGCCGTTGGGGCCGATCACCACGCGCACTTCATTGCGGTCGATATACAGGTTGAGGTTATCGACGGCCTTGAAACCGTCGAACGAAACGGTGAGACCTTCGATGGCGAGCACCGGTTTGTTCATTTCAAAACCGACGGCGGTCATGGTTGGGTCTCCAGGATCTTGGTGCTGGCCTTGGCTTTAATCGGGGCTTGCACTACCGGTTTGCGTCGCAACAGTTTCGCCAGCGCCTGGCGACCATGGCTGTCCCATAGCCCGGCGAGACCATTGGGGAAATACATCACCACCGCGATAAACAGCCCGCCCATCAGGTACAACCACAACTCGGGGAACGACTCGGAAAAGTACGTCTTGCCGTAATTCACCAGCAGCGCGCCGTACACCGCGCCCAGCAGCGACATGCGCCCACCCACCGCCGCAAAGATCACCATCTCGATCGATGGCACGATGCCCACGAACGAAGGCGACATGAAACCCACCTGCAAGGCAAACATCGCCCCGCCGATCGCCGAGAAGGCAGCCGCCACGCAGAACACGAAGATCTTGAAGCTGGCCACGTCATAGCCGGAGAAACGCACGCGCTCTTCCTTGTCGCGCATGGCCATCAGCAGCCGGCCAAGCTTCGACGCCAGGATGAAACGGCCAATCAGGATGCAGCCGAACAGCAACCCGGCGTTGATGAAGTACAGGGTCATCTTCGCGCTGTCGGTGCGCAGGTCCCAGCCAAGCAGGGTCTTGAGGTCGGTGATGCCATTGACGCCGCCGGTCAGACCTTGCTGGCCGACGATCAGCACCGTGAGAATCAGCGCAATTGCCTGGGTGACAATGGAGAAATACACATCGCCCACGCGCCGCTTGAACAGCGCCATGCCGATGATGAAGGCCAGCAGCACCGGCACCGCAATCACTGCCACCAGCGTGAAGCTGAAACTGTGGAATGGCTGCCACAACCACGGCAGTTCGGTGATCTGGTTCCAGTCCATGAAGTCCGGGATGCCCGGCGTCGATTGAATCTTGGTGCTTTCCGGGTCCGAGGCCTCAAGCTTGAGGAACATCGCCATGCAATAGCCGCCAACCCCGAAGAACACGCCCTGCCCCAGGCTGAGGATGCCGCCATAGCCCCAGCACAGCACCAGGCCGACCGCGACAAACGCGTAGGTCATGTATTTGCCGACCATGTTCAGGCGGAACGCATCCAGGGTCAGGGGAAATATCACCAGGATCAACAACGCCAGCAACACGATGCCGATCAGGTTTTGCTGGCCGCCCAGCAGCTTGTCTAAAGCCTTCATCCGGTCGCCTCTACTTGCGCACTTTGATGGAGAACAACCCTTGCGGGCGCAGCATCAGGATCAGAATCACCGAGGACAAGGTGAGCACCTTGGCCATCGAGCCACTGAGAAAAAACTCCGACAGCGATTGGGTCTGGGCAATCACGAAAGCCGAGGCGATGGTGCCGAACAGGCTTTGCGCGCCGCCGAACACCACCACCAGGAAAGTGTCGACGATGTACTGCGAGCCCGCCGTCGGCCCGGTCGAGCCAATCGTGGTGAATGCCGCGCCGGCCACACCGGCCACGCCGCAGCCCAGGGCGAAAGTCATGCGGTCGACCTTGCGCGTATTGATACCCACCGCACGGCTCATCAGACGGTTCTGCACCGTGGCGCGTACCTGCAAGCCCCAGCGCGAACGGTAGAGCATCAGGAAGATCGCAGCGGTGAGCAGCAGGGTCAGGCCCATCATGAACAGGCCGTTGCGCGGGATCTCGATGGCATCGGTGAAGTTCACCGACCCCATCAGCCATGCCGGTGGTTCTGCGCTGACTTCACGGGCACCGAATACCGACCGGAAGGTCTGTTGCATCACCAGCGACAAGCCCCAGGTGGCAAGCAAAGTGTCCAACGGGCGCTTGTACAACCGGCTGATCATCGCCCATTCCACCAGCCAGCCAATGGCACCGGCGACGAGGAATGACAGGGCGATGGCGAAGAAGAAGTAATAGGGTTGGAAGCTCGGTGCAAAGTGCGCCGTGAGGCTGGAACACACGTAGGTGGTGTAGGCGCCGATGGTCAGGAACTCACCGTGGGCCATGTTGATGACGCCCATCTGGCCAAAGATGATCGCCAGCCCCAATGCCATCAGCAATAGCACGCAGAACACGGACAAACCGTTGAACCCCTGCATCGCCGCGATGGCTCCAAATTCCGATAGCCATTCCATGATGATGGTCTCCTGCAGAGAAATGAAATGCGGGCTGCCTTGGCTTTATGTGGGAGGTGGCATTAGGGCAAGCCACCTCCCACAGGTGAAACCCGTTACTGGTAGCCTTTCGGGAATGGGTTCGGCTCGATCAGGTCCGACTCGTAGATCACCTTGAACTGGCCGTTCGGCTGCACTTCGCCGATGCGCGACTTGCTCCACAGGTGATGATTCTCGTGGATCTTCACATAGCCTTCCGGCGCGGTTTTCAGTTCGATGCCCGGGGACGCGGCCACCACTTTATCCACGTCGAAACTGCCGGCCTTCTCCACCGCCGCTTTCCACAACCATGGGCCGAGGTAGGCTGCCTGGGTTACGTCGCCGATCACCGCATCCTTGCCGTACTTGGCCTTGAAGGCTTCGACGAAGGCTTTGTTGTTAGGATTGTCCAGGCTCTGGAAGTACTTCATCGAGGCATAGAAACCGGCCATGTTCTCGCCGCCGATGCCGAGCAGTTCGTCTTCGGTGACCGACAGGGTCAGCAAGGTCTGCTTGGAGGCATTCACGCCTGCGGCATTGAGTTGTTTGTAGAACGCCACGTTGGAACCGCCCACCACGGCGGCAAACACCACGTCAGGCTTTTTCAGCTTGACCTTGTTGATCAGCGAACCGAACTGGGTGTTGCCCAAGGGGTAGTAGTCTTCGCCGACCACGGTGCCGTGCAGTACGTTTTCAATGTGCTTGCGCGCGATCTTCATCGAGGTGCGCGGCCAGATGTAGTCGGAGCCGACCAGGTAGAAGGTCTTGGCGCCCTTGGTCTTGGCGATCCAGTCGAGGCTGGCGAGAATCTGCTGGGTGGCTTCCTGCCCGGTATAGATCACGTTTTTCGACTGTTCCAGGCCCTCATAGAAGGTCGGGTAGTACAGCAGGCCGTTTTCTTTCTCGAAGATCGGCAGCACGGCTTTGCGCGAGGCCGACGTCCAGCAGCCGAACACCGCGGCAACCTTGTCGTTGACCAGCAGTTTCTTGGCTTTTTCGGCGAAGGTCGGCCAGTCGGAGGCGCCGTCTTCCTGAATGACCTTGATCTGCCGTCCCAGGATCCCGCCCGAGGCGTTGATCTGTTCGATGGCCAGGCGCTCGGCCTGGATCGAGCCGGTCTCGGAAATAGCCATGGTGCCGGTGGCCGAATGCAATTGGCCGACGGTGACTTCGGTGGGGGTCACGGCCAGGCCTTCGTTATCGGCCAGCACGCCCTGGCTGAACAGAGCGGCCGCCAGCAATGACAAGGCCAACAGCGGTGTGGAGCGGATCAATCGTATTGCCATGGGGCGACTCCTCTGCAATGAGGTGTCCAGCATGGCGGCAGTCAGCCGGCTCGGGTATACGCAGCCTGACGTAACGGTGTACGTCATTTGACGTATGCCGCGGCGCACCAATCCAGGGCAGGATCACGCTCCCCCAGGCACTGGAGATCCCCAGTGAGAGCGGGCTTGCTCGCGAATGCGCGGTAGCTGTCACCCCATCTGTTACAGACACACCGCATTCGCAAGCAAGCCCGCTCGCACATTTGGATCCTGGTGGCTGTCGGGGCATGGAATTTGCTGATCAATCTCGCCCACTTCCCGGAGCCTTCCACCGTGCAGCCCCCTCCCGGTACCCAGCGCATCATCAAGATCCGCCGCGACTACAACACTTGGGTCGCCGACGAGACCATGGAAGACTATGCCCTGCGCTACACCCCCAAGTCCTTTCGCAAATGGTCGGAACTGCGCATTGCCAACACGGCCCTCGGCGCGGTGTCGTTCCTGGCGCTGGAAGCCATCGGCGGTGTGCTGGCCTTGAGTTACGGCTTCACCAACACCTTCTGGGCGATCCTCGCCATCAGCCTGATAATTTTCTTGAGCGGCCTGCCCATCAGCTACTACGCCGCGCGCTACGGTGTGGACATGGACCTGCTCACTCGCGGTGCCGGCTTCGGTTACATCGGCTCGACTATCACCTCGCTGATCTACGCCAGCTTCACCTTCCTGTTCTTTGCCCTGGAAGCAGCGATCATGGCCCTGGCCCTGGAGCTGTATTTCCATATCCCGCTGGCCCTGGCCTATGTGATCTGCTCACTGCTGGTGATCCCGTTGGTGGCTTACGGCGTGACCCTGATCAGCCGCCTGCAATTGTGGACGCAACCGATCTGGCTGCTGTTGCTGGTGTTGCCCTACGGCTTTGTGGCGTGGAAAAACCCCGACGCTTTCAGCGACTGGACCAGCTTCGTCGGGCGCAACGCCGACGGCGGCGATTTCAATCTGCTGGCGTTCTGCGCCGCCTGCACCGTGGCGCTGTCGCTGGTGACGCAAATCGGCGAACAGGTGGACTACCTGCGCTTCCTGCCGGAAAAAACTGCTGCCAACCGCAAGCGTTGGTGGGCCGCCCTGCTGTGTGCCGGCCCCGGCTGGATCGTCCCCGGCGCCTTGAAGATGTTCGGCGGGGCGTTCCTGGCATTTCTCGCGCTGCAACATGAAATCCCCATGGAGCGCGCCGCCGAACCGACCCAGATGTACCTGGTCGCGTTCCGCTATGTGTTCAGCTCACCGGAATGGGCACTCGGCGCCATGGTGTTGTTCGTGTTCATTTCGCAGATGAAGATCAACCTGACCAATGCCTATGCAGGCTCGCTGGCCTGGTCCAACTTCTTTGCCCGGGTCACCCACAGTCACCCGGGCCGTGTGGTGTGGCTGGTGTTCAACGTGGCCATTGCGCTGATGTTGATGGAGTTGGGCGTGTTCGATGTGATCGATCAGGTACTGGGGCTCTATGCCAATATCGCGATTGCCTGGATCGGCACCCTGGTGGCCGACCTGGTGATCAACAAGCCTTTGGGCCTGTCGCCCAGGCACATCGAGTTCAAGCGCGCGCACCTCTACGACATCAACCCGGTAGGCGTCGGCTCGATGCTGATTGCCTCATTGCTGTCGATCCTCGCGCACTTTGGCCTGTTCGGCGCCCTGGCCCATGCCGCGCCGCCCTTCGTGGCACTGGGTACCGCGCTGGTGATGGCGCCGCTGTTGGCCTGGCTGACCCAGGGCAAGTACTACATCGCCCGTACCAGCGACGTGCAGTTGATTCACCCGGTTGCCTGCGCGACGCACGCGGTCTGCGGGCTGTGCAGCAACCCGTTCGAGACGGCGGACATGGCGTTCTGCCCGGCCTATGGCACGCCGATCTGTTCGCTGTGCTGTTCGCTGGATGCGCGTTGCGGAGATCGTTGCAAGCCCCACGCCCGTTTAGTCACCCAGTTCGAAAGCGTACTGCGCTGGTTGCTGCCCAATACGCTGATGCCACGCTTGCATACCCGGTTGGCACATTACCTCGGATTGCTGATGGCGCTGGTGTTGATGCTCGCCGGTGCCTTGGCCTTGATCTATGTGCAGGCAGCGCAAGGCTTGCCGCATTCGGAAACCTTGTACCAGGCGTTCTTCAAGGCTTTCCTGACGTTATCCGTGTTGGCCGCGGTGCTCGCCTGGTGGGTGGTGCTGACCCGCGAAAGCCGTGGCGTGGCCCAGGAAGAATCCGACCGCCAGACCCTGCTGCTGATGCAGGAAATCGACGCCCACAGCCTCACCGACCAGGCGCTGCAACAAGCCAAGGAGGCCTCCGAAGCGGCGAATGCCGCCAAGAGCCGCTACGTCACCGGCCTGTCCCATGAACTGCGCACGCCGCTCAATAGCATCCTCGGTTTCACCCAGATTCTGCAGCGTGACAGCGCCATGCCCGAACAGCACCAGGATGCGCTAGCAACCATTTTGCGCAGCGGCTCGCACTTGGTCTCGCTGATCGACGGCCTGCTCGACGTGGCCAAGATCGAGGCCGGCAAGTTGCGCCTGGAACCCACCGAGATCCCCTTCCCCGAGCTGCTCCACGACCTGGAACAGATGTTCACTCCGCAAGCCCGGGACAAGGGCCTGCGCTTTCGCCTGGACTGCGTGGGCAAGATCCCCGCCGTGGTGCGTGGCGATGAAAAACGCGTGCGCCAGATTCTGATCAACCTGTTGGGCAATGCGGTGAACTTCACCGACAGCGGCGAGGTGTGCCTGAGGGTCAGCTATAGGCGCGAGACCGCCAACTTTGAAATCATCGACACCGGTATCGGCATCGACCCCGGCCAGTTGGAGCGGATTTTCCAACCGTTCGAACGCGGCGACCTGATGCGCCAGGGCAATGGCGTGGGCCTGGGGCTGACCATCACCCGCATGCTCACGTCCTTGATGGGCGGCGAACTGCGGGTCACCAGTGAGCTGGACAAGGGCACCTGCTTCCAGGTGCGGCTGTTCCTGTCGCAGGTGCGCGCACCGCAAGCGGTGGTACATGTCGAGCACGACATCATTGGCTATCAAGGCACGCGACGGCGCATTCTGGTGGTGGATGACCATGTGGATCATCGCAAGGTGCTCAGCGGCATGCTCACGCCGCTGGGTTTCGAGGTGATCCAGGCCAGCAACGGCCAGGATGCAATCCGCCAGGTGGCGCTGCTGGCGCCCGACCTGATCCTGATGGACCTCTCGATGCCGACCCTGGATGGCTATGAAACCAGCCGCCTGATCCGCCGCAATGCGTTGTCCACCGCGCCGATCATCGTGATCTCGGCCAACGCGTTCACCGACGACCGCGAACGCAGCATTGCCGCCGCCTGCAACGATTACCTGGCCAAGCCCGTGCGCACGCCGGAGCTGCTCGGCTGCTTGCAACAGCACCTGGGCCTGCAATGGCTGCGGCGCACCCAAAGTCGGATACCACCGCCACCGCCCAGCGTATTGCCCAGCCCTGCAGACCTGGCTGAACTCGCCGAGCTCAGCGCCATCGGCTATGTGCGGGGCCTGCATGCCAAACTCGACACCCTCCTTGAACAGCGCCCGGACACCGAACCTTTTATCAGCAAGGTCCGCGGGCTGCTCAAGGGCTTCCGCCTGGATGAACTCAACCGAACCCTCAAGGAGGCCGCAGATGAATGCATTGACCAGTAATGAACCCGGCGTCGTGCTGATCGTGGACGACACCCCGGATAACCTGGCCATGCTCTCCGACGCCCTCGACGACGCGGGCTATATGGTACTGGTTGCCCTCGACGGCCTCAGCGCGTTGAACCGCGTGCAACGCCGGCGCCCGGACCTGATCCTGCTGGACGCGATGATGCCCGGCCTGGACGGCTTCGAGACCTGCCGTCGGCTCAAGGCGCAGCCTGCCAGCGCAGACATTCCGGTGGTGTTCATGACCGGGCTGACCGATAGCAAGCATGTCGTGCAGGGGTTTGAGGTAGGTGGCAGCGACTACGTGACCAAGCCGATCCAGACCGATGAAGTGCTGGCACGGGTGGCGGCACATTTGCGCACGTCGCGTATTTTGCTGTCGGCAAGGGAGGCACGGCAGCCGAGTGTACTGACGCTTGAAGATGCGCCGGCACAAAGGCTGCTGTCAGCCAGATTCCAACTGACCGAGCGCGAGGTGGAGGTGTTGCGCTGGGTGGCGTGTGGGAAGACCAACCGGGATATCGGGGATATTCTGGGGTTGAGTCCGAGGACGGTGAACAAACATCTGGAGCATGTCTATGTGAAGCTCGGCGTGGAGACCCGCACGGCAGCCACGTCGGTAGCCCTGGCCGCGATCTAGACCTGTGCGGGGCGATAGGGGGTACCGCAAAAATGAGTTATCCCCCAAACGTCTGTGAAGGCCGGCGCAAGGTCGGATCAAACGGATTGATCCGCGGCCCGATCGCCGCCGCTTCGCGCTTCAACAACTCCACCACCATCGGTAAGCGGCTCGGCCCCAGCCGGTCGCTGATGGTTGCCACACTCAACGCCGCCACCGCATGCCCCTCGCGATTGAGGATGGGCACCGCCAGCCCGGCCATGCCCTCCAGCACCCCGGTATTGCGCGCCGCATAGCCAAGCTGGCGCACGTTCTCCACCTCCGAACGCAACAGCACTTCGTCATACAGATGGAAGTCCTTGAGGCGGGGCAAGTTGTAGCGGATCACCGTTTCGCGCTCTTCCTCCGGCAGGAACGCCAGGATCGCCAGGCTGCCCTGCCCGACACCCAGCGCCACGCGCCCGCCGATATCGCCGGTGAAGGTGCGGATCGGGTATGGACCTTCGCTGCGGTCAAGGCAAATCGCATCAAAACCGCTGCGGGCCAGCAAAAACAGTGAGTCGCCCAGGGACGCGCTCAGGCGCAGCAAGCTTGGCCGCACCAGGTCACGCAGGTTGCCGGTCTTGCCCGCATTCGCCGCCAGCGCGAAAAACTCCAGGCTCAGGCGATAGCGCTTGCTGCGCGCATCCTGCTCGACCATGCCCTCGTCCACCAGGCTGCGCAGCAGGCGGTGGGTAGTGGGCTGGGACAGGCCCACCTGCTGCGCCAGTTGGGTCACGCGTTCGCCGCCTTCCGGCACCGTACCCAGCGTGCGCAATAACGCAAACAGCCGAGACACACTGCCCGCGCCGACTTCCCTGCTCTCGATATTCCGCTCAGTGGAATCATTTTCCATCGAAAAGCCTCAACTATTCTGACCATTGAATAAAACTGAAAATAATACTTCATTCAGTGAAATTCCATCTTCCACCCTTCCGGCTCTTCGTCCTAATCTGCGTTCACAGGGGCGAAATGAACAACAATCGGCAGCCGACTTGAGATCGAGCGCCAACGCACCCGCGACACTTCTTTCGCATCTGCCCAAAACAAAAAAGCGCGTCTTGACGCGACTCAAAAAGGTGGAACGCACTATGGCATTTCTCCAACTCAACGCCTTGAGCAAACGCTATGGCGCCGTCGACGCGGTGGTCGCTACCGACCTTGCGGTGGAAAAAGGCGAATTCGTGTCCCTGCTCGGCCCCTCGGGTTGCGGCAAGACCACCACCTTGCAAATGATCGCCGGCTTCGTGGACGTCAGTGGCGGGCAAATCCTGCTCGACGGTCGCGACATCACTCACGCCAAGCCCGCCAGTCGCGGCCTGGGCGTGGTGTTCCAGAGTTATGCGCTGTTCCCGCACATGAGCGTGCGCGACAACGTCGCGTTCGGCCTGAAAATGCGCAAAGTGCCAGCCAGCCAAATCGCCACCCAGGTCAAAAACGTGCTGGAGCTGGTACGCCTGGCGCAACATGCCGAGCGCTACCCGCGCGAGCTGTCCGGCGGCCAGCGCCAACGGGTGGCCCTGGCGCGTGCGCTGGTGATCGAACCGCCGGTGTTGCTGCTGGACGAACCGCTGTCCAACCTCGACGCCAGCCTGCGCGAAGAAATGCAATTTGAAATTCGCCGCATCCAGTGCGCCGTGGGCATCACTACCTTGATGGTCACCCACGACCAGGCCGAAGCACTGTCGATCAGCGACCGCGTAGTGGTGATGCAGGCCGGGCGTGTGACCCAGATCGACGCGCCGTACACACTCTATGAGCACCCGCGCACCCGGTTTATCTCGGACTTCGTCGGCAAAGCCAACCTGTTGCCCGGCGACTACGACGCACTCGGCAACCCGCAAGTGCGCCAGGCAGGCGGCAGCGGTGAACTGACCCTGAGCCTGCGCCCGGAGAAAATCCAACTGGTAGACGCCGGCCTCGGCCGCCTGCAAGGCAGCGTGCGCGACCGCTACTTCTTCGGCAGCCAATGGTTGTACCGCGTCCACACCCCGCTCGGCGAAATCACCGTGGCCTGCAGCAACGACGGCAGCGTGCCACTGGGCTGCGGCACGGCGGTGGGCCTGCAGTGGCAAGCCGAGTTGTTGCGCGTCTTGGCGGCGGATGAGGTGTGCCCATGAGTCGGGGCTACTTATTGTCGTTGCCGGCCCTGGCCCTGTTTACCGGGCTGTTGCTGCTGCCGCTGGGCTTGACCTTGGTGCTGTCGTTCAACGTGTTCGACTATCAGGTCGGCGTGAAGGCCGATGAGTGGACCTTCGCCCATTACCTGTCTTTGCTGCGCGATGCGTATTTCTACGAAATCTTCTGGCGCACCTTCTGGATCAGCGCCTTGGTGACCTTGCTGTGCGTGGTCATCGGCGTGCCCGAGGCCTACATCCTCAGCCGCATGGGTACCCCGTGGCGCTCGATTTTCCTGATCCTGATCCTCACCCCGCTGTTGATCTCGGTGGTGGTGCGCGCCTTCGGCTGGAGCTTGCTGCTAGGCGCCGACGGCTTGGTCAATCAAGTGATCCAGGCCCTCGGCGGGCGCCCGGTGAAGCTGCTGTACACGCCATTTGCCGTGATCATCGCGCTGGTGCACGTGATGCTGCCGTTCATGATCATTCCGGTGTGGACCTCGCTGCAAAAACTCGACCCGTCGGCTGAACAGGCGGCGCTTTCGTTGGGCGCAAGCCAGGCCACGGTGATGCGCAAGATCGTCTTGCCGCAGGTGATGCCCGGCGTGTTGTCCGGCACCTTGATCGTATTCGGCCTGGCCGCCAGCTCATTCGCCATTCCCGGCCTGCTGGGCGGGCGGCGCCTGAAAATGGTCGCCACCGTGGTGTACGACCAGTACCTCTCGGAACTCAACTGGCCCATGGGCGCGACCATCGCGGTGGTGCTGCTGCTGGTCAACCTGCTGATCATGCTGAGCTGGAACCGCATGGTCGAAAGCCGCTACAAAAAGTCCCTGGGGGTTTAAGCGCATGTCCAGAAACGGTCCTTTGGCCCTGGGTTTTCACGGCCTGGTGGTGCTGTTCATGATGGCGCCGCTGGTGGTGGTGTGCCTGGTGGCCTTCACCCCGGAAAACACCTTGAGCCTGCCCACATCGGGGTTTTCCCTGCGTTGGTTTCGTGCAGTGTTCGAGCGCGCGGACTTTATCCAGGCGTTCTATAACAGCCTGGTCCTGGCCTTCACGGCGGCAAGCCTGGCCACACTGATTGCGGTGCCCGCCGCCTTGGCCATCAGCCGCTATCAGTTCCCCGGACGCAATTTTTGCAGTGCCTTGTTCCTGTCGCCGATCATCATCCCGCACCTGGTGCTGGGGGTGGCGATGCTGCGTCTGTTTGCGCTGATGGGCGTCAACGGCAGCTTCACCTGGCTGATGCTGGCGCACGTGGTGATCATCACGCCGTATGTGCTGCGCCTGGTATTGGCGGCCGCCATCGGCATTGACCGCAGTGCCGAGCAAGCGGCCGAATCCCTCGGTGCCGGGCGCTTTACGCTGTTTCGCCAGATCACCCTGCCGATGATCCTGCCCGGCGTGGCCGGCGGCTGGCTACTGGCATTCATCAACAGTTTCGATGAAGTGACGCTGTCGATCTTCGTCAGCTCACCGGCCACGCAAACGCTGCCGGTGCGCATGTACGTCTACGCCACCGAATCCATCGACCCCATGATGGCGGCAGTGTCGGCGCTGGTGATCGGGTTGACGGCGATTACCATGATTGTGCTGGATCGGGTCTACGGCCTGGACCGCGTCCTGGTGGGGAAACACTGATGGCGCTGTTCAAGCGATTGGCCGAAACCACGCGCCCTGCCCTGGCCTTTACCCTGGACGGGCAACCGGCCACGGGGCTGCTGGGCGACACCCTGCTCACGGCCATCCTGACCTGCGCCGATCACCTGCGAGGCAGCGATTTCAGCGCCGAGCGCCGCGCCGGGTTCTGCCTGATGGGCGCCTGCCAGGATTGCTGGGTACGGCTGGAGGACGGGCGGCGCGTACGGGCCTGCTCGACGCTCCTGGAAGAGGGCCAGGCCATCAGCCGCGACCCGGGGCGCCAAGCATGAAGCCGGTGGTGATTGTGGGCGCAGGCCCGGCGGGGATCAGTGCGGCGCGTACCCTGCTCGAACATGGCATCAAACCGTGCCTGATCGATGAAAGCCTGCGCGGCGGCGGGCAGATTTATCGGCGGCAACCGGCGAACTTCCAGCGTTCGGCCAAGCAGCTTTACGGTTTTGAAGCGGGCAAGGCTGAAGCGGTACACCGCACGATGGATGAATTGGCGCCGTTGCTCGACTACCGGCCCGAAACCCTGGTGTGGAATGCCGAAGGCGGTCGCCTGGACCTGCTCCATCACGGCCGTGCCGAAAGCCTTGCGTACTCGCGCATCATCGTTGCCACCGGCGCTACCGATCGTATGCTGCCGGTGCCGGGCTGGACCCTGCCTGGGGTGTACAGCCTTGGCGCTGCGCAAATCGCCTTGAAGTTTCAAGGCTGTGCCATCGGTGAGCGCGTGGCGTTTTGCGGCAGCGGGCCGTTGCTGTATCTGGTGGCGTATCAATACGCCAAGGCCGGGGCCAACGTGGTGGCGGTGCTCGACAGCGCGCCCTTCGGCGCTCAATGCCGGGCATTGCCGGCGTTGCTCGGGCAACCGCTGACGTTGGCCAAGGGCTTGTACTACCGCGCCTGGCTCACGGCCCATGGGGTTCCCGTACATCAGGGGGTGACGCTCAAGCAGATTGACGGTGAACAACGGGTCAGCGCCATCCGTTGGGCTGAACAGAGCCTGGCCTGTGATGCGGTGGCCTTCGCCCATGCGTTGCGCAGCGAAACCCAGCTGGCGGACCTGCTCGGCTGCGAATTTGCCTGGAACGCCCTGAATCGTGCCTGGTTGCCGCAACGCGACAGCGCCGGGCGCAGCAGTGCCGACGCGGTGTACCTGGCTGGCGACGGCGCCGGCATCATGGGCGCGGAGGCTGCCCACATGGCCGGTGAGCGGGCAGCCTTGGCGCTGCTGGATGATTTGGCTATCACCATTGATCAGCGCCGCGCCGCCTGGCTGGAGCAGCAGTTGGCGGGCATCCAGCGCTTTCGCCAGGGCCTGGAAACCGCCTTCCCCTTCCCGCAGCAGTGGGCAGCCGAGGCGCCCGATGCGTTGATCCTGTGCCGTTGCGAGGAAGTCAGCGTGGGCGATGTGCGCGCGGTGGTCGACGAAGGCCACTGGGAGATCAACCGGGTCAAGGCCCATTGCCGCGTCGGCATGGGCCGCTGCCAGGGCCGCATGTGCGGTTTGGCGGCGGCGGAAATCATTGCCGAACACAGTGGCCGAGGCATTGAGCAGGTCGGGCGGCTGCGCGGCCAGGCACCGATCAAGCCACTGCCATTTGGCGTGCAGGTGCAACCATGATCGACGTCATTGTGCTGGGGGGTGGCATTGTTGGCGCATCGGCGGCCCTGATGCTCGCGCAGCGCGGCCAGCGCGTGGCGCTGCTGGAACGGGACTTTTGCGGCTCCCATTCCAGCGGTGTCAACTATGGCGGCGTGCGGCGTCAGGGTCGGCCATTGCATCAACTGCCGCTGTCGCAACGCGCCCATCAGCTCTGGGCGGACTTGCCGGGGTTGATCGGTATCGATGGCGAGTACGTGCGCTCCGGGCATCTGAAGTTGGCGCGCAGTCACGCGGATTTCGCCGCGTTGCAGGCTTACGCAGACCAGACGCGAGGATTCGGCCTGGGCTTGCAACTGCTCGATCACGCGCAGCTGCGCGCCAGGTTCCCTTGGGTGGGCGACATCGCGGTCGGTGCTTCGCTGTGCCCCGAGGACGGCCATGCCAACCCGCGCCTGGTGTCGCCGGCCTTCGCCCGTGCCGCGCAACGCCTGGGCGCAACGATCTTTGAGCAGGCCGAAGTGATTGGCATTGAGCACGACGGAGCGTGTTTCCAGGTGCGCTGTGCCAACGGCCTGCACTTACACGCACCCTGGCTGCTGAATTGTGCCGGCGCGTGGGCCGGCACCGTCGCCGCACAGTTTGGCGAGCCGGTGCCCATCACTGCGGCGCACCCGGCGATGCTGGTGACCGAACCGCTGCAGGTGGTGATGACGGTGAGTACCGGCGTTGAAGGCGGTGGGATTTACGCGCGCCAGGTCGCCCGCGGCAATTGCATCCTGGGCGGCGGCCGCGGCTTCGCCCTGGGCCCGCTGACGGCCCGTCCCGGGCAAGCGGCCGTGCTGGAGATCTTGCGCAACGCCACTGAGCTGTACCCGTTTCTCCAGGGCGCGCAGGCGATCCGTACCTGGAGCGGCACCGAAGGCTACCTCCCCGATCATGAACCGGTGATCGGTCCCAGCAGCACCCAACCCGGCCTGCTCCACGGTTTCGGCTTTGCCGGCGCCGGGTTCCAGCTCGGCCCGGCGGTCGGTGAAGCCCTGGCGGACCTGGTCTGCACAGGCGCCAGCCGCCAACCCATTGCAGCGTTTTCCATTCGTCGTTTCCAAGCCTGAGAGGAAAAACATCCATGAGCCTACGTATTGCACTGTCCTGCTTGTCCCTCGCCACACTTGCTTGCACCGCCCAGGCAGCGCCCACGCTGTACCTGGGCATGAACGGCGGCACCATGGAGCGGGTGTACGCCGACAAGGTGCTGCCCGCCTTCGAAAAAGCCAATAACGTCAAGGTGGTGATCGTGCCCGGCACGTCGTCGGACATCCTCGCCAAGGTCCAGGCCAACAAAGACAACCCGCAGATGCACGTGATGTTCCTTGATGACGGCATCATGTACCGCGCCATCTCCATGGGCCTGTGCGACAAGCTCACGCCCAATCCGACCCTGGAGCAGATCCCCGCCAAGGCGAAGATCAAGGATCAAGCCGTAGCCGTCACGCTCGGCGTGACCGGCCTTGGCTACAACGCCAAGATGTTCAAGGAAAAAGGCTGGGCGGCGCCCACCTCGTGGATGGACCTGGCCGACCCGCGCTTCAAGGACAAAGTGGTGTTCCAGTCGCTGGCCTCCTCCACTTTCGGCCTGCACGGCTTCTTGATGTTCAACCGCATCCAGGGCGGCGACGAGAGCAATGTGGAGCCCGGCTTCAAGGCCTGGCCAAGCACCATCGGCCCGAATGTGCTGGAGTACATCGCCAGCTCCGCAAAAATATCTGAAATGGTGCAAACCGACGAAGCCGCCATCTTCCCGCTCACACCGACCCAGGTCACCACTCAGAAACTGCTCGGCATCCCGATGGAATATGCCCAGCCCAAGGAAGGTGCGGTGGTGCTGAACGTGGCCGAGTGCGTGATTGCGCGCAATGACCAGCCGGAACTGGCGCAGAAACTCGCGGCGTTTTTGCTGACCGCCGAAGCCCAGGCGCCGGCACTGGAAGAAGGCGACCAGATTCCGTCGAACCCGACCACCCCTACCACCGACAAGACCCGTGGCCGGGTGGAGGCCATGCAGGGTTACTTGCAGAGCGCAATTTCGATTGATTGGGACCAGGTCAACCAGGCGCGGCCGGAGTGGAACGCGCGCTGGAGCCGGTCGATCGAGCGCTGATCAGACAGGCGCTATCGGCAGCGCACGCTTGTGCGCTGTCTGGCGGTACGCCTTCTCGACGATTGCCCGCACCCGTTCAGTCACCGGTTCGCCCATCAGGTAGGCATCGATCTCGGCGTAAGAACAGCCATAGGCGTGCTCATCGAGCTTGCCCGGTGCCAGCTCTTCCAGGTCGGCGGTGGGGTGTTTGTGCACCAGATTGTCCGGTGCGCCGAGAGCGCTGGCCAGCAGCCGTACCTGGGTCTTGGTCAGGCCCGACAGCGGTGCGAGGTCACAGGCGCCGTCACCGAACTTGGTGAAGAAGCCCATCAACGCTTCCGCGCCATGGTCGGTGCCCACCACCAAACCGTTGTGCAGGTTGGCCACGGCGTATTGGGCGACCATGCGTGCCCGGGCCTTGACGTTGCCCTTGATGAAATCTACATGGCTGGCGCTGGCCTCTGCGGCGCGCAGGCTGGCCATCAAGCCATCGACCGTGGCGGCAATGTTGAGCGTTTCGATCTGGTCCGGGGCGATGAAGTCCAGGGACGCCTGGGCGTCGCCTTCGTCGGCCTGGGTCTTGTAGGGCAGGCGCATGGCGATAAAGCTTGCGGCATACGCTTCGGCGCGCAGTTGCTCGACGGCCAGTTGGCAGAGGCGCCCGGCGGTCAGTGAGTCGACGCCGCCACTGATGCCCAGCACCAACGCCGTGCAACCCGACTGGCGCAACGTGGACTTGATGAAGTCGATACGCCGCTGAATCTCGCGGGGCTCGCCGCCCTGGACCAGCGAGCGGTCGATGTTCAGTTCCTGAGCGATACGTTGCTGGGTTTGCATGTCACACCTCCACGCTGCCGACGTTGAATACCTGTGCTGCATACTGCAAGAACGAGGCGTCTTCGCAGACGTTCTTGATCGGGTCATCCGAGAACTTCACCACCGGCTCGCCGTGCACCCGCACCAGCTTCATCACGATGCTCAGCGGTTGTACACCGTCCACATCGCAGGCCAGGCTGGTGCCCATGCCAAACCCGAACTTGGCCTTGCCGCGCACGTGCCGCAGGATCGGCAGGCATTTCTCGAAGTTCAAGCCATCGGAGAACATCAGGTCCTTGGTCATCGGGTCGATACCCAACTGTTTGTAGCGGGCCAGCACCTTGTCGGCCCAGGCGATGGGGTCGCCGGAGTCCTGACGCAGGCCGTCGTAGAGCTTGGCGAAATACAGATCGAAATCCTTGAGGAAGAAATCGGTGCTGATCGTATCGGTCAGGGCGATCCCCAGGCGGCCACGGTACTCACCCACCCAGTGCTCCAGTGCGGCGTTCTGGCTCTCGCGCAGGCGCCCCAGTTGCTGGTGCACCATCAGCCATTGGTGAGCCATGGTGCCGATCAACGGCAGGTCGAATTCGTAGGCCAGGTGCGCGTTGCTGGTGCCGACGAACTGGCCGGGAAAGTCGCGGCGCATGATGTCCACCACTTCGCGCTGGGCCTTGAACGACAGGCGCCGACGGGTGGAGAAGTCAGACACGCGCAAGTCGGCCAACTCCTCGCGGCTGAGGTTTTTCTCCAGCCAGTCGAACTTCTGGTAGAGCTTGCGGGTGACGTCTTCCAAGGTGACGTCGGGGTATTTGTCACGGTTGCGCAGTTCGCTGACCAGCGCCAATACCGGTTGTTCGAACATGATGCAGTGCAGCATCGGGCCGATAACCCGGATATTCAGTTGGCCGTCGACTTCGCTGACGTGGATATAGCGCAGGTTGAAACGGAACAGGCCGAGAAAGCGCTCGTAATCCGGCGTGAGGTATTCGCGAAAACGCGGGTTGAACAGAAAGCGCAATTCGCCTTCACGGGCCTGCAAGCCAGCCATGTTCTCAAGTTCAGCGCGCAGTTGCGGGATCAAGTGGCCGAGCTTCTCCTTGGAGCGCACGATGAAGTTGTATTCCACATCGACGTTGGGGTACTGATGCAATACGGCCTGCATCATGGTGAAGGTGTAGTAGTCGGTGTCGAGCAAGCCCTGGATCACCGGCGTTTCGTAGTTGTAGGCACTTTCCATGGTGAGTCTCCTTAACGCGTGGCGTGTACTGCCAGTTCTTCGCGGGTGCTGCTGATGACGGCACCGGCCTTGAGCAATTCATTGACGGCCTGCACGCTGCCCTCCTCGCTGATCCCCCGGCAGGCCGGCAGGTGCAGGACGACCTCCAGGCCGGCCTTGAGCAATTGCAGCGCGGTGGTCTTGACGCAGTAGTCCAGGGCCAGGCCGCCGACGATCACCCGCACGACGCCCTGGGCCTTCAAATACTCGATCACACCGGTGGAAAGCTTGTCGTGCAGATCGTGATAGCAGGCACCGTAAGGGTGCAGATCGGGTTCGACGCCCTTCCAGACGAAGTAGTCGTAGTCATACGGGGCGGGCAGTTCATCGAGCAGCGTGAAACCCTCGGTACCCGGCACGCAGTGGCTGACCCAGGTGAGGTCGGCGTGAGGCAGGCGGGTGGGTTGCAACATCGCGCTGGCCTCGGTCACCACCCACGGTGCGTGCGGGGTGTGGGCGTCCTTGCTGCCCACGCGGTTGCCAACGAGGCTGGCCATGTAGTTGAGCTCGGCGCCGATCTGGTCACCACCCGCCACCGGCAGTTCGTTGGGGCACAGTGGCGTGAAGCTCTTCTGGGCATCGACATCAAATGAAGCGAGGGCGGTTTTCGCGAGGGTCATGGTGGTTCTCCTGTGGCCTGGAAACAAAAGTACACGTCATGTACTTTCATTGCAAGAAACATTTGTTTATCTATGCTGGAACCAGTACATGACATATCTGTTCGATTGGTTAGACTGTGCGCCACCGCTGTTGCGAAGGATTTCCCATGCCACTTAGCCCTTACCTGCATACCGTCGACCTCTGCGCGCTGTTCTACTGCCGCGCCTCCGGCGAATTGAAACTGCTGCTCAATAAGCGCGACGCCGAACCCTTCGCCGGGCATTGGGCGCTGCCCGGGGTGGTGGTCAACGGCGATGTGCAAGACTTGAGCCTCAAGGATGCGGTGGAGCGTTTGCGGGTGAGCGCCAAAGTCGGCCTGGACCTGGCCTGGTGCGAGCAGGTCGGCACTGTGGGCGATGCATTTCGCGACCCGCGTTGCTGGTCGTCGTCCACCTTCTACCTGGCGATAGTTGCGCAAGAGGTGACGCTGGCCGAACACCAGGGCTGGTTTTCACTGAATGCGCTGGCAAATGGCAGCATCAAGCTACCGTTTGACCATAACCTGATCGTCGCGGCAGTCCAGGAGCGGCTGTTTTCCAAGTCGCTGTACAGCAGCTTGCCGTTGCTGTTCCTGGGGAATGAATTCAGTGCGCCGGAAGCGACCACGATTTTTTCGCTGGTGCTGGCGCGGCCGGTGTTGAAGACCAGTATTCGTCAGCGTCTGTTGAAGCTGACCGAGGCGGGATATCTGCGTGAGACCGGGCGCAAGAAGCACGGCGAAGGCGGCAGGCCCCAGGCGACCGTGCAGAACCTGAAGCCTGGAGCGGTGTATTTCTTTGATCGCAGCTTTGCTGAATAGACGCGGTCAGCTCATCCAGTTGCCACCGTCGACGTTGTAGGTTTGCGCAACCACATAGTCGGCGTCCTGCGAGGCCAGGAAGATCGCCATTCCGGTCAGGTCCTGCGCCGTGCCCATGCGCCCGAACGGCACTTCGGCGCCTACCCGCCTCTTCTTCTCGCCGGGTGCCAGCCCTTCATGTCGGGCGAACAGCGCATCCACCCCGTCCCAGTGCTCACCGTCCACCACCCCCGGGGCGATGGCGTTGACGTTGATACCGTGCTTGATCAGGTTCAACCCCGCCGACTGCGTGAGGCTGATCACCGCCGCCTTGGTCGCACAATAGATCGCCACCAACGGCTCGCCACGCCGCCCTGCCTGACTGGCCATGTTGATGATCTTGCCGCCATGGCCCTGGTTGATCATCTGCCGTGCGGCGGCTTGCAGGGTGAACAGCGTGCCGGCGACGTTGATCGAGAACAGCCGTTCATAGCTGTCGCGGGTGATCTCGACAATCGGCGCCAGGTCAAACAGCGCCGCGTTGTTGATCAAGATGTCGAGCTTGCCGGCATGGGCCACCACCGCGGCAATCGCCGCATCGATAGAGGCCTGGTCGGTGACGTCCATCGCCACCGCGTAAGCCTGTGGGCCCAACTCGAGCGCCGTGGCCTGGGCGCGTTGCAGGTTGATGTCGGCAATCGCGACGCTAGCCCCTTCGGCAATATAAGCCTGGGCAAAGGCGCGGCCGATGCCGCGTGCCGATCCGGTGATCAGCGCGCTTTTACCTTGCAGTCGTTTCATGAGCGTGGTCCCTCGGGGGTCATAGGGGTGTTGTTTGAGCGTTATTGGGTAGCTGTTGGGTAGCTATTTGGGATAGCCGGCGCGCTTCATCTCGCGCTCGGTGGTCGACTGGGCCTCAAGCAATGCCTGGTCAACCGACATGCCGCCGGTGAGCGCCGCCGAGAACAGCTTGCCAACCGAGGTGCCGATGGCCTGGAACTCGGGAATCGTCACGTACTGGATCCCCACGTAAGGCACCGGTTGGGCCGAGGGGTGCGCAGGGTCAGCATGCTTCATCATCTCCAGGGTCACCTGGGCAAACGGCGCAGCTTTCAGGTAAGCCTGGTTGTAGGTGGACTGGCGGGTGCCTGGCGGCACGTTGGCGATGCCTTCCTGATCAGCCACCAACTGGATGTAGTCCTTGGATGTCGCCCACGTGATAAATGCCTTGGCCGCGTCCTTGTGCCTGGACGTAGCCGGGATAGCCAGGGACCAGGCATACAACCAGGAGGAGCCTTTGTCGGTGACTTCGGTGGGGGCCGCCGCAAAACCCACGCTGTCGGCTACTTTGCTCTGGCTTTTGTCGGTGGTGAAGGAGCCGGCGACGCTGGCGTCGACCCAGATCGCGCACTTGCCGCTGTTGAACAGTGCCAGGGTTTCGTTGAAACCATTGCTGGAAACCCCAGGCGGCCCATAGTGCTTCAGGGTGTTGACGTAGTAGTTGGCCGCCGCCGTCCATTCGGGGCTGGTCAGCTCAGGCTGCCATTGTTCATCGAACCAGCGTGCGCCAAAGGCGTTGGCCATGGTGCTCAACAATGCGATGTTTTCGCCCCAACCCGCCTTGCCACGCAGGCACAGGCCGTATTGGTCCTGGTCTTTTGCCGTGAGCTTGGCGGCGAATTCGCCGAGCTGGGTCCAGGTCGGGTGCGCGGGCATCGTCAGCCCGGCCTGCTTGAACAGGTCGGTACGGTAGTAGGTGAGCGTACTTTCGCCATAGAACGGCAAGGCATACAGGGTGTTGTTGACCGACAGGCCCTGACGCACGGCGGGGAAGATATCGTCGGCGTCGTAATCCGCCGGGAGTGGGCTCAGCGGTTCCAGCCAGTGTTTGGCGCCCCACAGTGGCGTTTCATAAGTGCCGATGGTCAGCACGTCAAACTGCCCGCCCTGGGTGGCGATATCCGTGGTGAGGCGCTGGCGCAACACGTTTTCCTCCAGCACCACCCAGTTGAGCTGGATGCCCGGATGCTGCTGCTCGAAGACCTTGGACAGACGCTGCATGCGGATCATGTCGCTGTTGTTGACCGTGGCGATGGTCACGGTGTCGGCGGCGTGGCTGGGCAAGGCCAACGCCAGGCCGGCCAGCACGAACAACGCTTGCGGGAGCTTGGACATAGCGGTTTCCACCTGTTGTTTTTGTTGTTGAGGGCCGATTACAGCAGCTTGACCAAACCCTCACAAACGCGTGGCGAATGCTCGACTGATACTTTTTTAACCTCATCGTCAAAATCAAAAAAGTATCGGCTCAGGGCGAAACCCTGGGTAGCGCAGAGGCTGCCGGTGCGCGTATTTTGAGGCGTTCCCTTACTTGAAAAGAGGCATGAGCATGCCCGTCAGCCGCGCCGAACTGTTCGAGCATCGCCCCGCCGAACTTGAAGTGATCCTGCCCGAACCGGACCGCTGCTTTCGCTGGTTCGAACATGACTACCCTTACGACCTGGCGCGCTGGAACCACCATCCCGAGTTCGAAATCCACCTGATCCGCCAAGGCAGCGGCAAACTGGTCGCCGGGGATTACATCGGTGCGTTCAACGCCGGGCATGTTGCGCTGATCGGCCCGGACCTGCCTCACGACTGGATCGGCGACCTCGCCCCCGGCGAATACCTGAAGGGGCGCGACGTGGTGCTGCAATTCGACGGCGCCGCCCTCCTCGCCCTGCGCAAAAACCTGCCGGAGCTGGGCGATTTGCTCCCCTTGTTCGAACGGGCGCGGCGCGGCCTGGCATTCAGCGGCAGCACGGCCACGCAGGCGGCACAGTTGATCGAGGCCATCGGTCATGCCCAGGGCCTGCAACGGCTGATCCTGTTCCTGCAACTGCTCGACACCCTGAAAACCGCACCACAGCAGCAGGTTCAGACACTGGCCAGCCCCTGCTACGCCCCCACGCTGGATGCGCGCAGTGCCGAACGCATCAACCAGGCCTTCGACTACCTGATCCGGGAACTCACCGGCGACGTGCGCCTGTCGGTGATCGCCCGGCAACTGGAGATGAGCGAAGCGGGCTTCTCGAGGTTCTTCAAGCGCAACACCGGCCATGGTTTTATCGAGCTGATGCGCAAGTTCCGCGTGCAGCGCGCCTGCCGGTTGTTACTGCAAAGCGAGATGTCGGTGGCGGCTATCTGCTTTGAAGTGGGTTACGCCAACCTGTCCAACTTCAACCGGCACTTTCGGATCGAGATGAATCTGACGCCGAGTGAATATCGCCGTGAAACGGCGATGCGATGGTTCAACCGCACTGGCCTGTAGCGTCGGTTACCGGGCCAACGCGCTTTGTGCCAGGTGGACGACCTCAAGATTGATTTCTGCGCGCTGGCGTTCTCCGTCCTCAAGAAACCAGGCTGCCGATAATCCGGCATGCGCCACTACCCATTGCAGCAGGCGTGGGCGTGCGAGGCCGGCCGTTTGTGCAATCACGTCAACCTGGCGGATGAAACGTACCGGGTCGTTACAGGTAGGCAAATCCGGGTTACAGATCAGATTGGCGTAGTCGTAACCGCGCTCGCCCATCACCCGCTTTGGGTCGATCGCCAGCCAACCCCGCGCACCGAAGTCGAGAATATTGTCGTGATGGACATCACCATGCAGCACCACGATGTCCTGTTGCGCCGCCAGCAACGCACGCGCCGTCGCTGCGCAGTCGAGCAACCTGCCGCCCTCATCCTCAGCCGCATTCCACAAAGACTGAAACCAGACGTCCAGGGTCAGTAACCCTTGCGGTGGCGATGGACGCGGCGCGTGCAGTCTGGCAACCGTCGCGCAGGCAATCCGACTGGCTTCGTCATCCTGACCCGTGAGCGCCATACGCATCAAAGAACCCGGGCCGGTGGCACGTTCCATCAACAACGCATCGTCATCATGGGCGTACACCTGCGCGGCGCCATCGCCTGCCCACCAGCTCATCAACCGCCCACCGAGCTTTTCTTCCGAGGTATGGGCAATTTTCAACATCGCCGGGCAGCCTTGCCAGCGCACGGGCAGCAAGTGGCTGCCGGGCGTCACGATAGGCTCGCCGTCGGCACTCAGGTTCCAGGATTGCAAATAGCGTTCGAACATCAAGGAACTCCTTGGGTTAGCCCGTAAAAATGACACCCAGTCATTTTTGATCAAAAGGCCAGTTAATTCAGATTTTTTTCATAGTGCTCAACCCTTTGAGCAAAGTTGGTACGCCGCGTGCAAACGTTTGCGAAATGAACTTGGCAGCCAAGTTCACCTTACCCGAGCAATCGGGTTCAAACCGCGTACGAATAGGGATTTTCAATGCACTCCACTTCAAGGCGTCATGCTTGCTTTGGTGTTTCCTTGCTACTGGCCGCCGTTACGGGAGTACTCAGCGCACCCATTTTGGCGCAGCCGACACCGGTCGATGACTCAGCACAGGGCGAAGCGCTCAGTCCTGAAACCAAGAACCCTGATGCCGGCCCCGCAAAAAAAGGCACGTACCTGTCGGACTGGTTCAACCAGGACCTGACGCTGATCGGCAGCAAAGACATCAGCTTCGGCCCCAAGCCGCAAGATGACGTCTACCTGGAATACGAGTACTTCGGCCGCAAGGGCCCGTTCGAGCTGTATGGCTATATCGACGTGCCGAAGATTCTCGGCATCGGTAACAGTAATGACAAAGGCGCGTGGGACCATGGCTCGCCCGTGTTCATGGAGCACGAGCCGCGGATCTCCATCGACTACCTGGCAGGTCGCAGCCTGGCCGTCGGCCCGTTCAAGGAATGGTACGTCGCGTTTGACTGGATCTATGACCACGGCAGCAATAAGTCCAACCGTGCCAACACCCTGTACAGCGGCCTGGGCACCGACATCGACACCCATTCGCGGGTCAACCTGTCGGCCAACTTTTATGGGCGCTACCAGTGGGAGAACTATGGCGCCAGCAATGAATATTCGTGGGACGGCTACCGTGCGCAAATGAAGTACATCGTGCCCATCAGTACGTTCGATAACGGTGCGTCGCTGACCTATATCGGTTTTACCAACTACGATTTCGGCTCAAGCCTGCACAAGGACAACCCGGCGCGCACCGCCAATGCGTTGGTGGCCACCAACGTGCTGCTGTACTCGTTTACCCATCTGCGCTTCACCCTGGTGGGTCGTTATTTCCACAACGGCGGCAACTGGGAGGATGGCAGCGAGCTGAACTTCGGCGAGGGCAACTTCCGCGCCCGCTCCGAAGGCTGGGGCTATTACGCCGGTGTGGGTTACCAATTCTGATCAAGGAGCTTTAGATGAACGTGCTTACCCGTCTCTCGCTGGCCATCGGCCTGGCGTTTTTGCCGCATGTGGTACTGGCCGATGCGCCTGCGCCGATCAAGCCGAAGGTGATGCTGATCACCATGTTCGCGTCTGAGGCGCAGACCTGGATAGACCGTCTGGAACTCAAGCAGGAAGTCCGCGTGCCGGGGCTTTCCGCCGAATACCCGGTGATACGCTGCAACACTCAGGCTGTTTGCCTGCTGGTCACCGGCATGGGCCAGACCAACGCCGCCGCCTCCACCCTCGCCCTGGCCTTGTCGCCCAAGTTCGACCTGCGCCAGAGCTACTTCCTGATCGCCGGGATTGCCGGTATCAACCCCAAGCACGGCACCATCGGTACAGCCGCCTGGGCCCATTACCTGGTGGAATTCGGCACCCAGTGGGAGCTGGACTCACGCGATGCACCCAAGGATTGGCCGACGGGTTACATCGGCATCAATACCAAGGGGCCGAACGAGAAACCACCGCTGGACTACAAGACCGAAGTGTTTGAGCTCAACCCCAAGCTGCAGGCCAAGGCGTTTGCCTTGTCGCAGAAAGTCGAGTTGAGCGAAAGCAAGGAATCCAGCGCCTGGCGTAAACACTACCCGTCCGCCCCGGCCAACCAACCGCCACAGGTCACACGTTGCGACACCCTGGCCGGTAACACCTGGTTCTCCGGCACGCGCCTGAGCGAACGCGCCGAGGTCTGGACTCGCCTGCTCACGGACAATAAAGGCGAATACTGCACCACCCAGCAGGAAGACAACTCCACCTATGAAGCCCTGCTGCGCGCCAGTCGCGAAGGCCTGGTGGATATCCAGCGGCTGGCCGTGGTGCGTGCGGGCTCCGATTTCGACCGGCCTTATCCCGGCTACAGCGAGGTGGACAACCTGTTGAAGTACGCAGACCAAGGGGGGTTCGTGCCGGCACTGGAAAACCTGTACCGCACGGGTAACCCGCTGGTACAGGCGATTCTGAAGAATTGGTCGGCGTGGGAAAAAGGCGTTCCAGACGCCTGATAAAGATCAAATGCAGGGAGGGCTGCAGAACACATGATCTGTAGTGAGCGGGCTTGCCCTAATGCCAGTCAATTAAGGATTAACGCGGTCACTGTGGGAGGGGGCTTGCTCCCGATGGACTGCGTAGCAGGCCCATTTTTGAGGCCGCTGCGCGGCCTATCGGGAGCAAGCCCCCTCCCACAATTTATTCATCGCCCGCTTAATCGCTTAACTGACTGGCATTAGAGCTTGCCCCCCTCCACATTTTTGGGCGGCATCAAGGCAGGAAAATGATCTTGTCCGCACTGCCGCTGTTCACTTGCTCATAGCACTGGACGCCCTCGGCCAACGCCACTTCACGCAACCCTGTCGGCAGCGGCAGCGAGCCTTCATCAAAGAAGCGCCCAAACTGCTCCAGCATCACCGCGCACTGCTCACAGTTGTAGAGCAGCGAATTGATACCCACCACCGAGCCCCCCTTGCGGTACAACGCCAGGGCCGGCAGTTGCACGTGACCGTCGACCGGCGCGGCGATGATTGCGATGCGCCCGAATGGCGCCAACCCCGCGACCGCAGCCGGCAGCCAAAAACCGGTGGTATCGAAGATCACATCCGCCCCGCCCTCGAACACCGCATTGACCTGCTTGCCCAATGCTTCGGGTTGCGCCAGGGCAATCGCATCAACCCCTTGCGCCTGCAGTACCTCGACCTGATCGGCCTTGCGCACCGCCGCCAGTACCTGGGCACCGCGAATTTTCGCCAGGGCCAACGCCGCGCTGCCGACAGCACCGTTGGCGCCAATCACCAACACGCGCGTGCCTTTGCCGACACCACTGCGCTCCAGGGCATCCCAAGCGGTGGTGTACGGCACGCCAAGGCTGGCGGCCTGGGCAAAACTCAAGTGCGTGGGTTTGTGCGCGACGCCCTTGGCCGACACGGTGAGGTACTGTGCGTGAGACCCGTCGGCAAAAAAGCCAAGGTCACGGCCGGTGCCCCAAACCGCCTGGCCGACCAGCGCTGGCGGGCCTTCCACCACGACACCGGCAAAGTCCCGTCCGGGAATACGCGGCAAGGTGGTGTAGGGAAAACGCCCGAGCACGTTTTTCACATCACTGGGGTTCAGGCCGGCCGCTTTGACCTGGACCAACACTTCACCCGCAGCCGGCACCGGTTGGGCGACCTCAACGAAACTCAGGGCCGCCAGGTCGCCCGTGGCGGAAAATTGCAATGCTTTCATGGCCAATATCCATCGAAGGGAAAGAGTAAATCAGGACAACCAGGCGCTCAGCCACTCACGCCCCATGGGCCAGAGCTTTTCACCGAGCAGCATGCCCATCAGGCCCACCAGGGCAATGGCGGGCGGTGCGGGGGAGCGAAAGTCCAAGGCACCGTAGATCAGGCCGACGAGCAGGCCGATGGCGAGGGAAGCAAAGTAGTTCATGACGTTCACGCCTGGCGAGTTGATGGGCTCAGTGTAGTGAGCCCATCCCGGAAGCATCGGCCAAGTGCTTCAGGATTTCGGCCAAGCCTCAGCCGACATAGTGCGACGGCGCCACGCCGAGTTCGCGTCGGAACATGTCGCTGAAACTGCTGGGTGAATAGCCCAGGGAGCGGGCGATGCCGCTGACCGATTGGCCCTGGATCAGCTCAGCCACCGCCGTGGCCAACTGCACTTGCCGACGCCACTCGGCGAAGCCCATGCCCAGATGCTGCTGGAACAACCGCGCCAGGGTGCGCACACTGGCACCTGCCGCCTCGGCGTGTTGCTCGAAGGGAATCTCCAGCGACGGCGCCGCCATCACCGCCTGGCAGGCGCTGATCAGCCGCCGATCCGCTTGCGGCGGCATGGCGATGCGGATCTGCGAGCGGCGTGCCCGTTGCAGTTCCAACAGCGCCAGGCCGACCACCGCATCGTAATACGCCGAATCGCCGCTATCGCCTTGCTCGACCAGGCTGACGATCAACTCACGCAGCAGCCCACCGACTTCAATCACCTGCACCTGGCTGTCCAGTGTCGCGGCCAACGCCGGGCGCAGGTAGATATTGCGCATCTGCAGGTCCGAGACCACGCGAATCCCATGCTCCACACCCGGAGGCAGCCACACTGCGCGCTGCGGCGGCACAACCAAGGCTTCACGGGGCGTCTCGACCCACATCACGCCGCTCATGGCGTAGAGCAACTGCCCCCAGTCATGACTGTGCGGCTCCACATACAAGCCTCGCGGGTACGTGCGTGCCAGGGGTTGCACGGGGACGGCATGATCAGTCAGGTCGGGGGGAGCGGCCAGGGCCATGGGGTGCACATTCAGTCAAGGGTGAGCGGCCATGGTAATGACCGCCACCCGATAATCCGAGAGGATTTTTAACCGAGCGTATTCAAGCATGCGCCGACTTGGCGCATTCACAGCCGGTCGACGAGGCGCACGGCTCGCCATGGGCATGGTGCTCGGCACAGCCTTCGCAGCAATAGCCCTTACCGTCCTTCATCACCGCATTTTTACCCAGTAGGCATTTGCAATGTGGGCAGGCACAGGTGTTATCAGCCATGGTCAGACTCCTTTTACATGGTCGTCTCGGCGCAGCGGATGCCGCACCTTAAACAGTGACTGCCGGCAAGCAAGCAGGGTTCAGCGCCGTTAGTCGACCTGGCTTCTGTTGCTGCGATACATAAACACCAGGGCCAGCGCCAGCAGCACCATCGCCAGGATCCGGCTGCCCGACAGTTCGATGGCCGGGTTGCCCAGCCAGCCGAAATTGTCGATCAGCATGCCCATGCCCAACTGGCCGACGATGACCGCCACCGTCGCCACTGCCGTGCCGACCACGGGCACCGCGCCGACCATCACGATCATGTACACCACGCCGAACAAGGCGCCGGTCAGCTGCCATTTGGGCACATCCAGCAAACTGACGGCATGGGCCGGTTCGAAGAAGAAAACCAACAATGCCGTGACCAGTGCGCCGACCGCGAAGGTCAGCAAGCTGCTGCGCAGTACGCCCACCGACTGCCCCAGGCGACCGTTGATCGCCGCCTGCACACTCAGCACCGCACCGGCGGCGATCACCAGTACCAATAATAAAATCAGGTTCATTGCCTTACCCTCGTGCAATCAGGATCAATGCCGCCACAATCAACGCCAGCGCAATCCAGCGCTCGACATTGACCCGCTTGCGTGCAGTGCCGAACCAACCGAAATGATCGATCAACACGCTCTTGCCGACCTGGCCCGACAAGATCGCGATCATGGTCATCGCCACCCCGATGTGCGGCGTGGCAAGCGTCAGCACCACCACGTAGATCGGCCCCAGGAACCCGCCGATCAATTGCCAGCGCGGCAGCCCGGCCAGCGCCGGGCCTTTTTGCGGGCCGCTGAACAACAGCAGCAAAAACAGGATCGCCGAGCCGACGCCAAAAATACTCAAGGTCGCCCATAAATGGCCGACTTGAGCCCCCAGCGGCCCCAACAGACCGGCCTCCACCGACAAGCCCATGCCCGCCATGATCACCAACGGCAACAACAGCAGCCGCAATAGGTTTTTTTTCGGCCGGGCCTGCGCCATGGCCGCAGTAGAACTGGCTTGCATACATCACCTGCGCTTCAGAAAAGGAAACATGGCGCGCATTATCCGGTGGCCGTCCTGTGCGATAAATGGGAGCATGCTGACAACACCTTTGCGCAACACGCACAGCCAGGGATTACCATGCAGGGTTTGAATGAACTGAGTTTCAAGGCGTTGCGCCTGTTTGTCGCGGTGCTCGACTACGGCAGTTTTTCCGCAGTGGCGCGCCGCGAAAGCCTGGCGCCCTCCTCCATTTCCCGGCAGATCCAGTTGATGGAACAGGCCCTCGGCCAACAACTGCTCTACCGCCACACCCGTGCGGTCAGCCCCACCGAGGCCGGGCGCCTGCTCGGCCAGCATGCACGCGTGATGCTGGAGCAACTGGAAGCCGCCGGCCAAGCCCTGCAGGAACATGAACGAGAGCCCAGCGGCCTGGTGCGCATCAATGCGCCGATGGTGTTCGGCCAGCGTCACCTGTCCCCATGGCTCGGCGAGCTGTGCCGGCGCTACCCGAAGTTGCAACTGGAAATCCAGCAAACCGACACCTACGTCGATCCGTTGCAAGACGGCACCGACTTGTTGTTTCGCATCGGTGTGCTCAACGACTCCAGCATGCAGGCACGCATCTTCGCGCCCCAACGCTTTCGTATCGCCGCCAGCCCCGCTTACCTGGCCCGCCATGGCACGCCGAGCCACCCTGATGAACTGGTCAAGCATCAATGCCTGGCCTACAAGGGCGTCACCGGCCAGCAACGCTGGTTCTTTCGACGCGCCCCAGGCGACTGGACACCCTATAGCGTCAAAGGCCCCATCACCGGCAACCATGCCGACACACTCACCCACGCCGCCGAACAGGGCCTGGGGTTGGTGGTGTTTCCGTCCTGGCTGATTGGCGAGAGCTTGCGCGCCGGCACCTTGCAGGCAGTGCTCACCGACTACGAAGTGGCGACGACCCTGGAGCCGCAACAGATAGCCGCGCTATGGCCCGGCGGCCGACGGCTGTCGCTGAAGGTGCGCACGGTGATTGATTATTTTGTGGAGTGTTTTGGACGGGTGCCGTATTGGGATCGGTAGGAAAGGAAATTTCCTCATTGGAAAAGTAGGCTCGTTCTGATTTTACGAGCCATCATTCACGTGCATCGAGTACTCAAGCAGACTTTGGCAGACCCCCTTTCAGGAGAGAAGCCATGGAATTCATGTACTACAAGCCATCGCGTGCTGAACGAGCCGCGTCAACCAGCGCCCGACCGGTTTTTGATAGCTCGCGCAGCATTGATTGCATTTGGCCAAAACAGGGGGAAAGTCACATGACCATCGTGCCCTTGGGGGAAGCGAAAACCAATCTGTCGAAGCTGGTCGACGAGGCCGCCGCTGGCAAAGTCATCACCATCGCCAAGCACGGGCGCGCGATGGCACAGCTTGTTCCCATGGGAAATTCGAAAGGACGACGCATCGGCGCCATGAAAGGCAAACTCGCTATCCCCGAAAACTTCGACGCGCCGCTTCCTGACGAAGTACTGGATGCGTTTGAAGGTAACCTTTCATGAGAGTGTTGTTGGATACCCATATCCTGCTGTGGGCACTCAACGATGACCCCAAGTTGCCCAACGAAGCTCAAAGACTGATTAAACATGCGGCCGACATTTACGTCAGTGCTGCGAGCTTTTGGGAAATGGCGATAAAAGCCGGCCAGGGGAAACTCGATATAGACCTGGATGAAATCCGAGACTACTGCCTGGAAAGCGGCTTCGTCGAATTGCCCGTCACATCAGAACATGCCATTGCGGTAAAGGATCTTCAGCCACATCACAAGGACCCTTTTGATCGGCTTATCGTGGCAACAGCCATGCTCGAACCGATGAAGCTACTGACGGCTGACTCTCAGGTTGCGCAGTACACATCCCTGGCGATCCTGGTGTAGACCGTTTGATCACCTCGCGCATTGAGTTCAGAACAACCACTGCCCAATCAACCACGCATTCGCCCCACTGATCAGCGCAAACAGGAACCACGCCAGTAACCGCGTGGGTAGCCGATTGACGAATGGCCCCATCAATTGCTTGTCATCGGTCATGCGGATCAGCGGGTAAAGCGCGAACGGCAACTGCAGGCTGAGCACCACCTGGCTAAGGATCAGCAGCTTGCCGATAGCCTCGTCCCCCATCAGCCACACCCCGAGGAACGCCGGGATCAGCGCCAGCCCACGAGTGATCAACCGTCGCTGCCAGCACGGAATGCGCAGGTTGAGGTAACCCTCCATGATCACCTGCCCGGCGATGGTGCCGGTGAAGGTGGAGCTTTGCCCGGAGGCCAGCAGGGCGATACCGAACAGGATACTGGCGAAAGCACCACCCACGAGTGGGTCCAGCAGATGGTAGGCGTCCTGGATCTCGACCACATCGGTATGGCCGGTCTTGTAGAACGCAGCCGCCGCCAGCACCAGGATCGCGGCGTTCACCAGCAATGCCAGGGCCAAGGAGCCAATTGTGTCGATACGGGCCAGCTTGACCGCATCCTGTTTGCTGGCGAGGTCCTTGCCGATCAACCGGGTTTGCACGACGGAGGTGTGCAGGTAGAGATTATGGGGCATCACCGTAGCGCCCAGGATGCCGATGGCCAGGTACAGCGGCGCCGCGTCGCTGATAGCCGACAGCGACGGAGTGAAGCCGCTGAGCACTTCCGGCCAGTAAGGCTTGATCAGCACCAGCTCGATAAAGAAGCACACGCCGATGGTAGCCACCAGCGCCAGCATGATTGCCTCCAGGCGGCGGAACCCTCGGTTTTGCAGGGCCAGGACCAATAACGTGTCGAAGGCGGTGATGACGATGCCCGTGGTAAGCGACACGCCCAGCAGCAGGTGAAACGCCAGGGCGCAGCCGAGCACTTCGGCGAGGTCGGTGGCGATGATGGAGATTTCCGCCAGCACCCACTGGGTGCGTGCAGAGCGCCGGCTATAGCGCTCGCGGCACAGCTGGGCGAGGTCTTTGCCGGTGGCGATACCCAGCCGCGAGCACAGGCATTGCACCGCCATGCCGGCCAGGCTTGCCAGCAGGACCACAAACAACAGGCTGTAGCCGTAGCGCGAACCGGCCTCGATGGCCGTTGCCCAGTTGCCCGGGTCCATGTATCCGATGGAGATCAACAGGCCGGGGCCGGCGAACATCAACATCCGCTTGAAGAACGAAGCCTTGGGGTCGACGGCAACGGAGCCTGCCACTTCCGGCGGGCAGAACGGGGCGGTAGCGATTTTCGGCAGGCTGAATTTCACGCGGCATTCCAGGCAGACAACACAAGACAGGCGTGCAGCTTAGCAGTCGGACGCAACCGTGCGCATCACCGTTTCCCGGGGCAGGTCAAACGCTTCGACCACTTGTACCGCCAGGTCCATTTCATGGTTGAGAGCCTCACGCTCCATGCGCTGGCGAATCATGCCGACCACCAGCACCGCCAAGGTGGTGATCGAGTAAGCCGGGCCGGAAAATGCACGCACACCGCTGACCAGCAACATCGCCGCCGCCAGCACCTGGCCCACCACCGGAATCGCGGTGGCCGCGCCCCGGCGCAGGATAAACCCGGTGAGCCCCGCCAATGCGGTGCCGCTCAACGCGGTGGTCGCCGAACGGCCCAGGTCGAAGCGGGTGAACAACCCCTGCTCTCTTTGGGCAGCAGCCTTGAGTTCAGCGTCGAAAGCCTGCCGGTCGGCGCCGCTCAGTTTGTCTTTGTACTGCTCGATCAGTGTTTGCGCGACCTGCGCCTCGATCTCCGCCAGCGCCACGGACTCAACCGGCTCATCGAACTTGATCCCCAGCCGTTGAGCCACATCCTCGGCAATCTGGCGATAACTCACGCCATGGCCGCGGGCCAGGTTCATGAAGCTGTCACCGCCCATGCGCTGCAACTCGATGGCCAGTTTCAGCGGTTCACGCACACTGGCATCGATTGAGGCGCTGCGCTTTTGCGCCATCAGCTCAGCGAGAAACTTCAGCTCTTCCGGGCGCGCCTGCACCAGTGCCGGGAACAGCGCCACGTCTTCCTCGGCGAACCGCACCTCAGCGCTACGCTGGTCGGCGCGGATCAGGCCGCGCCGCTCTTGCAACAGGTCGGTGTATTGCACCACCGTCTGCAATTGCGGCCAGTAGGCGGCGTGATCGAAAGTCGGCAGATGCACATTGGTGACCTTGGCCTTCAACGCCGGTGTGACCTCAATGGCATAGCGACCAATGCAGCGCTCGGTATCCGGTTTTATCGCCAGTGCCCAGTCCTTGCTCGAGTGGCAGTTGATCACCCGCCCCTTGAATGGCACCGACACCTCTTCCCACGGGCTGGACGTACAGATCGCCCCGCCCATCAGCAGCAGATTATTCAACGGCAACTCGCGGGCGACCTGCGGGCTGGCCAACACACTCTTGACCAGGATGCGCGCGCCGAGGGAATGGCCGATCAGGTTGATACGCCGCACCGGCAGCGCTTCAGCGCGCAGGTAGCCGGCCAGCTCGGGCAATAAGGTCTTGGCCACTTCATCGACACGCGCCTCGACACTTTTGTAATGATCGAGGAAATAGGCAATCGCCTTGCCCACCCCCACCGTCGCAGCGCCCACGCCGCCACCGCCGAGCATCGAGGCGAGCACGTCCTTGAACGGCGCGAACAGGTTTTCCAGGAAATGCCCCGCCGGCCAGAACAGCATCAGGTTGGTCGAGCCTTCGATACTCGCCAGTTGTTGCTTGAAACTGCCCAGTTGCTGGCGGTTGAAGAACGCCGAATAACCGTGAACGTAGAGATTGAGCACCTCCCCCTGGGGCTCGCCGCACAGCAAAAAGGTGGGCTTGCGGGTACGGTGCATTTCATCCCACTGGTGTTGCATGGGCCGGTGACTCCTGGTGACGATGGGCGGCGATAGTAACAAAGCATGGCGCTGACAAAGGTGAATCCTGACCGGCGTGAACGCTCGCCGCGTTGCTGCGGGAGTTTTTTCGCAGTGGCTGATTATAATCTCGCCGCACAAGTACAAGTTTCCAAAGGTAAAAGGCGTTCTAATGGCGCCTGTAGATTCATGTTTACTGATCCTGGAGTTCTCCATGCCCCATGAAGGCAACCTGTTACAAGCAGCCGTGGTGTTCCTGCTCGCCGCCGTGCTGACCGTGCCTTTGGCCAAGCGTCTGCAACTGGGCGCGGTGCTGGGCTATCTGTTCGCTGGCGTGGTCATCGGCCCCTCGGTGCTGGGCCTGGTGGGTAACCCGCAAAGCGTGGCGCAGTTTTCGGAACTGGGCGTGGTGTTGCTGTTGTTCATCATCGGCCTGGAGCTGTCGCCCAAGCGGTTATGGGTGATGCGCAAGGCGGTGTTCGGCGTCGGCCTGGCCCAAGTGTTGCTCACCGGCCTGGTCATGGGCGTGGTGGCCCTGTGGCTATTTGGCCAGGCGTGGAACAGCGCGATCGTACTCGGCCTGGGCCTGGCGCTGTCCTCCACCGCCTTTGGCCTGCAGAGCCTGGCCGAGCGCAAGGAACTCAACCAACCCCACGGGCGCCTGGCCTTTGCGATTCTGCTGTTCCAGGATATTGCCGCGATCCCGCTGATCGCCCTGGTGCCACTGCTGGCCGGTAGCGACCACCCCACCACTGAAGCCCAAGGCTGGCAGCATGTACTGCAAATTCTCGGCAGCATCGCCGTGGTGATCATCGGCGGGCGTTACCTGCTGCGTCCGGTGTTTCGCATCGTGGCCAAGACCGGCCTGCGTGAAGTGTCCACCGCCACCGCGTTACTGGTGGTCATCGGCACCGCCTGGCTGATGGAGCTGGTCGGGGTGTCCATGGCCCTCGGCGCCTTCCTCGCCGGCCTGCTGCTGGCGGATTCGGAATACCGCCACGAACTGGAATCCCAGATCGAGCCGTTCAAGGGCCTGCTGCTGGGCCTGTTTTTCATCAGCGTGGGCATGGGCGCCAACCTCAGCCTGTTGCTCAGTTCGCCGCTGGTGGTCATCGGCCTGACCCTGCTGTTGATCGGCCTCAAACTGCCGCTGCTATACGCAGTCGGGCGCCTGGTGGGCGATCTCAACCGCGAAAGCGCGCTGCGCCTGGGCGTGGTGCTGGCGGCGGGCGGTGAGTTTGCCTTCGTGGTGTTCAAGATCGGCCGTGACCAGGGCCTGTTCGAACCGCACCTCTACGATGTGCTGGTGCTGACCATCACCCTGTCCATGGCAGTGACGCCGCTGTTGCTGCTGGTCTGCCCCAAGCTGTTCAAGCCCAAGGTCAAACCGGTGGAAGTGCCGGAGGAATACCGCACCATCGAGAGTGATGCGCCACGGGTGGTGATTGCCGGCATGGGCCGCATGGGCCAGATCGTCGCGCGTATCCTGCGGGCGCAGAATATTTCGTTCATTGCACTGGACACGTCGGTGGAAACCATCGAACTGACCCGCAGTTTCGGCGGCATGCCGGTGTTCTATGGTGACCCGCAGCGCCCGGAAATCCTGCACGCGGCCAAGGTCGACCAGGCCGAGTTCTTCGTGATCGCCATGGACGACCCCGAGATCAACATCAAGACCGCCGAACTGGTGCGCAACCTCTACCCGCACATGAAGATCATCGCCCGTGCGCGTAACCGCCAGCACGTGCACCGTCTGGTAGACCTGGACGCCTCGCCCGTGCGCGAAACCTTCTATTCCAGCCTGGAGATGAGCCGCCGCACCCTGGTTGGCCTCGGTTTGAGCCAGGCCCAGGCCGACGCCCGCATCACGCGCTTCAAAAACCACGACCTGCAAGTCCTCGCCGCGCAACATGCGGTATACGACGACGCGGCCAAGGTGATGCAGACCGCCCAGGAAGCCCGCGCAGAACTGGCGCGGCTGTTTGAGATGGACCGGCTTCAGGAAGAGTCCGATAAGGTGTAGGGCTGCCGATGAACGATCTTGCGAATTTTCTGACAGAATACGCCGCAATTTCGTTCATCACTGGAGCGCTTCATGGCCACTCTCATCAAGACCGCCGCCCTGCTGGCCCTCGCGCTTACCGCCGGCAGCGTATTCGCTGCCGGCAAACCGACCACGCAAACCATCTCGACCCTGGGCGGCAAATTCACCTTCAGCCTGCCCAAGGCCTACATCGCCGATACGCTGCCTTCCGGCAAGGCAGAGGATGGCACCGCCGACACCCAGGGCACGCTGTACGCCAACGCGACCACAAAAAGTGTGGTGATCGTCGCCGAAACCGTACGCAACGATGGAGCTACGATCAAGGATAACGACGCGCAATTCCTCGACGGCGCGGTGGCCGACTTCGTCAAGGACCAGAGCGCCGCCCTGCCCGACTTCAAGAAGCAAAACGAGAAAAAACTGACCTTCAAAGGCTTGGGCCTGCGTCAAGTGGACAGCACTGCGACACAAGGCGGCGGCAAGACCTTGAACTCGACCTTTTTGGGCGGTTCAGGCAACCATTTGCTGGTGATCCAGGCGATCTCCCGGGCGGATGATGTGAAGGGGCATGAACAGTTGGTGAAGCAAATCACCGGCGGTAAATAACCTGATCTGCCAAACACTACAAAACCCATGTGGGAGCGGGCTTGCTCGCGAATGCGGGGTGTCAGGCCCTTCATCTGCCCCT
>NZ_JBNPJV010000020.1:0-70620 GCF_050312585.1 Pseudomonas sp. R19M
GGACCCATTGACTGACACTCCGCAATCGGGAGCAAGCCCCCTCCCACATTGAGTATTGCGACGCTCTTACAGGCCGTAGCTCATCAGGCGCTCATAACGACGGGTCAGCAGCGCTTCGTTATCCAGCTTCTTGAGCATCGCCAGTTGCGAACCCAGTTCGGCGCGGATGGTCGCAGCAGCGGCAGCCGGGTCGCGGTGAGCGCCGCCCAATGGCTCGGCGATCACTTTATCCACGATACCCAGGCCTTTGAGGCGATCGGCAGTAATGCCCATGGCTTCGGCAGCGTCCGGCGCCTTTTCTGCGGTTTTCCACAGGATCGAGGCGCAACCTTCCGGCGAGATCACCGCGTAGGTCGAATACTGCAGCATGTTCAACTGATCGCAAACGCCAATGGCCAATGCGCCGCCGGAGCCCCCTTCACCAATCACAGTCGCGATGATCGGAGTTTTCAGGCGGGCCATGACGCGCAGGTTCCAGGCAATCGCTTCGCTCTGGTTGCGCTCTTCAGCGTCGATACCCGGGTAGGCGCCCGGCGTGTCGATGAAGGTCAGGATCGGCATTTTGAAGCGCTCGGCCATTTCCATCAGGCGGCAAGCCTTGCGATAGCCTTCCGGACGCGGCATGCCGAAGTTGCGGCGCACCTTCTCGCGGACTTCACGGCCTTTCTGGTGACCGATCACCATGACCGGCTGGTCATCCAGGCGAGCGATACCACCAACGATGGCGGCGTCATCCGAGAAGTGGCGGTCGCCATGCAGCTCGTCGAACTCGGTGAAGATGTGCTGGATGTAGTCCAGAGTGTATGGGCGACGCGGATGGCGAGCCAGGCGTGCGATCTGCCAGCTGGTCAGCTTGCCGAAGATGTCTTCGGTCAGCGTCTTGCTCTTGTCTTGCAGGCGGGAGATTTCATCGCCGATATTCAGCGAATTGTCATTGCCGACCAGGCGCAGTTCTTCGATCTTGGCTTGCAGGTCAGCGATCGGCTGTTCGAAATCAAGAAAATTCGGGTTCATAAGCGTCCGTCTTGGGTCGACGGCCAAGGAGTGCCTGGCCAGCCGGTTGTCTATTCGCGCCCTACCTTAAGGGAGAGGCGCGTTTAGGTCGAGATTAAATGTTCAGCCGAGGTCAGGTGTGCTGACCATCAGCGGTATTGGAGGAAGACGTTGTCTCGCCCGAACTGGTCACGCAAAGCTTGAATCAAGCCATCCGCCGGATCAATTCGCCACGTCTCGCCAAATTGCAACATCGCCTTGGCGTCGTTGCCGGTGTATTCCATGGTCACAGGGCAAGCGCCACGGTGACGCTTGAGCAAATCACCCAACCAGCGTAGCTGATCGCCCTTGAGCGCTTCGGTCTTGACCTTCAAGCGCAGGCTTTCGGCCAGGTTGGTACGGGCATCTTCCATACTCATGACCCGCTTGATCCGCAGGCGCAGGCCACCGGAGAAGTCATCGTTACTGACCTCCCCTTCCACCACCACCATGGCATCGGTCTGCAGCAACGATTGCGCCGAGTGGAACGCATCGGCAAACAGCGACGCCTCGATTCGCCCCGAGCGGTCGTCGAGGGTGATAAAGCCCATCTTGTCGCCCTTCTTGTTCTTCATCACCCGCAGGGCGATGATCATGCCGGCGACGGTCTGGGTGTCGCGTGCCGGCTTCAGGTCGATAATACGCTGACGGGCAAAACGACGGATCTCTCCTTCGTATTCGTCGATCGGGTGACCGGTAAGGTACAGACCCAAGGTGTCTTTCTCACCCTTGAGACGCTCCTTGAGGGTCAATTCCTTGGCCTTGCGGTGGTTCGCGTACACATCCGCATCTTCTTCGACGAACAGCCCCCCAAACAGGTCCGCATGGCCACTGTCGTGGGTGCGGGCAGTCTGTTCGGCGGCCTTGATCGCCTCTTCCATGGCGGCCAGCAGTACTGCCCGGTTGCGGTCGATATTGGCCTGGTAAGCCTTCGGCTCATCATGGAAATAGGGGCCGAGACGGTCAAGTGCGCCACTGCGAATCAGGCCATCGAGGGTACGTTTGTTGATGCGCTTGAGGTCAACCCGCGCACAGAAGTCGAACAGATCCTTGAACGGCCCGTCCTGCCGCGCTTCGGTGATCGCTTCCACCGGGCCTTCGCCGACCCCCTTGATCGCGCCCAGGCCATAGATGATGCGGCCTTCGTCGTTCACCGTGAACTTGAACTCCGAGGCGTTCACGTCCGGCGCGTCGAGGCGCAGCTTCATGGTGCGCACTTCCTCGATCAAGGTCACGACCTTGTCGGTGTTGTGCATGTCCGCCGAAAGTACCGCAGCCATGAAGGGCGCCGGGTAGTGGGCTTTCAGCCAGGCGGTCTGGTACGACACCAGGCCGTAGGCGGCGGAGTGGGATTTGTTGAAGCCATAACCGGCGAACTTTTCCACCAGGTCGAAAATGTTACCGGCCAGGTCGGCATCAATATTATTGGTGGCACACCCCTCAATGAAACCACCGCGCTGCTTGGCCATTTCCTCCGGTTTTTTCTTACCCATGGCGCGACGCAGCATGTCCGCACCACCCAGGGTGTAGCCCGCCATCACCTGGGCAATCTGCATCACCTGTTCCTGATACAGGATGATGCCGTAGGTCGGTGCCAGTACTGGCTTGAGGCCCTCGTACTGATAATCGGAGTGCGGATATGCCAGCTCGGCACGCCCGTGCTTACGGTTGATGAAGTCATCCACCATGCCCGATTGCAGCGGCCCCGGACGGAACAGGGCCACCAGTGCGATCAAGTCTTCCAGGCAGTCGGGCTTGAGCTTTTTGATCAGCTCCTTCATGCCCCGGGATTCAAGCTGGAATACTGCCGTGGTTTCGGCTTTTTGCAGCAACGAATAGGTCGGCTTGTCATCCAGCGGGATAAACGCGATATCCAGCGGCTCCTCGCCGGCCTTGGCGCGGTCGCGGTTGATCGTCTTGAGCGCCCAATCGATGATCGTCAGGGTCCGCAGGCCCAGGAAGTCGAACTTCACCAGGCCGGCGGCTTCCACGTCGTCCTTGTCGAACTGGGTAACCAGGCCGTCGCCTTCTTCATCGCAGTAGATCGGCGAAAAGTCGGTGAGTTTGGTCGGTGCGATAACCACGCCACCGGCATGTTTACCCACGTTACGCACCACACCTTCGAGCTTGCGGGCCATGTCCCAGATTTCGGCGGCCTCTTCATCAACCTTGATAAAGTCGCGCAGGATTTCTTCCTGCTCGTAGGCTTTTTCCAGCGTCATGCCGACTTCGAACGGGATCATCTTCGACAGGCGGTCCGCCAGGCCGTAAGACTTGCCCTGTACGCGCGCCACGTCACGGATTACCGCCTTCGCCGCCATGGAACCGAAAGTGATGATCTGGCTTACAGCGTTGCGGCCGTATTTCTCGGCCACGTACTCGATCACGCGGTCACGGCCATCCATGCAGAAGTCGACGTCGAAGTCGGGCATGGACACCCGTTCCGGGTTCAGGAACCGCTCGAACAGCAGGTCATACTCCAGCGGGTCGAGGTCGGTGATCTTCTGTACATAAGCCACCAGCGAGCCGGCGCCTGAGCCTCGGCCCGGGCCAACCGGCACGCCGTTGTTCTTGGCCCACTGGATAAAGTCCATCACGATCAGGAAGTAACCGGGGAACCCCATCTGGATAATGATATCCAGCTCGAAATTCAGCCGATCCACGTAGACCTGGCGCTTGGCCTCGTAATCTTCGGTGGTGTCCTTGGGCAGCAGAACGGCCAACCGCTCTTCCAGGCCATCGAACGACACCTTGCGGAAGTACTCATCGATGGTCATGCCATCGGGAATCGGGAAGTTGGGCAGGAAGTGCTTGCCCAGTTTCACTTCAATGTTGCAGCGCTTGGCGATCTCGACGGAGTTTTCCAGGGCCTCGGGCAGGTCGCTGAACAGCTCGGCCATCTCCTCGGCACTTTTGAGATATTGCTCTTCGCTGTAGTTTTTCGAGCGGCGCGGGTCATCCAGCGCCCGGCCTTCACCGATGCACACGCGGGTTTCGTGGGCCTCGAAATCTTCTCGCTTGATGAAACGCACATCGTTGGTCGCCACCAGCGGTGCGCCCAACTTGTCGGCCAGCGCCACTGCGGCGTGCAGGTGTTCTTCATCGTTAGGCCGATTGGTACGCTGGACTTCCAGGTAAAAACGGTCGGGGAAGACCTGCATCCACTCTCGAGCCAGTACTTCGGCTTCCTGGGGGTTGCCACCGAGCAGCGCAATGCCGATCTCGCCTTCCTTGGCGGCCGACAGCATGATCAGCCCTTCGCTGGCCTCGGCCACCCACTCGCGCTCGATGATGATCGAGCCATTGCGCTGGCCGTCGATAAAACCACGGGAAATCAGTTCGGTGAGGTTGCGATAACCCACGCCGTTCATCGCCAGCAGGCTGATGCGGCTCAGGGGGTTATCCGGGTCTTTGTTGGACAGCCACAGGTCGGCGCCGCAGATCGGCTTGATGCCGGCGCCCATGGCGTTCTTGTAGAACTTGACCAGGGAACACATGTTGTTCTGGTCGGTCACCGCCACCGCAGGAATGTTCATGCCCACCAGGGTTTTGACCAGCGGTTTGATCCGTACCAGGCCATCGACCAGGGAGTATTCAGTGTGCAGGCGTAGGTGAACGAATGAAGCCGGCATAGTGATCCTGTCTAGATACGTGGAAACAACAAGGCCCGGATTGTACCGGGCCTTGAGCGAAACATCAGCCTCGCGACTACACCTCGCTGAGGCTCTCCCGCGCCTCGTAAGCCAGGCGCACCGGGGCGAACGAGCGACGATGGATCGGCGTAGGCCCCAGACGGGCCAAGGCTTCCAGATGAACGGGCGTTGGGTAACCCTTGTGACCACCGATGCCATAGCCGGGGTAGATCAATTCGAAAGCCGCCATTTCACGGTCTCGGCTGACCTTGGCCAGGATTGAAGCCGCCGCAATAGCAGGCACCTTGCTATCACCCTTCACCACCGCTTCCGACGGCATCGCCAGTTTCGGGCAGCGATTACCATCGATCATCGCCATCTTTGGCGTGATGTGCAGGCCCTCCACCGCACGCTGCATGGCAAGCATGGTGGCGTGCAGGATGTTCAGCTCATCGATTTCCTCGACCTCGGCCCGGGCGATATGCCAGCTCAGGGCTTTCTCACAGATCTCGTCGTAGAGCTTTTCGCGGCGCGCTTCGGTGAGTTTCTTCGAATCGTCAAGCCCCAGGATCGGACGGTTCGGGTCAAGAATGACGGCCGCCGTAACGACGGCGCCGCACAGCGGCCCGCGCCCTACTTCATCAACGCCGGCCACCAGCTCATCGGCTTGGGCAACCAGGCTGAAATCCAGGCCCATTTGCGTCTTCATAGGGTTTCCTGTCGATGGCCGATCAAGGTGAGCACGGCATCCGCCGCCTGGTTCGACGCATCACGGCGCAACTTGCGGTGAATATCGTCAAAGCCACGGGTCTGCTCTTCGCCACCCTCTATCAAGGGAAGTACGGTCTGCGCCAGGGCTTCAGGGGTCGCGTCGTCCTGTAGCAACTCCGGCACCAACAGGCGCTGGGCCAGCAGATTGGGCAAGGAGATGTAGGGACTTTTGACCATGCGCTTGAGAATCCAGAACGTCAGTGGTGCAAGACGATAGGCCACTACCATCGGACGCTTGTACAACAACGCCTCGAGAGTGGCAGTGCCTGAAGCGATCAGCACCGCATCACAGGCCGCGAGCGCGAGGTGCGACTGACCATCCAGCAGCGTCAGCGGTAAGTTGCGACCGTCAAGCAAGGCCTCGATCTGCGTACGACGTTGCGGGCTGGCACACGGCAGCACGAAGCGCACACCCGGTTTCAAGACCATCAAGCGCTCGGCGGCATCAAAAAACAGCGCGCCCAGCCGCCCGACTTCACCACCGCGGCTGCCCGGCATCAGTGCAACCAGCGGGCCATCGGCCAAGCCCAGCTCGGCACGCGCCGCTGCGCGATCGGCCTGCAGAGGGATGGTGTCGGCCAACGTGTGACCCACAAAGCGCACCGGTACACCCTTCTCTTCATAGAATCGGGCTTCGAAGGGCAGCAAGGTCAGCATCAGGTCGCAGCCTTCGCGGATCTTCAGCACGCGCTTTTGCCGCCATGCCCACACGGACGGGCTGACGTAATGCACGGTCTTGATCCCGGCCTGGCGCAATTTGAGCTCGATGTTAAGGGTGAAGTCCGGCGCGTCGATTCCGATAAAGACGTCGGGCTTTTCTTCAATCAGTGTCTGGATCAGCAGTTTGCGGCGAGCCAGCAGCTCGCGCAGTCGCCCCAGCACTTCCACCAACCCCATGACGGACAGGCGTTCCATGGGAAAGTAGGACGTGAGGCCCTCGGCCTGCATCAACGGCCCACCCACCCCGATAAACTCGACGGCAGGATGCTGGGCCTTGAGCGCACGCATCAGGCCTGCCCCCAGAATATCGCCGGAAGCTTCCCCGGCCACCAACGCTATACGCAGATTGGCCATGATTAACGGGTGATGCCGCGAGTCGACGCCTGGATCGAGTCCCGAAACACGGCCACTTCCGGAAACTGTGCAGCCGACTCGGCCAGTTCGGTCAATGCCTGCTCAACCGTCAGCCCCTGGCGGTAGACCACCTTGTAGGCACGACGCAGGGCATGGATCTGGTCTTCGCTGAAACCACGACGGCGCATGCCTTCGAAGTTCATGCTGCGGGCTTCGGCCGGGTTGCCGAATACCGTGACGAATGCCGGAACATCCTTGCCGATTGCGGTCCCCATGCCGGAAAAGGCGTGGGCACCGATATGGCAGTACTGATGGACCAGGGTGAAGCCGGACAGAATTGCCCAGTCGTCAACGTGCACATGGCCTGCCAATGCAGTGTTGTTGACCAGGATGCAGTGGTTGCCGATCACGCTGTCATGGCCGATATGCGCATAGGCCATGATCAGGTTGTGATCACCCAAGGTGGTCTCGGCACGATCCTGCACGGTGCCACGATGAATGGTCACACCTTCACGGATGATGTTGTGGTCACCGATTACCAGGCGTGTTTCTTCACCCTTGTACTTCATGTCGGGGGTGTCTTCGCCTACCGAGGAAAACTGGTAGATACGATTATGCTTACCAATGCGCGTCGGGCCTTTGAGGATCACATGCGGCCCGATGACAGTCCCCTCGCCGATTTCAACACCTGCGCCGACGATCGACCAAGGGCCGACCTCAACGTCGGCGGCCAGTACGGCCGACGGATCGATGATTGCGCGAGGGTCAATCAAACTCATAGTTTGCGTTCCGCACAGATGATCTCAGCCGAGCACACCGGCTTGCCATCCACCGAGGCCTGGCATTCGAACTTCCAGATCTGGCGTTTGCAACTGATGAACTTGGCTTCCAGGATCAACTGGTCGCCCGGCGTGACCGGATTGCGGAAACGCAGTTTGTCGGAGCCCACGAAATAGTAGAGCGTGCCGTCGGCAGGCTTGAGGTCGAGCATTTTGAAACCAAGGATACCGGCAGCCTGGGCCATTGCTTCAATGATCAACACACCTGGCATGATGGGATGCGCGGGAAAGTGGCCGTTGAAGAACGGTTCGTTGATGCTGACATTCTTGTAGGCACGAATGCGCTTTTCCTCGACATTGAGGTCCACTACGCGGTCCACCAGCAGGAACGGGTAACGGTGAGGCAGGTATTCGCGAATCTCGTTGATGTCCATCATTTCGGGGGGAAGCCTGTAATAAAGATTGGGGGCGGGCGAACTAAAAGCACGCCCCGCTAGCAAATCAAGGAAGCCGCCCAGCGGCTGTGCACACTTGATATGGAAATGGTATCAGCCTTCTGATGAAGCATTACCGCCAGGGGTCACGTCTCCAACACGCTTTTCAAGCTGTTTGAGGCGTCGGGCCATGTCGTCAAGCTGTCTCAAGCGCGCTGCACTTTTACGCCACTCAGCCGCCGGCTGCATGGCGGTACCGGAAGAGTAGGCCCCTGGCTCGGTGATCGAGTGGGTGACCATGGTCATGCCGGTGATGAAAACGTTGTCGCAAATATCGATATGCCCCACCAGCCCTACGCCACCGGCGAGCATGCAATGCTTGCCGATTTTGGTGCTGCCGGAGATACCGACACACGCCGCCATGGCGGTGTGGTCGCCGATCTGCACGTTGTGGGCGATCTGGATCTGGTTGTCGAGCTTCACGCCGTTACCGATTACGGTATCGGCCAGGGCGCCACGGTCCACGGCGGTGTTAACGCCGATTTCCACGTCATCCCCAATCAAGACACCGCCAACCTGGGCAATCTTGTGCCAAACGCCTTTGGAATTGGCAAAGCCGAAACCTTCACCGCCGATCACTGCGCCCGACTGAATAACCACGCGTTCACCGATACGCACATCGTGGTAAAGGGTGACCCGCGGAGCCAACCAGCCATCGGCGCCGATTTCACAGCGCGCCCCGATAAAGCAATGGGCACCCACGGTGACGCCAGCGGCAATACGTGCGCCACTTTCGATCACGGCAAACGCACCAATGTTGGCAGCGGGGTCAACCTGGGCATCATCGGCAATCACCGCGCTGGGATGAATACCCCCGGCGGCCTTGGGCTTTGGATCGAACAGGTGCGACGCTTTCGCGTACGACAGGTACGGGTCGGCCACCACCAGCGCATCCCCGGCGTAACCCTCGGCATCAGCAGCCTTCAGCAACACGGCTGCGGCTTGGCAACCGACGAGGTACTTACGGTATTGAGGATTTGCGAGGAAGCTCAACTGAGCTGGGCCAGCCTCCTGCAAGGTGGCTAGCCCAGTGATTTCCTTCTCCGGGGAGCCGTGCAAGACGGCCCCCAGGAACTCGGCCAACTCGCCGAGCTTGATAGTCGCGGTCATGGGTTACTTCAGCTGGTTCATGCGCTCGATCACCTGGCGGGTGATGTCGTATTGAGGCTTGACGTCGATCACGGCGCCACGCTCGAACACCAGGTCAAAGGCACCTTTCTTGATGACTTCTTCCACAGCGCTGTCGAGTTTCGGCTTGAGCTGCTTGAGCATTTCACGGTCAGCAACGGCCTTTGCTTCGTTCAGCTCCTTGGACTGGAACTGGTAGTCACGGGCCTTTTGCTTGAATTCAAGTTCCAGACGCTCGCGCTCGGGCTGCTGCATCTTGTCGCCACCGGCTACCAGGCGATCCTGGATGCCCTTGGCGCTGCTTTCCAGGGTCTTGAGCTTGGTCAGCTGCGGACCGAATTTTTTCTCGGCATCCACGGCGTATTTCTTGGCCGCATCGGATTCCAGCAGAGCCATCTGATAGTTCAGGACGGCGATTTTCATTTCGGCGAAGGCCGGGGTGGTTACCAGCACAGTTGCCAGCAGAACCAATTGAGTCAACTTACGCACGATGCACTCCTACAGAATCCGTTGTCGTTATCTTGGGTCAGACGCTTAGAACGTCTGGCCGAGGGAGAATTGGAAAATCTGGGTTTCAGCGTTATCCGGTTTCTTGACCGGCATGGCCAGAGCAAAGCTCAACGGGCCCAATGCAGTCACCCATGTCACGCCAACACCCACGGAGCTCGCCAGGTTGCTGAAGCTCACATCATTACACTGCGTGTTGGACTTCGAACCATTCGGGTTGGTGACCTGCTCGCACTTGGAGTCGAACACGTTACCCACATCCCAGAAAACCGAAGTACGCAGGGAACGCTGGTCCTTGACGAACGGCAGCGGGAACAGAATCTCCGCACCACCCTGGATCAGTACGTTACCACCGAATGGCAATGGCTTATCGTCAGTGTCTTTCTGAGTCCCTACGTTACCCGTTTCGAGGACACCACGACTCGGCGTACCACGTGGACCCAGGGTACTGTCCTTGAAGCCACGAACCGAGTTGAAACCACCTGCATAGTAGTTCTCGTAGAACGGTAGACCACTGGTGGAACCATAGCCATCGCCATAACCAAGCTCAGTGTGCAGGCGCATGGTGTAGTTATCGCTCAGCGGCTGGAACAACTGGCCACGGTAGTCGAGCTTGAAGAACGACAGGTCGCTGCCCGGCGTAGTGGCTTCCAGCGTCAAGCTCTGGGAATGACCACGGGTCGCCAGCACGCCTTTGTTCAGGGTCGACTCGGACCAGCCGGCAGACGCCTTGAAGTTCAGGAACTGATCGCCTTCCTTACGGGTAAAATCAAAGATCTCATCCACGGTGTAAATACCGGTCTTGATCTTGTCCTGTTGCGCGGTCAGACCAAAGGTCAGACGCGAGGTCTCGCTGATCGGGTAACCAATGTTGGCACCCACACCCATGCTGTCGATTGCATAGCTTGCAACGTCGACGTCGAGGTCTTTGTAGTCAGTGGTGCGATAGAAGGCGTTGTAGCCCAGGCTCACACCGTCAGCAGTCCAGTAGGGGTCGGTATAACTGAAGTTATAACGGCTCTGGTATTCGCTTCGGGTCAGGCCGACAGACACACGGTTACCCGTACCGAGGAAGTTGTTCTGTGTGATCGAGCCACCCAGAATCAGGCCCGCGCTCTGTGCGAAGCCGACGCTGGCGGTGATCGAACCCGAGGCTTGCTCTTCAACGGCGTAGTTCACGTCAACCTGGTCATCCACACCTGGGACGGCCGGGGTTTCGACGTTGACTTCCTTGAAGAAGCCCAGGCGTTCAAGACGGGTCTTGGACTGGTCGATCAAGTAGGTCGACGCCCAGCCACCTTCCATCTGGCGCATTTCACGGCGCAGCACTTCGTCCGCAGACTTGGTGTTGCCACGGAAGTTGATGCGGTTCACGTAGGCACGCTTGCCCGGGTCGACCACGAAGGTAATGTCCACGGTGTGGTCATCATCATGCGGGGTCGGTACGCCGTTGACGTTGGCGAAGGTATAGCCTTCGTTACCCAGGCGACGGGTGATCAACTCGGACGTGGTGGTCATCAGCTTGCGCGAGAACACCTGGTCCTTCTGCACCAGCAACAGCGACTTCACCTGGTCTTCAGGTACTTTCAGGTCGCCGCTGAGCTTGACGTCACGAACCTTGTACTTTTCGCCTTCGTTGACGTTGACGGTGATGTAGACGTGCTTCTTGTCCGGGGTGATGGACACCTGGGTCGAAGCGATATCCATATTGATATAGCCGCGGTCCAGGTAGTAGGAGCGCAGACGTTCCAGGTCACCGGACAGTTTTTCACGGGCGTACTTGTCATCGTTCTTGAAGAACGACAGCCAGTTGGTGGTCTTGAGTTCGAACAGGTCGATCAGGTCTTCATCAGCGAACTTGGTGTTGCCCACCACGTTGATGTGCTGAATCGCCGCTACCGTACCTTCGTTGATGTTGACCTTCAGGCCGACACGGTTACGCGGTTGGGGGACGACTTCGGTTTCCACGGTCGCGGAGTAGCGGCCCTGGGCAACGTACTGGCGTTGCAGTTCGTTACGCACACCCTCAAGGGTAGCGCGCTGGAAGATCTCGCCCTCGGCCAGGCCGGATTGCTTGAGGCCCTTCATCAGGTCTTCAGTGGAGATCGCCTTGTTGCCCTCGATCGTGATACTGGAGATGGAAGGCCGCTCAACGACCGTGATAACCAGGACGTTGCCTTCGCGACCCAGCTGGATATCTTGAAAGAACCCGGTTTTGAACAGCGCACGAGTGGATTCCACCAGGCGACGATCATCAGCCTGTTCCCCGACGTTCAACGGCAAGGCACCAAAGACGCTACCTGCGGAAACCCGCTGGAGGCCGTTGACGCGAATATCGGAGATAGTGAAGGACTCGGCGTGAACTTCGGCGATCATCAATACGGTGAGAACCGCAGTTAGCAGCAGACGTTTCATGAAGTCCTTTCTTATTCCAACTGGCAATAAACAAACTGCCGCAAAATGCGGCAGATTCGCAATTCAGCGAAGCGTTACAGACGTCCCAGATCGTTGACCAGAGCTAACAACATCACTCCAACCACCAAACTGATACCGATCTGTATCCCCCAACCCTGCACCCGATCCGACAAGGGGCGACCACGCACCCACTCGACCAGATAAAACAGCAGATGCCCCCCATCCAGTACTGGAATAGGCAGCAAATTCAGAACCCCAAGGCTGATACTCAGATAAGCCAGGAAATTCAGGAAATCCGCGACACCCGACTGGGCAGAAGCGCCCGCCACTTTAGCAATGGTTATCGGCCCACTCAAGTTTTTTACCGAGAGCTCGCCGAACAACATTTTTTTGAGGGATTCGAGGGTCAGCACGCTCATGGTCCAGGTGCGTTTCGCGCCCTCGCCAATCGCGGCCAGCGGCCCGAAGCTGACCTCTCGCACCATCGATGGCGGCCACTCGACACCCTTGACCCCCGCCCCCAGGTAACCCCCGGCGGCCTTGGCCTCCCCACGAACCGACAAGGTTACGGGGACGTCGATTTGAGCACCATCACGCTCAACTTTCAGCACAATTTTGGTATCGGGCCGTACACGTACCAGATCGACCACTTGCTGCCAGTCACCGAGCACCTGGCCATCCAGGGCCAACAGGCGATCACCGGTTTTCAGACCTGCGGCCTGGGCCGGACCTTTCGGATCCAGCTCCGCCAGCACTGGCGGCAAAGCCGGTCGCCACGGACGAATCCCCAGGGACTTGATCGGATCAGGCTCATCCGCACCCTTGAGCCAATGATCCAGGGCCAGTTCGCGCGCGGTCTCAAGCGTGGAGTCCTGGTCGCGAACCACAACACTGACGGTACCGCTCTCGCCCAGACGCCGCACCAACTGCAAATTGACCGCCCCCCAACCGGTGGTTGGTTCGCCATCAATGGATACAATTTCCTGCCCCGCTACCAGGCCAGCCTTGGCCGCCATGCTGTCTGCGTCGACCGCGCCGATAACCGGACGCACCTGCTGACTGCCCAGCATGGCCAACACCCAGAAAAACACCATCGCCAACAGGAAGTTGGCGATCGGACCGGCGGCGACGATCGCGATACGCTGACGAACGGTCTTGCGATTGAAAGACTGGTCCAACTGGTCGGCCGGCACTTCACCTTCGCGCTCGTCGAGCATCTTGACGTAACCACCCAATGGTATGGCGGCAATCACGAACTCGGTGCCACGACGGTCATGCCAACGCAACAAGGGCATGCCGAAACCGACTGAAAAGCGCAGTACTTTGACGCCGCAACGACGCGCCACCCAAAAGTGGCCGAATTCGTGGAAGGTCACCAACACACCCAGAGCAACCAGGGTGCCGACAATCATATAAAGCGCACTCATCTAATTTCTCCGCCTTTCAATCCAGTGCCTGCGGGCTCAACCGCACCTACAGGCTAACGCGCATTGCGTTCCAACCATTGCTCGGCCAGGCCGCGGGCCTTCCTATCCGCTTCAAACACGGCGCCCAGGTCGTTGACAGCCACTACCGGCTCCCGAACCAGGACATCCTCGATAATACTCGCGATCTGCGGAAAACGGATGCGCCGCTCAAGAAAGGCCGCGACCGCCACCTCATTGGCCGCATTAAGCATCGCCGGCGCGCTGTTACCCGCCTCCACCGCCTCACGCGCCAGGCGCAGACAAGGAAAACGCTGCTCGTCCGGCGCCTCGAAGTCCAGGCGCGCAATTGCAAACAGGTCCAACGGCGCCACACCGGAATCAATGCGCTCCGGCCAAGCCAGGGCATTGGCGATGGGCGTACGCATGTCAGGGTTGCCCAACTGCGCCAGCACCGAGCCATCCACGTAATCGACCAGGGAATGAATCACACTTTGCGGGTGAACCACCACCTCGACCTGATCCGGCCGGGCATCAAACAGCCAGCAAGCCTCGATCAGCTCCAGCCCCTTGTTCATCATGCTCGCCGAATCCACGGAAATCTTGCGCCCCATGGACCAGTTGGGGTGTGCACAGGCCTGATCCGGAGAGACATGCTCCAACTCAGCCAGAGGCGTCTGCCGGAACGGCCCACCGGAGGCGGTCAACAGAATCCGACGCACACCAACCTGGCTCAAGCCACGGGAGAAATCACCCGGCATGCACTGGAAAATCGCGTTATGTTCGCTGTCGAGAGGCAGCAACACCGCGCCACTCTTGCGCACCGCCTGCATAAAGAGCGCGCCGGACATGACCAGCGCTTCTTTATTGGCCAGCAGAATCTTCTTGCCTGCATCGACCGCCGCCAGCGTCGGACGCAAACCCGCTGCACCGACAATGGCAGCCACGACGGTGTCCACTTCGGCATCGGCCGCCACCTGGCACAACCCCGCCTCCCCCACCAATACCTGAGTGGCAAGGCCGGCAGCGCGCAGGTCATCCTGCAAACCACGCGCCACCGCCGCCTCGGGCACCACAGCAAAGCGTGGCGAGTGGCGAACGCAAAGGGCCAGCAACTCGCTCAGGCGGGTAAAACCGGTCAGGGCAAATACTTGATAGCGATCGGGATGACGCGCAATCACATCCAGGGTACTCAGCCCTACCGAACCGGTCGCCCCCAGTACGGTGACTTGCTGCAGACGGCTCACGAGGCAGTCATCCACAACAACACGGCAAAGATCGGAATCGCCGCGGTGAGACTGTCGATACGGTCCAATACACCGCCATGCCCCGGAAGCAGGTTGCTGCTGTCCTTGATACCGGCCTGGCGCTTGAACATGCTTTCGGTGAGGTCACCCACCACCGAAATGAACACGACAATGGCCGTACCCAACAGCGCCAGGAAGATTTCCTTCACCGTCCAGTCGCGCACAACGCCGACCACCAGCGTGATCGCCAGCGTCAATGCGAGGCCGCCGTACACGCCTTCCCAGCTCTTGCCCGGACTGACCGCCGGCGCCAGCTTGCGCTTGCCGAAAGCCCGACCGGAGAAATAGGCGCCGATATCCGCGCCCCAGACCAATACCATCACCGCCATGATCAACCAGTTGCCCATGGACGCATTCTTGATCTCCACCAGACCTTGCCAGGCGGGCAGCAGGATCAACAAGCCGATCACCAGCTTGCATGCCACGCTGGACCACTGGCCACTGGTCCGTGGGTAGGTGAGCACCAGGTAGGTCGCCAGCGCCCACCACAGCACCGCCGCCCCCAACACCCAAGGCACGATGATGCTCGACAGGGTATGCATCAGGAACAGCGACAGCGCCACGAATGCCGCGTACGCCACACGTGGCGCCTGGGCATTGAAACCCGCCAGGCGCGCCCATTCCCAGGCCCCAAGTGTTACGACCAGGCCGATAAACAGCGCAAAGCCGGAACCGTCGAGCAGGAAAAAACCGCACAAGGCAATCGGCAGCAGGATCAGTGCCGTGATGATTCGTTGTTTAAGCATTTAAACCCGGGCTCCAGCTTCGATCTGCTCGCTCGTTTTACCAAAGCGACGCTGACGGGAAGCGAAATCGGCCAGCGCATTACGCATGGCATCGTGTTTGAAGTCCGGCCAGAACAGGTCGGAGAAGTACAACTCGGTGTAGGCCAACTGCCACAACAGGAAATTGCTGATGCGGTGCTCGCCACCGGTACGGATGCACAAGTCAGGCAACGGCAGGTCGCCGGTTACCAGGCAGGTTTGCAACAGTTCGGGCGTAATGTCTTCCGGCCGCAGATGCCCGGCCTGCACTTCGCGGGCCAGCCGTTGCGCAGCCTGGGCGATATCCCACTGGCCACCGTAGTTGGCTGCAATCTGCAGCACAAAACGGTTGGCGCCGGCAGTCATTGCCTCGGCTTCGCGCATGGCCGCTTGCAGTTCCGGATGGAACCGCGAGCGATCACCAATGATGCGCAGACTGATGTTGTTATCGTTGAGGCGCTTGGCCTCACGCCGCAGCGCCTTGAAGAACAGGTCCATCAAGGCACTGACTTCGTCGGCGGGCCGCTGCCAGTTCTCGCTGGAGAAGGCAAACAGCGTCAACACTTCAACCTTGGCTTCGGCACACACCTCAATCACGGCGCGCACCGCATCGACACCCGCTTTATGCCCGGCAACACCCGGCATAAAGCGTTTTTTCGCCCAGCGATTATTCCCATCCATGATGATCGCGACATGGCGCGGTACCACGGAGGGCACAGTCTGCTTGGTCTTTTCCATGAAGGCGTCCTGACCCCTTATACGGCCATCAGGTCCTTTTCTTTTTCCTCGGTAGCCTTGGTGATCTGCGCCTCGGCGTCCTTGGTCAACTTGTCGATATCGGCGACGGCACGACGCTCTTCGTCTTCGCTGATTTCCTTGTCCTTGACCAGCTTCTTCAGGTCACCCAGCGCATCGCGACGGATATTGCGCACGGCAACACGCGCATCTTCGGCTGCACTGCGGGCCTGCTTGGTGAAGCCCTTGCGGGTTTCTTCAGTCAGGGCCGGCATAGAGATCAACAGCAACTCACCCAGGTTGGTCGGGTTGAGGTTCAAGCCGGCGCTCTGGATGGCCTTGTCGACGGCGGCGAGCATGTTGCGCTCGAACGCCACGACTTGCAGGGTGCGCGAGTCCTTGACCGTCACGTTGGCCACGCCGCTCAGCGGAGTGTCAGTGCCGTAGTAAGGCACCATGACGCTGCCCAGAATGCTCGGGTGCGCCTTGCCGGTACGAATCTGGCCAAATGCGTGGCTCAGAGACTCCAGGGATTTCTGCATACGCGCTTGGGCGTCTTTCTTGATTTCGTTGATCATTGTTGGCCTTCCTCGATCAAAGTCCCTTCTGCGCCGCCGTGTACGATATTCAGCAGGGCGCCGGGCTTGTTCATGTTAAATACGCGCAGCGGCATCTGGTGGTCGCGGCACAGGCAAATAGCGGTCAGGTCCATCACGCCCAGCTTGCGATCCAGCACTTCATCGTAGGTCAGATGATCGAACTTCTCGGCATGCGGGTCTTTGAATGGGTCTGCGGTGTACACACCGTCCACCTTGGTCGCCTTGAGCACGACATCGGCATCGATCTCGATAGCGCGCAGGCACGCAGCCGAATCGGTCGTGAAGAACGGGTTGCCCGTGCCGGCAGCAAAGATCACCACTTCCTTGGAGTTCAGGTGACGCATGGCTTTACGACGATCATAGTGATCGGTCACGCCGACCATGGAAATAGCCGACATCACGATAGCCGAGATATTGGCACGCTCCAGGGCGTCACGCATGGCCAAGGCGTTCATCACAGTGGCCAGCATGCCCATGTGGTCGCCAGTGACCCGATCCATACCGGCGGCACTCAACGCCGCACCACGGAACAGGTTACCACCACCGATCACCAGGCCAACCTGAACACCGATACCGACCAACTGGCCGACTTCAAGCGCCATGCGATCGAGCACCTTGGGATCGATCCCGAACTCTTCCGAGCCCATCAGGGCCTCGCCGCTAAGTTTGAGTAGAATGCGTTTATAGCGAGCCTGATAACCACTGCCCTGCTGAGCCATTGCGAATCTCTCCTGCGGCGTATTTTTTAAAAAATTCTTGGCGAGCCGTTTACGGCTTGCGTTCACTCTAGCTGGACGCTATCACAGCGCCATCGGAACACGGCTTTGTAAGCCAGTTCCGAAAGGAAACCAAATAAAATTGGCCTTCCCATTTGAAAAGAGGCTGCGCGCGTGAGCGGGCAGCCTCTTTCGGCGACAGTTGAAAACTGTCTTATTGCTTGGCGGCAGCCAGCTGGGCAGCAACTTCTTCAGCGAAGTTGTCGACCGGCTTCTCGATGCCTTCACCTACTTTGAAGTAAGTGAAGGAAACGATTTCAGCACCGGCTTTCTTAGCCAGTTCGCCAACCTTGATTTCAGGGTTCTTGACGAACGCCTGCTCAACCAGGCTCGCTTCAGCCAGGAACTTGCTGATACGGCCTTTGACCATGTTCTCAACAATGTTTTCCGGCTTGCCGGCGATCTTGTCGGCGTTCAGGGTCAGGAACACGCCCTTCTCACGTTCGATCGCTTCAGCGGAAACTTCCGATGGCAGCAGGAACTCAGGGTTGGTTGCCGCTACGTGCATAGCGATGTCTTTGGCCAGCTCAACGTCGCCGCCCTTCAGAACAACGGCTACGCCGATCTTGTTGCCGTGCAGGTAGCCACCAACCACATCACCTTCTACGCGGGTCAGGCGACGGATGTTGACGTTTTCGCCAACCTTGCCGACCAGTACCAGGCGAGCTGCTTCTTGAGCTTCGATCAGAGGCTCAACGGTAGTCAGCTTGTCGGCAAACGCTTTTTCAACGCTTTCAGCAACGAATGCCTTGAAGTCGTCTTGCAGAGCCAGGAAGTCGGTCTGCGAGTTCACTTCCAGCAGCACTGCGGATTTACCGTCTTCTTTCAGCGCGATTGCGCCTTCAGCAGCCACGTTGCCTGCTTTCTTGGCAGCCTTGATGGCGCCGGAAGCACGCATGTCGTCAATGGCTTTTTCGATGTCGCCGCCAGCCTTGGTCAAGGCCTTTTTGCAATCCATCATGCCTTCGCCAGTACGCTCACGCAGTTCTTTAACCAACGCTGCAGTAATCTCTGCCATTTCAAAATCCTCTTGGATAGGTTTTCAACCATTCCACCCGATCAAACGGGCGTTCAATTCTTCCCGAATCTCCCTTGTAGGCCGCTGCACGTTACAGTCGCTATGTTGCACTGCCACAAGTGGGCGCCGACAAATGGTTTTCGAGGTGGCAAAAAGGGGGCCAAGCCCCCTTTTTGCTTACTGAGTCAACGCCAGGGCGTCAATTACTCAGCGGCAGCTACCGGAGCTTCTTCAGCGAACTGCTCGGTACCGCCAGCAACGTGGTTGCGACCACGGATTACAGCGTCAGCCATCGAACCCATGTACAGCTGGATAGCGCGGATTGCGTCATCGTTGCCTGGGATGATGTAGTCAACGCCTTCCGGGCTGCTGTTGGTATCGACTACGCCGATAACCGGGATGCCCAGCTTGTTGGCTTCGGTGATCGCGATGCGCTCGTGATCAACGTCGATTACGAACAGTGCGTCAGGCAGACCGCCCATATCCTTGATACCACCCAAGGAACGATCGAGCTTTTCCAGGTCACGGGAGCGCATCAGCGCTTCTTTCTTGGTCAGCTTGGCGAAAGTACCGTCTTCGGCTTGTACTTCAAGGTCACGCAGACGCTTGATGGAAGCACGGATGGTCTTGAAGTTGGTCAGCATGCCGCCCAACCAGCGGTGATCGACGTACGGCGAACCGCAACGTGCTGCTTCTTCAGCAACGATCTTGCCAGCGGAACGCTTGGTGCCGACGAACAGGATCTTGTTTTTGCCCTGGGCCAGACGCTCTACGAAAGTCAGAGCCTCGTTGAACATTGGCAGGGTTTTTTCAAGGTTGATGATGTGGATCTTGTTACGCGCGCCGAAAATGTACTTACCCATTTTCGGGTTCCAGTAACGGGTCTGGTGACCGAAGTGCACACCGGCCTTCAGCATATCGCGCATGTTGACTTGGGACATGATAGTTCCTTAATAAGTCGGGTTTGGCCTCCACGTATCCCAATGACCAACCAGCGGCATCAAGGCCTCCGGCACCCAGGTCATCGTGTCGACACGTGTGTGGATTTAAGCTTCACGGGGCATCCCCGGAAAGCGGCGCATTTTATACCACACGCAGTCAAAAAACGAAACCCGCAATGACATTTGCCGCCTATCGCCTATACCTGAGCCTTTGAATCGCGCCGGCAAGGCCCAACCTTATAGAGAGAAGCGATCATCAGAGGCTCATGATTTGACGCCATCGTCTGTTAGAATCGCGTTTCTTGGGGTTTGTGCGTTTTTTGTAACCTTTATTGCCGCACACCGTGAACCGTATTGATTTCAGCGCATCGCGCTAGAGAGAGCCTGTATGACCGTTACCTTGAAAACCGCCGAAGACATCGCAGGCATGCGCGTTGCCGGCAAACTGGCTGCCGACGTGCTGGAAATGATTGCCGAACACGTCAAGCCCGGCGTTACCACCGAGGCGCTGGACCGCATCTGCCACGACTATATCGTCAACGTCCAGAAGGCGATCCCGGCCCCACTGAACTACAAGGGCTTCCCCAAGTCGATCTGCACCTCGATCAACCATGTGGTCTGCCATGGTATTCCAGGCGACAAGCCGTTGAAAGACGGCGACACCCTGAACATCGACGTCACTGTGATCAAAGACGGCTACCACGGCGACACCAGCCGCATGTTCCACGTCGGCAACGTGCCGGTCTGGGCCGAACGCCTGTCCCAGGTCACCCAGGAATGCATGTACAAGGCCATTGAGATCGTCAAGCCCGGTTGCCGCCTGGGCGACATCGGCGAAGTGATCCAGAAGCACGCCGAAAAGAACGGCTTCTCGGTGGTTCGCGAGTTCTGCGGCCACGGCATCGGCAAGGTGTTCCACGAAGAGCCGCAGATATTGCACTACGGCCGTGCCGGCACCGGTATGGAGCTCAAGGCAGGCATGACCTTCACCATCGAGCCGATGATCAACCAGGGCAAGGCCGATACCAAGGTGCTGGGCGACGGCTGGACCGCCATCACCAAGGACCGCAAGCTTTCCGCCCAGTGGGAACACACCTTGCTGGTCACCGAAACCGGCTACGAGATCTTCACCCTGCGCTCGGACGACACCATCCCACGCATTTCGGCGTAAGGCCTGGTTTGGTTTTCCCAAACACTGTTGTGACCGACTGATAGATAGAAAGGAAAGCCAATCGATGCCCCAGGTGGACCCCGAACTCTTCGACCGTGGCCAGTTCCAGGCGGAGCTGGCATTGAAGGCAAGCCCCATCGCCGCCTTCAAGAAGGCTATCCGCCAGGCCCGCGAGGTGCTCGATGAGCGCTTTCGCAAAGGCCGGGACATCCGCCGGCTGATCGAGGACCGCGCCTGGTTCGTCGACAATATCCTGCAGAAAGCCTGGGAACAGTTCAGCTGGAGTGAAGACGCCGATATCGCCCTGGTGGCCGTTGGCGGCTACGGGCGCGGCGAATTGCACCCCTACTCCGACATCGATCTGTTGATCCTGATGGACGGCGCCGACCACGAGATCTTTCGCGACTCCATCGAGCGCTTTTTGACCTTGCTGTGGGACATCGGCCTGGAAGTCGGTCAGAGCGTGCGCTCGGTTGACGAATGCGCCGAAGAGGCCCGCGCCGACCTGACGGTAATCACCAACCTGATGGAAAGCCGCACCATCGCCGGCCCCGAACGTCTACGCCAGCGCATGCTGGAAGTCACCAGCACTGCACATATGTGGCCAAGCAAGGACTTCTTCCTGGCCAAGCGCGCCGAGCAGAAAGCCCGGCACCACAAGTACAACGACACCGAATACAACCTGGAGCCCAACGTCAAAGGCTCACCGGGCGGCTTGCGGGATATCCAGACCATTCTGTGGGTCGCCCGCCGCCAGTACGGCACCCTGAACCTGCGGGCACTGGCGGGTGAAGGCTTCCTCGTCGAGAGTGAGAACGCGCTGTTGGCGTCCTCCCAGGAATTCCTGTGGAAAGTACGTTACGCCCTGCACATGCTCGCCGGACGCGCCGAAGACCGTCTGCTGTTCGACCATCAACGCTCCATCGCCGCCCTGCTGGGCTTTGAAGGCGAAGACGCGAAGACCAGCATTGAAAGCTTCATGCAGCAGTACTACCGCGTCGTCATGAGCATTGCCCAGCTCAGCGACCTGATCATCCAGCACTTCGAAGAAGTGATCCTGGCTCCCGATGACGAAGCGCCGCCGCAACCGATCAATGCACGCTTCCAGCTGCACGATGGCTATATCGAGGCACGCAACGATTACGTGTTCCGTCGTACCCCGTTCGCGATGCTGGAGATTTTCGTACTGATGGCCCAGCAGCCGGAAATCAAAGGCGTACGCGCCGATACTATCCGCCTGCTGCGAGAAAACCGTCACCTGATCGACGACGAGTTTCGCAACGACATCCGCAACACCAGCCTGTTTATCGAACTGTTCAAGTGCAAGATCGGCATCCACCGCAACCTGCGCCGGATGAACCGTTACGGCATTCTCGGGCGCTATCTGCCGGAGTTCGGTTTTATCGTCGGGCAGATGCAGCATGACCTGTTCCACATATATACCGTAGACGCCCACACCCTGAACCTGATCAAGCACCTGCGTAAGCTGCAGTACACTCAGGTGTCGGAGAAATTCCCGCTGGCCAGCAAGCTCATGGCCAAGCTGCCCAAGCCCGAGTTGATCTACCTGGCGGGCCTGTACCACGACATCGGCAAGGGCCGGCATGGCGATCACTCGGAAATCGGTGCGGTGGATGCCGAGGCCTTTTGCCAGCGCCACCAATTGCCGCTGTGGGACAGCCGCCTGATCGTCTGGCTGGTGCAGAACCACCTGGTCATGTCGACCACGGCCCAACGCAAGGACTTGTCCGACCCGCAGGTGATCCACGACTTCGCCGGCATCGTGGGTGATGAAACCCGTCTCGACTACCTCTATGTGCTGACCGTCTCCGACATCAATGCCACCAACCCCACGTTGTGGAACTCGTGGCGCGCCAGCCTGCTGCGCCAGTTGTACACCGAGACCAAGCGCGCCCTGCGCCGTGGCCTGGAAAACCCGGTGGACCGCGAAGAACAGATCCGCCGCACCCAAAGCGCGGCCCTGGACATCCTGGTGCGCGGTGGCAACGACCCCGACGACGTCGAGCAGCTCTGGTCGCAACTGGGCGATGACTATTTCCTGCGCCACACCGCCGGCGATGTGGCCTGGCACACCGACGCCATCCTGCAGCAGCCGGCCGATGGCGGCCCGCTGGTGCTGATCAAGGAAACCACCCAGCGCGAATTCGAAGGCGGCACACAGATCTTCATCTATGCGCCGGACCAACACGACTTCTTCGCCGTGACGGTGGCCGCCATGGACCAGCTCAACCTGAACATCCATGACGCCCGGGTCATCACCTCCAGCAGCCAGTTCACCCTCGACACCTATATCGTGCTCGATACCGATGGCGACTCGATTGGCGATAACCCGGTGCGAGTGAAAAAGATCCGCGAAGGCCTGACCGAAGCCCTGCGCAACCCTGCCGACTACCCGACGATCATCCAGCGCCGGGTACCGCGCCAGCTCAAGCACTTTGCCTTTGCGCCCCAGGTCACCATCTCCAACGACGCCCAGCGCCCGGTCACCGTACTGGAGCTCAGCGCGCCGGACCGTCCCGGTCTGCTGGCACGTATCGGCGGGATTTTCCTGGAGTTCGACCTGTCGCTGCAGAACGCCAAGATTGCGACCCTGGGCGAACGCGTGGAAGACGTGTTCTTCATCACCGATGCCGACAACCACCCGTTGTCCGACCCCGAGCTGTGCCTGCGCTTGCAGGAGGCCATCGTGCAGCAACTGAGCGTGACCCAGGAACCCGGTGTCGAACTGACACGCCTGACCTTTTGAATTTTTAACTTTGTGAACACGATCCCACAGGTCGGTGTTTACGGTGATTGAGGCTTACATGAACAACGCCCTGAACCAGTTGCAGCCCTACCCGTTCGAGAAACTGCGCGCCTTGCTGGGCAGCGTCACACCGAACCCGGACAAGCGCCCGATTGCGTTGTCCATCGGCGAGCCCAAGCACAAGTCCCCGGAATTCGTGGCCAAGGCCCTCTCTGACAACCTCGACCAGATGGCGGTCTACCCGACCACCCTGGGCATCCCGGCCCTGCGCGAGGCCATCGGCGCGTGGTGCGAGCGGCGCTTCAACGTGCCCAAGGGCTGGCTGGATCCGGCGCGCAATATCCTGCCGGTAAACGGTACCCGTGAAGCGCTGTTCGCCTTCACCCAAACCGTGGTCAACCGCGGTGACGACGCCCTGGTGGTCAGCCCGAACCCGTTCTACCAGATCTACGAAGGCGCTGCGTTCCTGGCCGGTGCCAAGCCGCACTACCTCCCGTGCCTGGACGCCAACGGTTTCAATCCGGACTTCGACGCCGTGACGCCGGACATCTGGAAGCGCTGCCAGATCCTGTTCCTGTGTTCACCCGGCAACCCGACTGGCGCGTTGATCCCCGTCGAAACCCTGAAAAAACTCATCGCCCTGGCCGACGAATACGACTTCGTCATCGCCGCCGACGAGTGCTACAGCGAACTGTACTTCGACGAACAAACCCCGCCGCCGGGCCTGCTGAGCGCCTGCGTCGAGCTGGGCCGCCAGGACTTCAAACGCTGCGTGGTGTTCCACAGCCTGTCCAAGCGCTCCAACCTGCCGGGCCTGCGTTCCGGTTTCGTGGCCGGCGACGCCGACATTCTCAAGGCCTTCCTGCTGTACCGTACCTACCACGGCTGCGCAATGCCGGTACAAACCCAGCTGGCGAGCATTGCCGCCTGGCAGGATGAAGCCCATGTGCAGGCCAACCGCGACCTGTATCGTGAGAAATTCGATGCCGTGCTGGCGATTCTCAAGCCGGTGCTGGACGTGCAAAGTCCGGATGGCGGTTTCTACCTGTGGCCGAACGTGAACGGCGACGATGCCGCATTCTGCCGTGACTTGTTCATGGAAGAACATGTGACCGTAGTACCGGGTTCCTACCTGTCACGCGAAGTGCAAGGCTTCAACCCCGGCGCCGGCCGTGTGCGCATGGCGCTGGTTGCGCCGTTGGCGGAGTGTGTGGAAGCCGCCGAGCGGATTCGCGCGTTCATCCAGCGTCGACGCTAAGCGCTTTCTGGGTCATTTCACATGGCCCAGGTTCGCCTCACTCATATCCAGATCCGCCAACACCTCCCTCAACACGTCATCACCTATCTGGTGATGACGGCTCAAGCTGTACAACTCCAACCGCTGCGCCCGCAAGGCCTTGAGCCGCAACTTGCGCTCCAGCAAGTCCATCTGCTGCGCCAACGCCTGGGCTTCGGCTGAGTCGTTGAAGACCTCCAACTGGTGGCGATATTCCGACATCAGCCGCGCCTTGAGTTCCGTAGCCAGTGCCGCCTGGGCAGCGTCGGGAACCGCGGCTTCTGTCGGCTCCTCGGCTTCCAGGGCATGAATCGCCGCCACGGCGGTCTTCTTCCAAGCCTCACGCACTTCGCGATGGCGCTTTTCATCGGGACTCTGCTCGATGCCGCGCAACAGCAACGGCAAGGCAATGCAGGCAGCGACCAATGAGAGCAGGATCACGCCGGCGGCGATAAAGATCAGCAGGTCACGCTCAGGGAAGTCTTGCCCCGGCGCCAGCAGTAAAGGCACCGACATCACACCGGCCAAAGTCACCGCACCGCGTACCCCACCGACGGTCAGCAACCAGCAGGAGCGGGCTGTAGGTACCAGGGTCAGTTCGCTTTTTCCACGCAACCTGCGCAACAAGCCCGACAACCGCCAGATGCTCTGCACCCAGATGAATCGCAGGATCACCAGCACCAGAAAGATCGCGACCACATCCAGGCAGCGATACAGCAACGTCGGCCATAGCGTCGGTTCATGGCTCACCACCGCCTTGATGATGTCCGGCAATTGCAGACCCAGCAGCAGGAAGATCAAACCGTTGAAGGCAAATTCCAGCAGCGACCAGACACTGCGATTGAGCAAGCGGGTGCTGGTCTGGCGCGGCAACAGGTCGAGCCAGCTTTGCATCATGCCCGCCGCCACCGCCGACAAAATGCCCGACGCGCCTAGCCGCTCGGCCAGCACATAAGCTGCAAATGGCAGCAGCAACATGAACACCACGTGGGTGGCCGGGTCATCCCAGCCTCGCGCGATCATCCAGGCGCGCAGGCGCCCCACCAGCCAGCTCAACGCCACACCAATCGCCAGGCCACCCAAGGCCACCAGAACGAACGTCAGGCTGGCATCCGCCAGGGAAAACACCCCCGTCAATGCCGCCGCCAGGGCGAATTTGAACGTCACCAGACCCGAAGCATCATTCATCAAGGCTTCGCCCTGCAGCATGTGCATCAGCGGCTTGGGTAAACGGTTCTGGGCAATGGCCGACACCGCCACGGCATCCGTCGGGGACAATACGGCCGCCAGGGCAAAAGCCACCGGCAGCGGGATCGAAGGCAATAGCCAATGAATAAAGTATCCGGCACCCACCACGGTGAATAGCACCAGCCCCACCGCCAACGTGAGGATCGGGCCACGCAGCCGCCACAACTCACGCTTGGGCATGCGCCAGCCATCGGAGAACAACAACGGTGGCAGGAACAGAAACAGGAACAGCTCCGGGTCCAGTGCCACGTGCAACCCCAGCGTAGGCCAGGCCAGCAGGGCTCCGGCGGCAATCTGCACCAAGGGTAACGGCAGGGGAATGACACGCCCGACAAGACGCGAAACGCTGACCAGCATCAGCAGGATAAGAACGGTGTAGGCGGTTTGCATAACGCGGGGTTCCCGGACAATCGACTTGCAACGACACACATCAGGCAACAACTGGCCGTTGAAGTGCCATATTACCCCGCTATGGTACGCACCTATGCCGTCACCGGCATTTGCCCATAAGTCGCACGTCAGCACGACGAGGGGCACCAGAGGCCGCTGGTCGTGGCATAATCCGTGACCTTCCGTTTTCACACGCTCAAAGGGGGCAATTCCTTGACCGTTTCAAGCAAAACGTTGCACCTTTTCGGCATCAAAGCCTGCGACACCATGAAAAAAGCGCGCACCTGGCTCGACGAGCACGGGGTGAGCTATGAGTTCCACGACTACAAAACGGCCGGTATCGACCGCGAACACTTGACCCAATGGTGCAACGAGCACGGTTGGCAGGTGGTTTTGAACCGTGCGGGTACCACCTTTCGCAAACTCGAAGACGAATGCAAAGCCGATCTCGATCAGTCGAAAGCCATTGAATTGATGCTCGCGCAACCCTCGATGATCAAGCGCCCGGTGCTGGATCTCGGAGACAGAACCCTGATTGGCTTCAAGCCAGATAGTTATTCGGCGGCCCTGAAGTAGGCCAGCCCTTCCATTTTTGTAGAGGTAACAGCATGTCCAATTCCCTGTTCAGCCTGGGCTTCGGCGTCGGCACTCAAAACCGTCAAGGCGCCTGGCTGGAAGTGTTTTACGCACAGCCACTGCTCAACCCATCGGCCGAAATCGTCGCCGCCATCAAACCGATCCTGGGTTACACCGGCGGCAACCAGGCGATCAGCTTCACCATCAGCCAAGCGCTGCAACTGGCCGATGCGCTGAAGAATGTCGATGCGACCCAAGCTGCGCTGCTCAACCGCTTGGCGGAAAGCCACACTCCGCTGGTTGCCACCCTGCTGGCCGAAGACGCTGCGCTGACCTCCACGCCTGAGGCATACCTAAAGCTGCACCTGCTGTCCCACCGTCTGGTCAAGCCGCATGGCCTGAGCCTGGCCGGCGTGTTCCCACAGCTGCCGAACGTGGCCTGGACCAGCCAGGGCGCCATCGACATCAACGAGCTGGCCGAACGCCAACTGGAAGCGCGCCTGCGTGGCGAGTTGCTGGAAGTGTTCTCGGTGGACAAGTTCCCGAAAATGACCGACTACGTGGTGCCGAGCGGCGTACGTATCGCTGACGCGGCACGCCTGCGCCTGGGCGCCTACGTGGGCGAAGGCACCACCGTGATGCACGAAGGTTTCGTCAACTTCAACGCCGGCACCGAAGGCCCGGGCATGATCGAAGGTCGCGTCTCGGCAGGCGTGTTCGTCGGCAAAGGTTCGGACCTGGGCGGCGGTTGCTCGACCATGGGCACCCTGTCGGGTGGCGGCAACATCGTGATCAAGGTTGGCGAAGGCTGCCTGATCGGTGCCAACGCCGGTATCGGCATCCCGTTGGGCGACCGCAACACCGTGGAGTCGGGCCTCTACGTGACCGCCGGGACCAAGGTTGCCCTGCTGGACGAGCACAACCAACTGGTCAAGGTGGTCAAGGCTCGCGAGCTGGCCGGCCAGCCGGACCTGTTGTTCCGCCGCAACTCCGAGACCGGTGCCGTGGAGTGCAAAACCCACAAATCGGCCATCGAACTGAACGAAGCGCTGCACGCTCACAACTAAGCAGCCACTCGATGCCACTAGCGGGCCGCGCCTTCGGGTTGCGGCTCGCTTATACGAGTCTTGAACACCATGCTTGTGCCCTCTCCCTGGCGCGCCGATTTCCCGGCCATCGCCACCCTGCAACGGCAAGACCAGACCTATCTGGACAACGCCGCCACCACACAAAAACCCCAGGCCTTGCTGGATGCCATCAGCCATTACTACGCCAACGGCGCAGCCAATGTGCATCGAGCCCAGCATTTGCCCGGCGCCCATGCGACGCAGGCTTTCGAAGACAGCCGCAGCAAAGTCGCACAGTGGTTGAACGCAGGTGACAGCGGGCAAATCGTGTTTACCCATGGCGCGACTGCTGCGCTGAACCTCCTGGCCTACGGCCTGGAGCACTTATTCAATGCGGGCGATGAGATAGTCATCAGCGCCCTGGAACATCACGCCAACCTGCTGCCTTGGCAGCAACTGGCCAAGCGCCGCGCACTCACCCTGGTGGTCCTGCCGCTGGACGATGATGGCGTGATCGACCTGCAAGCCGCCGCCGAACTGATCGGCCCACGCACGCGGCTGCTGGCGGTAAGCCAGCTGTCCAACGTGCTCGGCGCCTGGCAGCCACTGCAAGCCCTGCTGGCACTGGCCAACCCACACGGCGCACTGACCGTGGTGGATGGCGCCCAAGGCATCGTCCATGGCCGTCATGACGTGCAGGCACTGGGCTGCGACTTCTACGTTTTTTCCAGTCACAAGCTGTACGGCCCGGACGGTGTCGGGGTGTTGTTCGGGCGCAATGAAGCCCTGCATCACCTGCGCCACTGGCAGTTTGGCGGCGAGATGGTGCAACAGGCGGACTACCACAGCGCGAGCTTTCGCAGCGCACCGCTGGGGTTTGAAGCCGGCACGCCATCGATTGCCGGTGTGATCGGCCTGGGCGCCAGCCTGGATTACCTGAGTTCGCTGGATCAGCCGGCAGTGCTCGCCCATGAGGCCGCGCTGCATGACTATCTGTTGCGCGGGCTGAAAGCGCGAAACGGCGTGTGCGTGCTCGGAGCACCGCAGGTCGCGCTGGTCAGCTTTGTCGTGGACGGCGTGCACAACGCCGACCTGGCGCACCTGCTGACCGAGCAGGGTATTGCCGTGCGCGCCGGGCACCATTGCGCGATGCCGCTGCTCAAGGCGATGCACTTGTCCGGGGCGATCCGTGTATCCCTGGCGCTGTACAACGACTCGGATGACCTGGAGCGCTTTTTTGAAGCGTTGGACCAGGCGCTGGATATGTTGCGATGAGCATGCCGGTGGCAGCGCTGGCTGCGCTGGAAGCCTTTCAGTCGGTCGGCAGCTGGGAACAGCGCGCGCGGATGCTGATGCAATGGGGCGAACGGCTGCCCGCATTGGCAGATGAGGACAAGGTCGAGGCCAACCTGGTGCAGGGCTGTGAGAGCCTGGTGTGGTTGGTGGGACGCTTGGAGCATGGGCATTGGCAATTTGCCGCGAGCAGCGATGCGCGCATGATCCGTGGCTTGGTAGCCTTGCTGCTGGTGCGGGTCAATGGCTTGTCGGCGGCAGAGTTGCAAACGTTAGACCTACCCGACTGGTTCAACCAGTTGGGGCTTTCCCGTCAACTTTCACCGTCGCGCAGCAACGGCTTGAATGCGGTGTTGCAACGTATGCGCGAACTTTGTGGGAGGGGGCTTGCTGCTGATTGCTGAGTGTCAGTCACTCGATATATTGGCTGATCCACCGCTATCGGGAGCAAGCCCCCTCCCACACTCAACACTTTTTTAGCAGTGAACGCTAAGTGGGTTTGGTCCGCTCGGAAGGCCGGCGTGCCCCGGCCACAATCTTGTCCACTGCCTTGGTCGCCGCCACCATCCCGAACGTGGCCGTGACCATCATCACCGCGCCGAACCCACCGGCGCAGTCCAGCTTGACCCCATCCCCGACGAAGCTCTTCTGCAAACAGATGCTGCCATCCGGCTTGGGATAGCGCAGTTGCTCGGTGGAAAACACGCACGGCACGCTGTAATGGCGGGTCACGGTACGCGAGAACCCGTAGTCGCGGCGCAAGGTGGAGCGAACCTTGGAGGCCAGCGGATCGTTGAACGTGCGGTTCAAATCGCATACCTGGATCAACGTCGGGTCGATCTGCCCGCCGGCGCCACCGGTGGTGATGATCTGGATCTTGCGGCGCTTGCACCAGGCAATGAGCGCAGCCTTGGCGTTGACGGCGTCGATGCAGTCGATCACGCAATCGATCTGCGGGGTGATGTACTCGGCCATGGTGTCGCGGGTCACGAAGTCGGCCACCGCATGGACCGTGCAGTGCGGGTTGATACCGCGCAGGCGCTCAGCCATTACCTCGACCTTGGGCTTGCCCACGGTGCTGTCCAAGGCATGCAACTGGCGGTTGCTGTTACTCACGCAGACATCGTCCAGGTCAAACAGCGATATTTCGCCCACCCCGCAACGGGCCATGGCTTCCGCCGCCCAGGAGCCAACGCCGCCCACGCCGACAATGGCCACATGGGCCGCCTTCAAGCGTTCCAGGCCCTCAATGCCATACAAGCGGGCGACGCCTGCAAACCGCGGATCTTCTGTACTCATGACCATTACCCCAAAAACCGGCGCGCATTATGGACTACGCAGCGACAAGTTCGAAGCGACAAGCTACAAGTAAAGAACTTAGGAGGGCTTTCGCTGACTAACGTCCGGCTTTTCTCTGTCCGCTGTACGCTCAGGGAAGTGCCAGTGTAGGATGCGCGCCGTTCGGCGTTGGCCGACACCTCTTTTCGTTCCACAGCCTTTGGAACCCGAAACCGCCATGTCATCGCGTAAATTTGGACTCAACCTGGTGGTAGTGCTGGCAATTGCCGCGCTGTTCACCGGCTTCTGGGCGCTGATCAATCGCCCGGTCACTACCCCCAACTGGCCTGAACAGATCTCCGGGTTCTCTTACTCGCCGTTCCAGCAAGGCCAGTTCCCACAGAAAGACCAGTACCCGACCGACGATCAGATGCGCCAGGATCTGGCGATCATGAGCAAGCTGACGGACAACATCCGTACTTACTCGGTCGACGGCACCTTGGGCGACATCCCCAAACTGGCCGAAGAATTCGGCCTGCGCGTGACGTTGGGGATCTGGATCAGCCCGGACCTTGAGCGTAACGAACGCGAAATCCAGCGCGCCATCGAGATTGCCAACAGCTCGCGCAGTGTCGTGCGCGTAGTGGTCGGTAACGAGGCGTTGTTCCGCGAGGAAATCACCCCGCAAGCACTGATCGTGCTGCTGGACCGGGTGCGCGCCGCCGTGAAAGTGCCGGTGACCACCTCCGAGCAATGGCACATCTGGGAGAAGAACCCGCAACTGGCCAAGCACGTCGACCTGATCGCCGCGCACATCTTGCCGTTCTGGGAATTTATTCCGATGGACAAGGCTGGCCAGTACGTACTCGACCGTGCCCGGGACCTGAAGAAACTGTTCCCGAAAAAGCCGCTGCTGCTGTCGGAGGTTGGCTGGCCGAGTAACGGACGCATGCGCGGTGGCAACGAAACGTCCCCGGCGGACCAGGCCATCTACCTGCGCACCCTGGTGAACAAGCTGAACCGCCAAGGCTACAACTACTTCGTGATCGAGGCCTTCGATCAGCCGTGGAAAGTCAGCGACGAAGGTTCGGCGGGCGCCTATTGGGGCGTTTATAACGCGGCACGCCAGCAGAAATTCAATTTCGAAGGCCCGGTCGTGGCGATCCCGCAATGGCGCGTTCTGGCCATCGGCTCGGTGGTGCTTGCGCTGTTGTCCCTCACCCTGCTGATGATCGACGGCTCGGCCCTGCGCCAGCGTGGCCGTACCTTCCTGACCTTTATCGCGTTCCTGTGCGGTTCGGTGCTGGTATGGATCGGCTACGACTACAGCCAGCAATACAGCACCTGGTTCAGCGTGACCGTCGGTATCTTGCTGGCACTCGGTGCCCTCGGCGTGTTTATCGTGTTGCTGACCGAGGCCCACGAACTGGCCGAAGCGGTATGGACCCACAAGCGTCGGCGTGAATTCCTGCCGGTGGAAGGGGATTCGCACTACCGCCCGAAAGTATCGATCCACGTGCCGTGCTACAACGAGCCGCCGGAGATGGTCAAACAGACCCTCGACGCCCTGGCCGCCCTCGATTACCCGGACTACGAAGTCCTGATCATCGACAACAACACCAAGGACCCGGCGGTGTGGGAGCCGGTGCGCGACTACTGCGAAACCCTGGGCCCGCGCTTCAAGTTCTTCCATGTCTCGCCCCTGGCCGGTTTCAAGGGCGGCGCATTGAATTACCTGATCCCGCATACCGCCAAGGATGCCGAAGTGATCGCGGTGATCGACTCGGACTACTGCGTGTCGCCCAACTGGCTCAAGCACATGGTGCCGCACTTCGCCGACCCGAAAATCGCCGTGGTGCAGTCGCCGCAGGATTACCGCGACCAGAACGAAAGCACCTTCAAGAAGCTCTGCTATGCCGAATACAAGGGTTTCTTCCATATCGGCATGGTTACCCGCAACGACCGCGACGCGATCATCCAGCACGGCACCATGACCATGACCCGTCGTTCGGTGCTCGAAGAGCTGGGCTGGGCCGACTGGTGCATCTGTGAAGACGCCGAACTGGGCCTGCGGGTGTTCGAAAAAGGTCTGTCGGCCGCGTACTACCACGACAGCTACGGCAAAGGCTTGATGCCGGATACCTTTATCGACTTCAAGAAACAGCGTTTCCGCTGGGCCTATGGCGCGATCCAGATCATCAAGCGTCACACCGCCAGCCTGTTGCGCGGCAAGGATACCGAGCTGACCCGTGGCCAGCGCTACCACTTCCTCGCGGGCTGGTTGCCGTGGGTGGCGGATGGCATGAACATCTTCTTCACCGTCGGCGCGCTGTTGTGGTCGGCCGCGATGATCATCGTGCCGACGCGGGTCGACCCGCCGTTGCTGATTTTCGCGATCCCGCCGTTGGCGTTGTTCGTGTTCAAGGTCGGCAAGATCATCTTCCTCTACCGCCGTGCGGTAGGCGTGAACCTCAAGGACGCGTTCTGCGCAGCCCTGGCCGGCCTGGCGTTGTCCCATACCATCGCCAAGGCGGTGTTGTATGGTTTCTTCACCAGCAGTATTCCGTTCTTTCGTACACCGAAAAACGCGGATAACCACGGCTTCTGGGTCGCGATCTCGGAAGCCCGTGAAGAGATGTTCATCATGCTGCTGTTGTGGGGCGCGGCGCTGGGGATCTACCTGGTGCAAGGCCTGCCGAGCAATGACATGCGCTTCTGGGTGGTGATGCTGCTGGTGCAATCGCTGCCGTATGTGGCGGCCTTGATCATGGCGTTCCTGTCTTCGTTGCCAAAACCTGCGCCGAAACCGGAACCCGTGCCGGCCGCGTAAAAACTTGCGCAATGCACTAAACGGCGGCCTCTGGCCGCCGTTTTGCTATAAGATAACGGCCGTTTTATGCGCCAGCCTTGCGCCAATGCTTTATGTGGGAGGGGGCTTGCTCCCGATAGCGGTGTACCGGTCAACATAGACAGTGACTGACACCCCTCAATCGGGAGCAAGTCGAATCGTCGCACCGCCCCCCCCCACACTGAATCGGTGCCGTATTTCACATTCGTTCTGCGCCACGACACGCTTCCGGAGTTTTCCCATGACGGCCCATGCCGACCTTTCGCCGACCCTTCAACTCGCAATCGACCTGATCCGTCGCCCCTCGGTCACACCGATCGATGCCGACTGCCAGAAGCTGATGATGCAGCGCCTGGGTGACGCCGGTTTCAAGCTTGAGCCGATGCGCATTGAAGACGTGGACAACTTCTGGGCCACCCATGGCAAGCACGACGGCCCGGTGCTGTGTTTCGCCGGCCACACCGATGTGGTGCCAACCGGCCCGGTGCAGGCCTGGCAGAATGACCCGTTCGATGCCCTGATCGACGAAGACGGCATGCTCTGCGGCCGTGGCGCGGCAGACATGAAAGGCAGCTTGGCGGCCATGCTCGTGGCCTCAGAGCGCTTCGTCACCGACTACCCGGACCACAAGGGCTCGGTGGCCTTCCTGATCACCAGCGATGAAGAAGGCCCGGCGCACCACGGCACCAAAGCCGTGATCGAACGTCTGGCGGCCCGCAAGGAACGCCTGGACTGGTGCATCGTCGGCGAACCGTCGAGCACCACGCTGGTGGGCGATGTGGTCAAGAACGGCCGTCGTGGTTCCCTCGGCGCCACCCTGACCGTGCGCGGCGTACAAGGTCACGTGGCTTACCCGCACCTGGCGAAGAACCCGATTCACCTGGCGGCTGCGGCCCTGGCCGAATTGGCTGCCGAGCACTGGGATGACGGCAATGCGTTTTTCCCGCCGACCAGCTTCCAGATTTCCAACCTCAATTCCGGCACCGGTGCCACCAACGTGATCCCAGGTGAGTTGAAGGCGGTGTTCAACTTCCGTTTCTCCACCGAGTCCACCGTTGAAGGCTTGCAACAACGCGTTGCGACCATCCTCGACAAGCACGCGCTAGACTGGCATGTGGACTGGGCCTTGTCGGGCCTGCCGTTCCTGACCGAACCGGGTGCCTTGCTGGATGCGGTCTCCGCCAGCATCAAGGCGATTACCGGGCGCGACACCCAGGCGTCCACCAGCGGTGGTACATCGGACGGGCGCTTCATTGCAACGCTCGGTACTCAAGTCGTCGAACTCGGCCCAGTCAACGCGACCATTCACCAGGTCAACGAGCGCATCCTGGCCAGTGACCTCGACGTGCTGACCGAAATCTATTACCAAACCCTGATCAAGTTGCTCGCCTGATGCTCGCCTGCCCCATTTGCAGCGCACCGCTCAACGCGGTGGACAACGGCGTGGCCTGCCCGGCCGGGCACCGCTTCGACCGTGCGCGCCAGGGTTACCTGAACCTGCTGCCGGTACAGCACAAGAACAGCCGCGACCCGGGCGACAACCTGGCCATGGTCGAGGCGCGCCGCGACTTCCTCAACGCCGGGCACTATGCGCCGGTCGCCAGGCGCCTGGCCGAGTTGGCCGCCGAACGGGCGCCGCAACGCTGGGTCGACATCGGTTGCGGCGAGGGTTACTACACCGCGCAGATCGCCGAGGCCCTGCCCTACGCCGACGGCTACGCGCTGGATATTTCCAAGGAAGCGGTCAAGCGTGCCTGCAAGCGCAACCCGGCGCTGACGTGGTTGATCGCCAGCATGGCTCGCGTGCCGTTGGCGGACGCCAGTTGCCAGTTCCTCGCCAGCGTGTTCAGCCCGTTGGACTGGCAGGAAGCCAAACGCCTGCTCAGCCCTGGCGGCGGCCTGATGAAGGTCGGCCCTACCAGCGGCCACTTGATGGAGTTGCGCGAGCGCCTGTATGACGAAGTGCGCGAGTACACCGACGACAAGCATCTGGTCCTGGTGCCGGGCGGCATGCACCTGGCGCACAGCGAAACCCTGACGTTCACCCTGAGCCTGGCCAGGCCCGAAGACCGTGCCAACCTGCTGGCCATGACGCCACACGGCTGGCGCGCCAGCGCCGAGCGCCGTGCACAGGTGATCGAGGCGGCCGAGCCGCTGCGGGTGACGGTGTCAATGCGCTACGATTATTTCGTGCTTCAATAACCGACTTTTTAGTATCCGCGAATGGATTTTTTAAATCCCGCAACGAGGAACATCCATGCGCCAACCTGATATCGAGATTTACCTGAAGGACGCCGACGTCGACCACAAGGCCATTGCCGCCTGGCTGGGCGCCGCCCTGGGCCCATGCACCGACTGGGTCCAGAAAGGTCAGACCTACAAGTGCAAAGCCGGCACCGTACCCGTGACCTGGCTGCCCAAAGCCGTGGGCAAATGGAACAGCCTGTACCTGGAAAGCGACCAGACACCCTGGGACGACGACATCGCCTGCGCCCGCGCAGCCTTTGCCGCGCTGAACGTGGAAGTGCGTTGTGCACCAGGCACCTGGGTTGAGGAAGAAGGTGAGGAAAGCGCCGACACCTGGATTCGCATCAGCGCCGACGGTGAAGAGCAGATCACCTGGAAAACGGCCTGATCCGCCAGTGTGAACCGAATCAAAAAGTGGGAGGGGGCTTGCTCCCGATTGCAGTGGGTCAGTTGCACATTAAGCTGACAGGCCCATCGCTATCGGGAGCAAGCCCCCTCCCACAGTTGTTCAGCGGTGGGCTTAGAGGCCGACCACATCCTCTGCCTGCAAGCCTTTCTCGCCGCTCACGACGGCGTATTCCACCTGCTGGCCTTCAGCCAGGGAGCGGTGCCCTTCACCCCGAATGGCGCGGTAGTGCACAAACACATCCTTGCCATCTTCGCGTTGGATAAAACCATAGCCCTTGGCATCGTTGAACCACTTCACATTGCCGGTTTCGCGCGTTGTCATCTGTTTTTCTCCCACATGCTTTTTATTGTTGAGTGAGCCGCATTGAACTGCCGAGTATATGGCAGGCTCAAAAAGCTTCAACTCAAGTTTATTTAGCCGCTTTTTGCCGATTTTCGGCGAATACGGCACACTACCCGCCCGAGCATCTGCTCGGTTTTTCCCACTTGAAGCAGCACGCCTATGACCCGCTCCCCGTTCCGCCGTCTGGTGTTTGGCACCTTGCGCCGACTGTTGTACCTCTGGGTTCGCTCGGAGACGATCAACCAGTCGTCCCTAACCCTTAACCTCGACCGCAGCCGGCCAGTGTTCTATGTCCTGCAATCGCCTTCTCTCACCGAATTGGCCGTGGTCGATGCCGAATGCACCAAGGCCGGCCTGCCGCGCCCGGTGCTGCCGGTCTCGGTAGGCCCACTGATCGAACCCGCCGCGTTCTTCTACCTCACGCCGGACCCCGACTGGCTCGGCCGCCAGGACAAGCGCGGCGCACCGCCGACCCTGACCCGGCTGGTCGATACCCTGAGCGAACGCGCCGAGGAAGATGCACAAATCATTCCGGTCAGCGTGTTCTGGGGCCAATCGCCCGAGAGCGAGTCCAGCCCGTGGAAGCTGCTGTTTGCCGACAGTTGGGCCGTCACCGGGCGTCTGCGCCGACTGCTGAGCATCCTGATCCTCGGTCGCAAGACCCGTGTGCAATTCTCTGCGCCAATCAACCTGCGTGAATTGATCGAGCACAATAAAGGTCACGAACGCACCGTACGCATGGCTCAACGCATCCTGCGTGTGCACTTTCGTAACCTGAAGACCGCCGTGATCGGCCCCGATCTGTCCCACCGCCGTAACCTGGTGAAGGGTTTGGTCAATATGCCGCTGGTGCGCCAAGCCATTGCGGAAGAAGCCGAGCGGGAAAAAATCGCCCCGGAAAAAGCCAAGGCACTGGCCCTGCGCTATGGCAACGAAATCGCCTCGGACTACACCTACACCGCGATCCGCTTCCTGGAAGTGGTGCTCAGTTGGTTCTGGAACAAAATCTACGATGGCATCAAGGTCAACAACATCGAAGGCGTGCAAAAGGTTGCCCAGGGCTACGAGGTCATCTACGTGCCTTGCCACCGCAGCCACATCGACTATCTGCTGCTGTCGTACCTGCTGTTCAAGAACGGCCTGACCCCGCCGCATATCGCCGCCGGCATCAACCTGAACATGCCGGTGATCGGCAGCCTGCTGCGCCGTGGCGGTGCGTTTTTCATGCGCCGCACCTTCAAGGGCAACCCGCTGTACACCGCCGTGTTCAACGAGTACCTGCATACCTTGTTTACCAAAGGCTTCCCGGTGGAGTACTTCGTCGAAGGTGGACGTTCACGTACGGGGCGCATGCTGCAACCGAAAACCGGGATGCTGGCGATCACCCTGCGCAGTTTCTTGCGTTCATCACGCACGCCGATCGTCTTCGTACCGGTGTACATCGGCTACGAACGCGTGCTCGAAGGCCGTACTTACCTCGGCGAACTGCGTGGGGCGAGCAAGAAAAAAGAGTCGATCTTCGATATTTTCAAAGTCGTCGGCGCGCTCAAGCAGCGTTTCGGCCAGGTCGCGGTCAACTTCGGCGAGCCGATCAAATTGGCCGAGTTCCTCGACGGCGAGCAACCGGACTGGCGCGCCCAGGAACTCGGCCCGAACTACAAACCGGCATGGCTCAATGAAACCACGCACCGCCTCGGTGAACAGGTGGCGCGCCATTTGAACGAAGCTGCGGCGGTGAATCCGGTGAACCTGGTGGCCCTGGCACTGCTGTCCACCACGCGCCTGGCCCTGGATGAACAGGCCATGGCGCGTCAACTGGACCTGTACCTGGCGTTGCTGCGCAGCGTGCCCTACTCGCCCCACACCACCCTGCCCGAGGGCAACGGCCTGGCGTTGATCAAGCACGTCAAGGACATGGCCCTGTTGTCGGAGCAGAGCGACGCCCTGGGCAAGATCCTGTATCTGGACGAACAGAACGCCGTCCTGATGACCTACTACCGCAATAACGTGCTGCACATCTTCGCCCTGCCGGCGTTGCTGGCCAGCTTCTTCCAGAGCAGCTCGCGGATGAGCCGCGAACAGATCCTGCGCTATACCCGCGCGCTCTATCCGTACCTGCAATCGGAGCTGTTTATCCGCTGGTCACTGGAAGAGCTGGACGCCGTCGTCGATCAATGGCTGCAAGCGTTTGTGGAACAGGGCCTGCTGCGCTTCGAGAACGCCGTCTACCTGCGCCCGGCCCCGAGTTCACGGCACTTTGTGCTGCTGACACTGCTGTCCAAAAGCATTGCCCAGACCCTGCAGCGCTTCTACATGGCCATCTCGCTGCTGCTCAACAGCGGCCAGAACAGCATCAGCGCCGAAGAACTGGAAGACCTGTGCACGATCATGGCCCAGCGCCTGTCGATCCTGCATGGCCTGAACGCTCCGGAGTTCTTCGACAAAAGCCTTTTCCGACATTTCATCCAGACATTGCTGGAGCAAGATGTGCTGCGCCGTGATGAGGCCGGCAAGTTGAGTTACCACGACCTGCTCGGTGAGTTGGCCGAAGGCGCGGCGAAACGCGTGCTGCCGGCAGACATTCGCCTGTCGATCCGGCAAGTGGCCCTGCATCGGGTTGACGGCGCGGCCGAGGCATCCGTCGACACGCCAGAAACCCGCTAGATTGAATCAGGCGCCGGGTGGTTTTCGGCGCCGTTGAAAAAGGAGCTGCACCATGAAAAAAATCATCCTCCTGGGCCTCACCGCCCTGCTCGGAGCCTGCCAGTCCATGACCCCAGCCCCCAAGGCCAGCCTCGACGGCGAAGTGTTCTATCTGCAACGCATTGCCTTGCCGCCAACGGCCACCTTGAGCGTGAGTCTGCAGGACGTGTCCCTGATGGACGCCCCGGCCGTGACGCTCGCCGAACAGAAAGGCCCGGTCAAAGGCCAGGTCCCGCTGCCCTTTCACCTGAGCTACGACCCTGCGCAAGTCAAGCCGGGCCACAGTTACTCGGTCAGCGCTCGCATCGAACTGGAGGGCAAGCTACTGTTTGTCACCACCGAGCGGCACGCCGTACAGCTCGACGGCCAGGCTCAACCACCGCTGCGCCTGCGTGTTGATGCCGTCGCCCACTGATTCACGAACTCAAGGAAGCGCCCATGCTCCGTAACTCCCTTCGCCTTACCGCCCTGTGTGCCGGCCTGCTGCTCGGTGCCAACGCCATGGCCCTGGACCTTGGTAGCCTGTCCCAGGGCGACGCCAACGGCGGCCTCAAGGATGCACTGACCCAGGGTGCACAGATCGCCGTGAAACAACTGGGCGTACCCGGTGGTTTCAGCAACAACCCTGAAGTCAGGATCGGCCTGCCCGGCAAGCTCGGCAAAGTCGCCGATAAACTGAAGATGTTCGGCATGGGTGATCAGGTCACGCAACTGGAAACCAGCATGAACAAGGCGGCAGAAACCGCCGTGACCCAGGCGCAGCCGATCCTGGTCAATGCGGTGAAGAACATGAGCGTCACCGACGCCAAAGGCATCCTCACCGGCGGCCAGGATTCGGCGACTCAGTACCTGAACAAAAGCAGCCGTGACCAGATCCGTGCCAAGTTCCTGCCGATCGTCAAGGCCGCCACCGACAAGGTGGGCGTGGCCCAACAGTACAACGCCCTGGCCGGCAAGGCCGCGGCCTTCGGCGCGCTCGATGCCAAGAATGCCAACGTTGAAAACTACGTGACCGAGCAGGCGCTGGACGGGCTGTTCAAGATGATTGCGCAGCAGGAAGAAACCATCCGCAAGAACCCGGCGGCAGCAGCCACCAGTTTGGCGAAGAAGGTGTTCGGCGCGCTGTAACGTCCCCCTGGCTGCGCCCAGGCCGTTCCAACCGGCTGGGCGCAACTACCTTCAGCTACGCAAGCAGGTCAGGCATCCTTCCTGACTCGAAACCAAGCCGCGTAAAGGGCCGGCAGAAACAACAGTGTCAACGCCGTCGCCACTATCAACCCGCCCATGATCGCCACGGCCATTGGCCCGAAGAACACGCTGCGCGATAGCGGGATCATCGCCAGGACTGCCGCCAGCGCAGTCAGTACAATCGGTCGGAAGCGTCGCACGGTAGCTTCGATGATCGCCTGCCACGGCGCGAGACCCGCCTTGATGTCCTGTTCGATCTGGTCCACCAGGATCACCGAGTTACGCATGATCATCCCTGACAGCGCGATGGTGCCCAGCATGGCCACGAAGCCGAAGGGCTGGCGGAACACCAGCAGGAACAACGTCACGCCGATCAAGCCCAGTGGCGCCGTCAGAAACACCATGGCAGTGCGTGAGAAACTGCGCAGCTGCAACATCAGCAAGGTCAGCACCACCACGATGAACAACGGCACGCCGGCCTTCACCGAGTTCTGGCCACGGGCGGAGTCTTCGACGGTGCCGCCCACTTCGAGCAGGTAACCATCCGGCAGTTCGGCACGCACACCCTCAAGGGTCGGCAGGATTTGCTGGACCAGGGTCGCAGGTTGTTCCTTGCCATAGATGTCGGCACGGATGGTCACGGTCGGCAGGCGGTTGCGGTGCCAGATGACGCCCTCTTCAAAGCCATATTCAAGGGTGGCGATCTGCGACAATGCTACGCTTTTGCCGTTGTCGGTCGGCACCGCCAGGCTGGGCAGCAACGACAGTTCGGTGCGTTCATGCACGGTGCCGCGCAGGAGGATTTCGATCAACTCGTTGTCCTCACGGTACTGGCTGACGGTGGAACCAGTCAGCGAACTCTGCAGGAACTTCGACAAGTTGGCGGTGCTGACACCGAGCGCACGGGCGCGGTCCTGATCGATGTTGAGGTAGACGATCTTGCTTGGCTCTTCCCAGTCCAGGTGCACATTGACCACGTGGGTGTTTTCGCGAACCTTGGCGGCGACTTTGCGCGCCAGGGCACGCACTTCTTCGATGTGCTCGCCCGTCACGCGAAACTGGACCGGGTACCCCACGGGCGGGCCGTTCTCCAGGCGTGTGACCCGCGAACGCAGCTCTGGGAATTGTTCGTTGAGGGTTTCGATCAGCCAGGTGCGCAGGGTTTCACGTTCTTCAATGGTGTTGGCCAACACCACAAATTGCGCAAAGCTGGCCGCCGGCAATTGCTGGTCCAGCGGCAGGTAGAAACGCGGCGAACCGGTGCCGATATAGGCCACATAGTTGTCGATGCCGGCGTGGTCCTTGAGCAAGGCTTCCAGGCGTTTGACCTGGTCGGCCGTGTTGCTCAGGGACGCGCCTTCGGCCAGCTTCAGGTCGACCATCAGCTCCAGGCGCCCCGAAGCCGGAAAGAACTGCTGCGGCACGAAGCGGAACAACGCAACCGAGCCGATAAACAGCAGCAAGGTCAGGACGATCACGGTTTTGCGCCGACGCACACACCACTCAACCAGACCTCTTACTCGTTGGTAGAAGGGTGTGCCGTAGGGATCAGGGCCATCGGCGCCGTGTTTGGCTGCGTGAATCTTTGCCAGGTCCGGCAGGAGCTTTTCCCCCAGGTACGGCACAAACACCACGGCGGCGACCCATGACGCCAACAGTGCGATGGTCACCACCTGGAAGATCGAGCGGGTGTATTCGCCAGTACTCGATTGCGCAGTGGCAATCGGCAGGAAGCCCGCCGCCGTGATCAACGTCCCCGTAAGCATCGGAAACGCCGTGCTGGTCCAGGCAAAGCTCGCCGCCTTGAGCCGGTCGTAGCCCTGCTCCATTTTGATCGCCATCATTTCCACGGCGATGATCGCGTCGTCCACCAGCAAGCCCAGCGCCAGTACCAAAGCGCCAAGGGAGATCTTGTGCAGGCCGATGCCGAGGTAATACATGGTGGCAAAGGTCATCGCCAACACCAGCGGAATCGCCAGGGCCACCACCATGCCGGTGCGCAGGCCAAGGGAGAAAAAGCTCACCAGCAATACAATGGCCAATGCCTCGGCCAACACCTGGACGAATTCGCCGACGCTGGTTTTCACCGCCGCCGGCTGGTCCGACACCTTGCGCAGTTCCATACCTGCGGGAAGGTTCTTCTGCAGGCGCGCGAACTCCCCTTCAAGGGCCTTGCCCAGTACCAGAATGTCGCCGCCGTCACGCATGGCCACGGCCAGGCCGATCGCGTCGGCGCCCATGTAGCGCATACGCGGCGCCGGTGGATCGTTGAAGCCGCGGTGGATGTCGGCCACGTCACCAATACGGAAGGTACGGTCACCGACGCGAATCGGGAAGTTGCGAATCTCCTCCACGGTCTTGAAGTTGCCTGACACTCGCAGCTGTACGCGCTCGGTCGGGGTTTCAAAGAAGCCCGCCGTGGAGACCGCATTCTGCTCCTGCAAGGCTTGCTGCACGGCCGCCAAGGGCAAGCCGAGGGTGGCGAGCTTGAGGTTGGACAGCTCGATCCAGATTTTCTCGTCCTGCAGGCCCAGCAGCTCGACCTTGCCCACATCCGGCACGCGTTGCAGTTGAATCTGGATACGGTCGGCGTAGTCCTTGAGCACGGCATAGTCGAAGCCGTCGCCGGTCAGCGCATAGATGTTGCCGAAGGTGGTACCGAATTCATCGTTGAAAAACGGCCCCTGGATATCCGGCGGCAACGTCTGGCGAATGTCGCTGATCTTCTTGCGCACCTGGTACCACAACTCCGGAATCTGCGCGGAGTGCATCGAGTCGCGGGCCATAAAGGTGACCTGGGACTCGCCGGGGCGCGAGAACGAGACAATGCGCTCATAGTCGCCGGTCTCCATCAGTTTTTTCTCGATGCGCTCGGTGACCTGCCGCGAAACCTCCTGGGCCGTGGCCCCGGGCCAGTTGGTCTTGATCACCATGGCCTTGAAGGTAAACGGCGGGTCTTCGCTTTGCCCCAGCTTGGTGTAGGACAGGGTGCCGACCACCGCCAGCAGGATCATCAGGAACAGTACGATCTGGCGATTACGCAACGCCCATTCGGAAAGATTGAAACCCATCGGGGACTACTCCTTGGTCGCCAGATTCACAACGCGGTTGGAGCGGTCCACCGGGCGCACTTGCTGGCCCTCATGGAGCACATGCACGCCCGCCGCAATCACCCAATCGGTGGGCGCCAGGCCTTCCAGCACCGGTACGGTTTTTTCGCCGAAGGCACCGATGCGCACCGGAGTACGCTTAAGGGTGTTGTCGGGTTGCACGCGCCAGACGTAGGAGGCGCCATTCTCTGCACTGAGGGCCGACAACGGCACCGACAGCGCGACCGCGCCCTCGGCCTGGATGAAAACGCGAGCGCTCTGGCCCAGTTCGGCCGGGACTTTGCCGCCGGTGAAGGCAACACGGGCGGCGAAGGTCCGCGACTTGGGGTCTGCAGCGGGGGACAGCTCACGGATGTGCCCGGTGAAGCGTTGGTCCGGCTGGCTCCACAATTCGACCGACACCGGCTGACCGATCTTGAACCGGCCAAAGCCTTGTTCAGGCAGGCTGATCAACACTTCGCGCTCGCCGTCGGTGGCCAGGGTGAACACGGTCTGGCCGGCTGACACCACTTGCCCGACTTCCACTGCACGCTTGGCGACCACACCGTCCTGCGGCGCGCGCAACACGGCGTAACCGGCCTGGTTACTGGACACGTCGAACTCGGCCTTGATCTGCTTGAGGCGCGCCTCACCGGATCGGTAGAGGTTTTCGGCATTGTCGTACTGGGAGCGGCTGACCATCTGACGATCCATCAGGGTCTTGTAGCGATCACGCTCGGCACGCACCAGGCTCAGGTTGGCCTCGGCGGCGGCCACCTGGGCGCGGGTGGCTTCCAGTTGCAGGCGCACGTCCTGGGGGTCGAGTTCGGCCAGGGGTTGATTGGCCTTGACCCGCTCACCCTCCTCCACCAGGCGTTTGCTGACTTTACCGCCGATGCGAAAGGCCAGGTCCGGCTCGTAACGGGCACGCACTTCACCCGGATAACTTTCCATCGCCTGTGCGGATGGCTGTGGTTGCACCACCATAGCCGGGCGGATGGTGGTTTGGGCCGCTTCCTCATGGCCGCAGGCGGCCAACAGGAAGGCCAGGCTGGCAGGCAACGCAAGGGGCAGGAAAGTGCTGCGCATGCTGAAGGACCTTTCGCAAATGAAGCTAGGAATAATTATACTGGCCAGTATGTTATTAATACCAAACTCGCCAGTCCAGTATTAAAGGTAAAAATGTCCGACAATCCTGTGAACACCAATAGCCCCGGGCGTCCCAAGGACATGGCAAAACGCCAGGCAATCCTCGAAGCAGCGAAAACCCTGTTTCTGAGCAATGGCTACACCAGTACCAGCATGGATGCCGTGGCCCTTGAGGCCGGCGTGTCAAAATTGACCGTGTATAGCCATTTCACCGACAAAGAAACCCTGTTCACCGCTGCCGTGGTGGCCACGTGCGAAGAACAGTTACCGGTGATGTATTTCGAGCTCCCCAAAGGTGTGCCCGTGGAGACCGTGCTGCTGAACATCGCACGGGGCTTTCATCGGCTGATCAACAGCGCAGAATCGGTGAACCTGCACCGCCTGATGATGACCACCGGCAATCAGGACGTGAAACTCTCACAGATCTTCTTCGAAGCCGGCCCCATGCGCATGCTCCAGGGGATGGAGCGCCTGCTCGGCAAGATCGACCAGAGCGGCGCCCTGAGCATCGATAAGCCGTTTACGGCAGCCGAACATTTCTTCTGCCTGCTCAAGGGCACGGCGAACTTCTGTTTGCTATACGGCTGCGGCGGACAACTGAGCGAGGAAGCCGCCGAAGCCCATGTGCAGGAAGTGGTGGGGTTGTTTATGCGGGCTTATCGGGCCTGAGCCCGGGTGTTATCCGGGTGGCCTCATCGGGGGGCAGTCCCCCTCCCACATTTGATTTGTGAATACACTCAAGTGTGGGAGGGGGCTTGCTCCCGATGAGGCCCTCAAGGCCCATAAAGATTCAGGGCTTGAGCGCTTTCTTCGGGTAAATATCATACCGGCTGGACTTGCCATCCAACGCATGGCTCGGCTTGGGCCCCTCAATACACGGCGCCTTGCGTGGGCGCTTGACCACCACACGGTGGCTGGCCAGGGCCAGTGCGGCCGCGAGCAACGCCGGCGCGTCCGGATCATCGCCCACCAAGGGGCGGAACAGGCGCATTTCTTTCTTTACCAGGGCAGTTTTCTCACGGTGGGGGAACATCGGGTCCAGGTAGATCACCTGGGGTGGCTCGCCTTGCCAATTGAGCATCACGTCGATGGAGTTGCCCTTGAGCAACTGCATGCGCGCCACGATCGGCGCCACCTCGAAATCATCCGCGCCACGTGCCAGGCCATCTTCGAGCAAAGCGCCGATCAGCGGTTGACGCTCGATCAGGCTCATCTCGCAGCCCAGGCTCGCCAGTACGAACGCATCCTTGCCCAGCCCGGCCGTGGCATCCAGCACACGCGGGCGCACGCCCTGGGCGATGCCCACGGCCTTGGCGATCATCTGCCCGCTGCCACCGCCATATAAGCGCCGGTGCGCCGCGCCGCCTTCGACAAAATCCACACGCACCGGCCCCGGTGCGTCAGGCCCAAGCTGTTGCAGTTGCAGTCCCTGTTCCCCGACCTGCAGGGAAAAGTCCGCCGCCTCCAGCTGCAACGGCAGCCCAAGCTGCTCAGCCCATTGCTCGGCACGCGCCTGGAAACCTTCGGCCAAGGCCTCGACCCGAATGCGGCTGGCCGCTGGTTGTTCGCTCATCAATCGCTACGCTCAAAAATATTAAGGATCGGCCAACACTGGCCGATAAAACCAACAGTCAGGTATTTTGCCAGAGCTGAGCGTCGACCGAGAAAAATGTCAGACATTCTTCCCCTAACCATCGGTGTACTGCCGACCCACAACCATTACGGCCTGCGCAATACTCAAGCGCTGGCCGGGGTGAGTCATGTGTGGCAGGACTTCTTCGCCCGCGCGTTGGCCGAACAGCTTGGTGATTCACCGAACGCGCTGGCCATCAAGGCGCCTGCAACCCTGGACCCTGCGGTAGGACCCAGCGAAGGCGCCGATCTGTTGGCGCAGATCCTCACCCAGCGTGAATGCGACGTGATAGACACCGAAATCGCCCCACCTGAGCCGCTGTTCCTGCCGATCGCCGAATTCGAAACCGAGTTGCTGCCGCCTCCCGCCACACCTTTTGCGCCAGAAGAAATTGTCGCCCAGCAGCGCCAACAGAATTTCGACAGCGGCTGGGTTCGCCCGCTCGTGCTGAACGCCGGCCAACCACTGCCTGAACCTGGCCCCGCACCGCAACCGCGCCCACTGCACCTGCCGATTGCCGAGTTCGAACTGGACCTGCTGCCACCGCCAGCCACGCCGTACCCACCGCAAGAGCTGGAGGCGCAACAGAAGGCGCTGGACTTCGATTACCACTGGGCGCGCCCACTGATCCTCAACAACCTGCGCCTGGCCGCCTGATTCAACGCTTGAAAAACCCATTGGCCTGGCTGAACGGCATCTTGCGTTCGGTGAACTCGAACGTGCCCGCCCCATACACTTCCTGCGCCGCCCGGTAGAACTCGCCATAGGCCGCCAGGGCCAAAGCCGAACCGACGCTGATACGCCGCACTCCCATCTCGCTCAACTGCGCCACGCTCAATTTCAAGCCACCGGACATCAACACATTCACCGGCTTGGGCGCGACCGCCTTGACCACTGCCAACACCTCTTGGGCAGTGCGCAACGCCGGGGCATACAACACATCGGCGCCGGCTTCGGCGTAGGCTTGCAGGCGGCGAATGGTGTCAGGCAGATCCAGGCGCCCGTGCAGGAGGTTTTCTGCGCGGGCCGTCAGCGTGAAGGCATAGGGCAAGCTGCGCGCAGCCGCGGCAGCCGCCTCAACACGCTCAACCGATAAATCGAATGGGTAGATCGGGTCGGCCGCGATGCCGGTGGCGTCTTCGATAGAGCCACCGACGATGCCCGTGGCCGCCGCCCGCAAAATGGTTTGGGCGCAGCCTTCGGGGGTGTCGCTGAAGCCGTTTTCGAGGTCGGCCGCCACCGGCAGGGAAGTCGCCCGGACAATCATTGAAGCATTGCCAAGGGTGTCTTCCAGCGATAGCGCGCCCTCGGCATCCGGCCGTCCCAGGCTGAACGCAAACCCGGCACTGGTCGTGGCCAAGGCTTCAAAACCCAGGCTGGCAAGCATGATGGCGGAACCGGCGTCCCACGGATTGGGCATGACGAAGGCGCGATCACCTTCATGCAGGGCCTTGAAGGTATCGGCGCGCAGGGCTTGTGCGTCCATGGCTCACTCCTGTCGGAAAAAGGAGCCTTAGAGTAACCCCAGTTGCTCCGCTGCGGGTTCTCGATGCAAGGTCGGCAAAGGCGGCAGGCCTGGCAGGCGCACCATCAATTTGGCGTGAAAACGCAGTGCCAGTTGCGCGGCCAGGCGATTATCCGACGTGTGCAGAAACACGTAGGGCGTGCGCCCTTCCTCGATCCAGCCGGCGATCTTTTCCAGCCAAGGGATCAGGAACGGGTCATTGGCCTCCAGTTCCGGATGGCCGATAAACCGTACCTGAGGAAACTGGGTGAGCGCCGCCGGGCGCGGTGGCACCTTGGGTTTTTTCGATTGGGCATGCAGCACCGCGGCCGAGGTGGAGGTGCAACTGAACAGGGCGCGAGGATCCAGGCAGATACGCTCGACACCACGGTCACGCAACAAACGGTTGAGCATCCGCTCGGCATCACCCTTGGCGAAGAATTCCGGATGACGCACTTCCACCGCCAGCGGGCGCTCCAGGCCATCGATGAACCCGGCCAGTTCACCCAGGCGCTGTGGCGAAAAGGTCGCCGGCAGTTGCAGCCACAACGGTGAAATGCGCTCGCCCAACGGGCTCATCAAACCGACAAAGCTTTCCGCCGCCGGCAATTGCTCACGCAAGTCACCACCGTGGCTGATATCGCCGGGGAACTTGGCGGTGAAGCGAAAATCCGCAGGCATGATTTCAGCCCAGCGTTGCACCGTGGCGGCCGAGGGGCGGGCATAAAATGTGGTGTTGCCTTCAACGGCGTTGAAAACCTGGGAGTACAGCGCGAGGTAATCGCCGGAACGCGCATCGGCCGGGTACAAATACTCGCGCCAGGCGTTTTCGCTCCAGGAAGGGCAACCGATGTAGTAAGGCAGGCGCATCAGATGTGGATATCGAGACCCAGCACTTCCATATCCCATTCGACAAAGCCGGCGGTGGTCAGGTAGCTGGCCAGGGCGGTGGCGACGCTTTTGCTCATGGAGCGCGGGAAGACCATGTCTTGCTGGCGGGCAGGCAGACCGCCGATACGCGAGCCTGTGGAACCCTGGGCGTTGGAGGGCGAGTCGGACTGTAACTCAATGAAGTCCGGCGAATCTTCAACGGACTCGTCTACCGTCACGCTCGCCTTACGTGGCTTGCGTTTGATGGGGTAGGACTGTGAGGAAAATCCGTCTATACGCATACATGCAGACTCGGAATCGATGATGGCAATTTAGCGGCACTTTCCATGGCGCGCAAATGCTCTGGTGCTAACTAGAACACATAATTTGTAAAAGGTTTAGAAACCCGCGCAAATTCTGACGATTGGCGAAATTTGTCGGCCAAATCCCGCCTTTTTGACGTCAAATAATCCCGCGTTCGGCCTTGGTCTGCGCCACTTTATCGCGAAGATAAACCGGTGCCGCCTGATCGGCCGGGATGGCTTCGCCGCGCTCGAAAGCGAAACGCGCCAGGGTCAGCAAGTCTTGCGCATGCGGCAACATATCGGCGGCCTGGCCGACGGTCTTCACGCCGAGACGCTCACCGTAACCCCAGCCGGTGCCGGCACCGAACCAATCGCCTTGGGCGTCATCGGGCAATACGGACGCCTCTGGCGCCTGAACCACTTCACTCCCCACCAGACGCATTTCCCCGGCGGTTTCGCGATAGCATCCCCAATACACTTCATCCATGCGCGCATCAATGGCCGCCGCGACCTGGGTCGCACCGTGCTCACGCAGCGCGCGCTGGGCCAGCACCGCGAGATTGGAAACCGGCAACACCGGGCGCTCCAACGCAAACGCCAGGCCCTGTACCACGCCGATGGCAATACGCACGCCGGTGAATGCACCAGGGCCACGGCCGAAGGCGATGGCATCCACGGCAGCAAGCGTGGTGCCCGCCTCCTCAAGCAGTTGCTTGATCATCGGCAACAGCTTCTGCGCATGCAGGCGCGGGATCACCTCGTAGTGGCTCGTTACCTTGCCATCGTGCAGCAAGGCAACGGAGCAAGCTTCAGTCGCGGTGTCCAGGGCCAGCAGGGTGCTCATCGGTGTGGGTGTCCAAGTCGAAAAAAGTGCGCCAGTATAAACAACAACGGCCCGCAAGCGGGCCGTTGTAGATGAAGCTGATCAATGAATCAGCTCAGAGCCTGCAGCACCTTGGCGGTGATGGCTTCTACCGAACCGACGCCAGGGATGTGGCTGTACTTCGGCTTGCCCTGTGCAGCGGACAGCTTCTGGTAGAAGTCCACCAGCGGTTTGGTCTGGGAATGGTAGACCGAGAGACGATGGCGCACGGTTTCTTCCGTATCGTCCTTGCGCTGCACCAGGTCTTCGCCGGTGACATCGTCCTTGCCTTCAACCTTGGGCGGGTTGTAGACGGTGTGGTACACGCGACCCGAGGCTTCGTGAACGCGACGACCGGCGATACGTTGCACGATCTCTTCGTCCTCGACGGCGATTTCAACCACCGCATCCAGCTCCACGCCGGCCTTCACCAAGGCTTCAGCCTGGGGAATGGTGCGCGGGAAGCCGTCGAACAGAAAACCGTTCTTGCAATCTTCCTGGCTGATGCGTTCCTTGACCAGGTTGATGATCAGGTCATCGGAGACCAGGCCGCCGCTGTCCATCACGCTCTTGGCGATCAGGCCCAGCTCGGTGCCGGCCTTGACGGCAGCACGCAGCATGTCGCCGGTGGAGATTTGTGGAATGCCGAACTTCTCAGTGATGAACTTCGCCTGAGTACCTTTACCGGCCCCGGGAGCTCCCAGCAGAATGACGCGCATCGATGTGCTCCTCAATTTTTTATAGAGATGGTGCCCGGATTCGCCGCGTAGGGGCAAATCTCGTAGAAATATGAAGCTTGAATATGTGGGTCCAGGCCGAATCAAACGGCCAAAGGCTGATCAAGATACACAGCGGGCCGTCACCATACAAGCCGCCAAAAGTCGCAGGAACCCGCGCCGGACATGCGTCATAGGTAGGGTATGCCTGAGTGCAACCCGCCGGCACAAACGCCGACCGCCCGTTTCCGGGCGGCCGTCGTGGTTCATCTGCAAGCCGTTGAGAACACTTGGAAAACTTCAGCCGGTATTGCGCAAGCCGGCGGCAATACCGGCCACGGACACCAGCAGCGCCTGTTCCAGAGGGCTGTCTTGCTCGGCTTCCTGTTGACGCGAGCGTGCCAGCAACTCGGCCTGCAGCAGGTGCAGAGGGTCGAGGTAGGTGTTACGCAGACGGATGAACTCCAGGGTGTCCGGGCTATGGGCCAGCAGTTGCGACTGACCGGTCAGGCCAAGTACCACGCTGCATGCCTGCGACAATAGGTCGCGTAAGTGCGCACCCAGCGGCAACAGGTCAGGCTGCACCAAACGCTCGTCATACAGGCGGGCAATGTCGGCATCGGCCTTGGCCAGCACCATTTCCAGCATGTCGATGCGCGTGCGGAAGAACGGCCACTGTTCGCGCATCTGCCCCAGCAACTCACCTTCGCCGCGTTCCAGCGCCTTGCTCAAGGCGGCCTCCCAGCCCAGCCAGGCCGGCAACATCAGGCGGGTCTGGGTCCAGCCGAAGATCCACGGAATGGCGCGCAGGCTTTCAATGCCCCCCGCACGCCGTTTGGCCGGGCGACTGCCCAAAGGCAGGCGCCCCAGTTCCTGCTCCGGCGTGGATTGGCGGAAGTACTCGACGAACTGCGGATTGTCCCGCACTACGGCGCGGTAGGCGCTGACACCGTCGGCGGCCAGTTCGTCCATCAAATCACGCCAGGCAGGCTCGGGTGGCGGCGGAGGCAGCAGGGTGGCTTCCAGTACGGCCGCCAGGTAAAGGTTGAGGTTTTGCTCGGCAATGTCGGGCAGGCCGAACTTGAAGCGGATCATTTCGCCTTGTTCAGTGGTGCGAAAGCGCCCCGCCACCGAACCCGGCGGCTGCGACAGAATCGCCTCGTGAGCCGGGCCGCCGCCACGGCCGACGGTGCCGCCGCGACCATGGAACAACAGCAGTTCCACCTGTTGCTCGCGGCAGATATCCACCAGGCGTTCCTGCGCCCGGTACTGCGCCCAGGCAGCGGCTGTGGTGCCCGCGTCCTTGGCCGAGTCCGAGTAGCCGATCATCACTTCCTGCGGGCCTTGCAGGCGCGCCCTGTAGCCCGGCAACTGCAACAGCGTTGCCATCACCGGACCGGCGTTATCCAGGTCGGCCAGGGTCTCAAACAGCGGCACCACACGCATCGGGCGTTGAACGCCCGACTCTTTGAGCAGCAATTGCACCGCCAGCACATCCGACGCGGCGCCCGCCATGGAGATGACATAGGAGCCCAGCGACGCCGCCGGGGCGGCAGCGATTTCCTTGCAGGTATTCAACACCTCAGCGGTTTCCGCCGAGGGTTTGAAGTAGCCCGGCAACAAGGGCCGGCGATTGGCCAACTCCTTCATCAGGAAGGCGATACGGGCCTCTTCGTCCCAGTCCTCATAGCGGCCGAGGCCAAGGTAATCGGTGATTTCGGTCATGGCCGCCGAATGTCGACTGGAATCCTGACGCACATCGAGACGCACCAGGAACAAGCCGAATGTCACCGCACGGCGCAGGCAATCGAGCAGCGGCCCATCGGCGATCACGCCCATGCCGCACTCATGCAGCGACTGGTAGCACAGCTCCAACGGCTCCAGCAGCTCGCGGTTGTTTTGCAGCACTTCGGCGGTGGCCGGCGTGGCGGCCGTCAACGCGGTGTGCGCCCATTGGCGCGTGGCGCGCAGCCGTTCACGCAGTTGCTTGAGCAAGGCGCGATAGGGTTCGACGCTGTCACCGACCCTGGCTTGCAATGCCGGGCTGGCTTGCTGCATCGACAACTCCGAGGCCAGGTGGTCGACATCACGCAGATACAGATCGGCCGCCATCCAGCGTGCCAGCAGCAGCACTTCACGGGTGACCGGTGCGGTGACGTTGGGGTTACCGTCGCGATCCCCGCCCATCCACGAGGCAAAACGAATCGGCGCCGCCTCCAGGGGTAGATGCAATCCGGTAGCGGCGAATAACGCCTTGTCGGCCTTGCGCAGATAATTGGGAATGGCGTACCACAACGAATGCTCGATCACCGCAAAGCCCCATTTGGCCTCATCCACCGGGGTGGGCCGTACGCGGCGGATTTCTTCGGTGTGCCAGGCTTCAGCGATCAGCCGTTGCAGGCGCTCGCGGATCTGCTCGCGCTCGGCCGTGGTGAGATCACGGTGATCCTGCAGGGCCAGTTGCGCGGCAATCGCATCGTACTTCTGGATCAGGGTACGACGGGCGACTTCGGTGGGGTGGGCCGTGAGCACCAGTTCGATCTCCAGCCGCGCCAATTGGCGGGCCAGGGACTCGTTGCTGTGACCTTCGCGTTGCAGGCGGGCCAGCAATTGCGGGAGTACCCGGGACTCGAAGGGTGCCGGCTGCGACTCATCGCGTCGATGAATCAGCTGGTACTGCTCGGCGATGTTGGCCAGGTTAAGGAACTGGTTGAAGGCTCGCGCCACGGGCAGCAGTTCATTTTCCTGCAACTGGTTCAGGCTGGCGCTCAATTCATCGCCAGCCCCTCGCCGGTCAGCCTTGGCGCCTTTGCGGATCTGCTCGATCTTGTCGAGAAAATCATCACCGTACTGCTCTCGAATGGTGTTGCCCAACAGCTCACCCAGCAGGTGAACATCCTCGCGCAAGCGTGCATCGATATCACTCATCAGCCAATCTCCAGCCAGAAATCCGGGACGCGCAGGGGTTCAAGAGTGCCGCCGACGTCGGTTTCTGACAAGGCTTTAAACCTTATGAATTGCAGCTAGTCTCAACTATGAGTCGCCGTGTTATCCACATCAGCGACTGGTCACTCATCAGCGCCCGTAACCCGCGGGCATATTGAGGTAGCCATGAAAATTCGAGAACTGGCCCAGCATTGGGAAGAAACCGCCAAGGGTCGCATGACCAAAACCGAATACGCGATCCATCTGGATGTGGAGGCCGCCGCGAGGCTGGCCGCCATTGCCGAGATGTACCCCAAGCGCCACACCGAAGAACTGCTCGGCGAACTGATCGGCGCCGCCCTTGAAGAGCTCGAAGCCAGCTTTCCGTACGTCAAGGGTCAACAGGTGATTGCCACCGATGAAGAGGGCGATCCGTTGTATGAGGACGTCGGCCCTACCCCACGCTTTCTCAGCCTGTCGCGACGCTATCTGCATGATTTTTCGGCAAGTGCCGATAAACAGAAGCACTGACGAACCACTCTAAAAACCGGTAAACCCCTTGTATTCCGGGCCTTTCACAGGCTCGGAGTACCGCTGCGCGCGACGAAAGTTCCCTCTTCAAAACGCTGACCAGTCAGTCAAATATTTTTTTAGGCAAATCGCCATCTTCTCTGAACTTTTGAAAAAAGCCTCAGGTCACAGCCAGTAAGCCATCAACTTGGAACGGCCGTTTGAAAGGGCATTTCGAGCTTTACCGCCGGGCCCCAACCGCTGACCAACGAAGTGGATTTTGATGTTTTTCAGGAGTTATCCAATGGAGTTGAAGACGATGAAAACCAGCACTGCCAAATCCTCGTTTAACCACCTGCGCGGGCTCAAATTGGCCGCGCTGGCGATCGGCACCAGCTTCGTACTGGCGGGTTGCGCAGGCAACCCTCCGACTGAGCAATATGCGGTGACTCAATCGGCTGTTAACAGCGCAGTCAGCGCTGGCGGTACCGAGTTCGCGGCTGTGGAAATGAAATCGGCCCAGGACAAGCTCAAAGAAGCCGAAATCGCCATGCACGACAAGAACTACGACAAAGCCCGTCAGTTGGCTGAACAAGCCGAATGGGACGCTCGCGTTGCAGAGCGCAAAGCCCAGGCCGCCAAAGCTCAACAGGCCGTGAAGGACTCCGAGAAAGCTGTTCAGGAGCTGCGTCAGGAAGGCATGCGCCCAGCTGTTATCAAGCAGCAATAAGCCGCCGCCCCTGATTGCAATGCACCCGAAATCGAATTGAAAGGACGACACGATTATGCGTAAACAACTGATGATCCCTGCCCTGTTGGCAATGAGCGTTGCTCTGGCGGCGTGCTCCACCCCACCGAACCAGAATCTGGAAAACGCCAAGACCAATTTCGCGGCTTTGCAGACCAACCCGCAAGCCACCAAGTTGGCGGCCCTGGAAACCAAGGACGCCAGCGATTGGCTGGACAAGGCTGAAAAAGCCTACCGTGACAAGGAAGACGAGAAGAAAGTCGACCAGTTGGCCTACCTGACCAACCAGCGCGTTGAAGTGGCCAAAGACACCATCGTGCTGCGTGAATCCGAAGCCAAGCTGAAAAACGCCGGTGACGAACGTGCCCGCGCCCTGCTGCAAGCCCGTGATGCGCAGATCAAGCAATTGCAAGACAGCTTGAACGCCAAGCAGACCGATCGTGGCACCCTGGTGACTTTCGGTGACGTGCTGTTCGCCACCAACAAGTCCGACCTGAAATCCAGCGGCCTGGTCAACATCACCAAACTGGCGCAGTTCCTGCGCGATAACCCGGACCGTAAAGTGATCGTCGAAGGCTACACCGACAGCACCGGTTCCGATTCGTACAACCAGAGCCTGTCCGAGCGTCGTGCCGCTTCGGTACAACGTGCACTGGCTCAACAAGGCGTGGATATCTCGCGCATCGTGACCCAGGGTTACGGCAAGGAATACCCGGTTGCCGACAACGGCAGCGCATCGGGCCGTGCCATGAACCGTCGCGTTGAAGTGACCATCTCCAACGACAACCAGCCAGTCAAGCCGCGCTCCAGCCTGGCTAACTGATTGATTGAAGCTGGATAAAAAAACCCACCGGAGACGGTGGGTTTTTTCGTTCAGTACTGGATCTGGGGTTTATTTTCGTCGGCGCCGAAAGGATCAAACTCCAGCTTGCGCTTCAGTTCATCTCGCTTCGCTTGGGGCGACTCAGCCTCGCACTCGCTGCACTCATCCAGAATCTGCTGCGCCCGGGCCATGTCCAACATCCTACTGATCGCACCGATATTCACCGTGACTTCCCCCCTGGCTGATTATTCGTAAGTTACCCGTCAGCACCGCTGACTGGGCATTGAGTGGCGTCTTACGCAATACGGTTCCAGATATTTCAGAAACGGTTAATTGGAGCGATTTACTGCTGAAGTTGCGGTGTTTCCTGGCCGAGGCAGCGCACAGCCTGTTTCTTGTTGTTGACCAGCACGCCGCTGAGGCCCTTCTGATCGGTGTCAAACATCACCAGCACACCGTCAACGCACTGCGCCACTTGCGCGGCCGGGGTCAGGGAGATTTTGTAATCCTCTCCCGGCACGGTCTTGAGCATCGTGAAATCGCTCAGAAGCAATGCGTCCTCCGGCTTGGCGAAATGCAGGTAGCCATAAAACCACAGGCAACCGACGGTACCGATGATGGTGCCGATACCGGTGAGGATCAGTGGGATCATGTTGCGTTCTTCACTCATTGCGGGCTCTCTGATGAATCAACTTTAGGAGTCGGATAATTCGGGATCTCGCCCAGGCGGCGCAGGCCGTTGAAGTGCTGCGGGTCGTCCAGATAACGCAGCATCACGGTCTGCCAGGTCGTGTCGGCAAAGGTCTGCACATGATCGCCACGGGTCAGTTGCAATACACGCGGCGGCGGCGCGGCCTGATACAAGCGGATACCGTTGGCCAGCGGCACAATCGGGTCATCCAGGCTATGGAACAGCAGCTTGGGTACACCGGTCAGCGCCGGCATGGCGTTGATCGCACTGTCGGCGTCGGGCACCAGCCAGGACAGCGGCACCTGGAACGGCCATGTTAACCAGGAAGTGCTCAAGGCGAATTGCCCTACGTCACGATAACTGGCGGGCACGCCATCCAGCACCAAGGCCTTCAGCTGGGGTTGACGCTCCGGGTGCGCGGCCAGGTAATGCACCGCCAGCGCACCGCCCAGGCTTTGCCCCAGGATAACCAGGGGTTGGCCCCGGGTTTCAGGCGCTTGATCGAGCCATTGCCAGGCCGCATCGATATCCTGGTAAATCGCCGGCAATGACGGTTTACCCTCCGATAACCCGTAGCCACGGTAGTCGAGCATCAACACCTGATAGCCCTGCTCCGGCAACCACCAACTGCCACCGAGGTGCCAGGCCAGGTTGCCGCCATTGCCGTGCAGGTGAAGCACCGTGCCCTTGAGCGGCACGCCGGGCTTGGCCGGCAACCACCAGGCGTGAAGTTTTACCCCGTCAGCGGTCGTGAGGGTGACGTCACGGTAGTGCAGGTGCGCTTTTTCCGGCGTGAACGGCAGGCCGGGTTCGGGATAGAACAGCAGCGAACTGCAGCCGCTCAATGTCAGTAACAGGCACAGAATGCCGAGGACTCTCATCCGTTAAAGCCTCCACAGGCCAACACCCTAAAGAATATTGGAGTAATCGGCCTCGATCCGGTCCAGGCTCAAGTGGTTGAGGAAGTTGGAAAAGCACATCCAGGCCGCCAACGCGTTCATGTCGCGAAACTGCTCGGGCAGGTATTTGGGCGGTACCACCAGGCCTTCGTCGACCAGTTGGCGCAAGGTGCGCATGTCTTCCAGGGTGGTCTTGCCGCAGAACAGCAGCGGCACTTGTTCCAGCTTGCCTTTGCGCACGGCGAGCTGGATGTAGTTGTAGACCATGATAAAGCCCTTGAGGTAGGACAGATCCTTGGTAAACGGTAAGCCGGTCGGCACCGAACCTCGGAACACCCGGCTGGCATTGCCGTAGCTTTCAGCCATCTCAAAGCCCTGCTCGCGGAAGAACTCGAACACCTGCAGGAAGTCGGCGCCCTCTTCCACCATATGGATGGCGCGGGTGCGGTTGGTCAATTTACGCAAGCGGCTTGGGTAAGAGGCGAAGGTGATGATTTCCATCAGAATCGCCAAGCCTTCCTGGGTCACGGTGGACGACGGTGGGCCCTTGGACAGGAACGTGCAGATCGGCTGGTTCAGGCCGTTAAGGGTGGTGCCGACGTGGACCAGACCTTCATGCACCTCCAGGGCGCGCACATCGCGCTCGTTGAACATCGCGTCGGCGCGGATCTTGATGTAGTCGGCCCCCGCCGCAGCGTCGGCGACGATACCGTCGGACTCGAACACACGGATGGTTTCCTCGGCCTCGCCAAACACTTTATTCAAGCGGGTTTGCAGCAAGGCGACGGCATCCTTGGCCGTCAGGGTCTTGGCTTCGTCCTTGAGGTCGCCACGGCCGTCGATATTGTTCAGGTAGTCGGAGAGCATCAGGCCGAGGTCCGCCAGGGTCGGGTCGCCGGCATGGAACGCATCGGAGGCGGCGCCGTACAGCTCCTGGGAAATCAGGCCGAAATCCTCGGTGCCGCGGGCTTCGAGCATGCGCACGACCATGCGGTACTCGCGGCACATGCGGCGCATGATCTGCCCGACCGGGCTGAATTGGCCGAGACGGCGGGTAATATCCCGCTCGATGTTCTGGAACTCCAGCTTCACGGCGCTGGAATCGAACGACAACGGTCGGTTGAGGTAGTAATCACGATCCACGGCAGGCATGGCCTTGCCCTTGGCCTTGAGAAACCCCTGGCGAATATTTTCGTCCCACTTCACGGCGTCAAGGACGCGAATCGGTGTTTGCGCCAGCACAATGCGATCAGACAAGGTGCGTATCGTCTGCTGGTAATCGTCCACCTGGTGCTTCCTCTATAAACGTTATCGGCTCGCGCGCTGCAGGTGCAAGGTGAGTGTTACCTGGAGCGTAGTGTCAGACCGAGGCCAACACCAAATGCATGTATCGCTTGAGAATCGCGAGCATCTCTTCACCGGTCAGCGGCTCCAGACCGTCAAGCAGGCCCTGATACTCCATCCGACCGATAATCGCCGTCAACACTTTGGCATCCTGTTGCGGCTCGCGAGAGCCCAGTACCTGGAAAAACTGCCCGGTGCCCTGCAACAGAATCTGCTGGTGGGAACGCACCAGCTCGGCCAGGCGCGGGTTGAGCAGTGCTTCCTGACGAAACGCCTGCTCGGCCATCAGGTACTCGCGACGGTTGGTCAACTGGCGCAAGACGTAATCGGCGGTCAGTCGCGCAATATCATCGGCCAATTGCGAACGGGATTCGGGGCTGCCATCACCATAAGCGACCATTTCGCGCAGCAGCCCCTCATTGCGCACCCACAGCTTGCCCATGTAGGCCGCGCTGCGTTCGACGTATTGGGCAAAAGTGTCCGTGAGCAGATCATCGATATCCTTGAAGTAATAGGTGGTTGCGGACAGCGGCACACCCGCCTCCGCCGCCACGGCGCGATGGCGCACGGCGCGCACTCCGTCACGCACCACGATGCGCATCGCTGCATCGAGAATGTCTTGCCGACGTTGCTCGCTGCCCCGGCGACTGGCCTTGCGGCCCTGGTACTGGACACTTTCAGCCACGGCAGCCGCAATGCCGGCGGCGCCTTCTTGAGCCATTACGCGGTTCACCACACACATCCTTGCATTGATCAAAATCTGGCGCTGTTCGCTTGACGCTTATAGACGCCGCATAAAAAAGCCGCCTTATATAAGGCGGCTTCGGATTACGCTACGGTCACGCTTGTGGCCGCATGTGCGGGAACAAGATCACATCGCGGATCGACGGTGAGTTGGTCAACAACATCACCAGGCGGTCGATGCCGATACCTTCGCCCGCCGTCGGCGGCATGCCGTACTCCAGGGCGCGGACGAAGTCGGCGTCGTAGTGCATGGCTTCGTCGTCGCCGGCGTCCTTGTCGGCCACCTGGGCCATGAAGCGCTCGGCCTGGTCTTGCGCGTCGTTAAGCTCGGAGTAAGCATTGGCGATTTCGCGGCCGCCGATGAACAGCTCGAAACGGTCGGTGACGTTCGGGTTGTCGTCGTTGCGACGGGCCAGCGGCGACACTTCGAACGGGTACTGGGTAATGAAGTGCGGCTGTTCGAGCTTGTGCTCCACCAGCTCTTCGAAAATCATCACCTGCAGTTTGCCCAGGCCTTCGAAACCCAGCACCTTGGCGCCGGCTTTCTTGGCAATGGCACGGGCCTTGTCGATGTCGTTCAGGTCGTCAGCGGTCAACTCAGGGTTGTACTTGAGGATCGAATCGAACACCGACAGGCGCACGAACGGCTCGCCGAAGTGGAACACCTTGTCGCCGTACGGTACGTCGGTGCTGCCCAGGACCAACTGCGCCAGCTCGCGGAACAGTTCTTCGGTCAGGTCCATGTTGTCTTCGTAGTCGGCGTAAGCCTGGTAGAACTCCAACATGGTGAATTCTGGGTTGTGACGGGTCGAAACGCCTTCGTTACGGAAGTTGCGGTTGATCTCGAAAACTTTCTCGAAGCCGCCCACCACCAGGCGCTTGAGGTACAGCTCGGGGGCAATACGCAGGAACATTTCCATGTCCAACGCGTTGTGGTGGGTTTCGAACGGCTTGGCTGCGGCGCCGCCAGGAATGGTCTGCAGCATCGGCGTTTCGACTTCGAGGAAGTCGCGCTTCATCAGGAAGCTGCGGATGTGCGCGATGACTTGCGAACGCACGCGGAAGGTCTGGCGCACGTCTTCGTTGACGATCAGGTCAACGTAGCGCTGGCGGTAGCGCTGTTCGGTGTCGGTCAGGCCGTGGTGCTTGTCCGGCAGCGGGCGCAGGGATTTGGTCAGCAGGCGCACGCTGGTCATTTCGACGTACAGGTCACCCTTGCCGGAACGGGCCAGGGTGCCTTCGGCGGCGATGATGTCGCCCATGTCCCAGGTTTTCACCGCGGCCAGGGTTTCGGCAGGCAAGGTCTTGCGGTTGACGTAGACCTGGATACGCCCGGTCATGTCCTGGATCACCAGGAACGAGCCACGGTCGAGCATGATGCGACCGGCAACCTTGACCGGGATTGCAGCCTCTGCCAGCTCTTCCTTGGTCTTGTCCGCGTACTGTTTCTGCAAGGCATCGCAGTAGTTGTCGCGGCGGAAGTCGTTGGGGAAGGCATTGCCCTTGGCGCGCTCGGCAGCAAGCTTTTCCTTGCGCAGGGCGATCAGGGAGTTTTCTTCCTGTTGCAGGGCTTGCGGGTCGAGTTGTTGGTCGCTCATGTCTTTAAATCTTCCATCAGGTTCGTTGTCCCCGGCCTGCGGCCGGGGATCGCCGGCAAGGGATTACAGGCCGGATTTCAGGCTGGCTTCCAGGTATTCGTCGATATCACCGTCGAGCACCTTGTCACAATCGCTGCGTTCGATGTTGGTGCGCAGATCCTTGATCCGCGACGCGTCGAGCACATAGGAGCGGATCTGGTGCCCCCAGCCGATATCCGACTTGGTGTCTTCCAGCGCCTGGGAAGCGGCGTTGCGCTTCTGCATTTCCTGCTCGTACAACTTGGCCCGCAGCATTTTCATGGCGGTGTCCTTGTTCGCGTGCTGGGAACGTTCGTTCTGGCAGCTGACCACCGTGTTGGTCGGCACGTGGGTGATACGCACGGCCGAGTCGGTGGTGTTTACGTGCTGGCCACCGGCGCCGGAGGAGCGATAGGTGTCGATCCGCAGGTCGGCCGGGTTGATCTCGATTTCCACCTTGTCATCGATCTCCGGCGAGACGAACACCGCAGAGAACGAAGTATGGCGACGGTTGCCGGAGTCGAACGGGCTCTTGCGCACCAGGCGGTGCACGCCGATCTCGGTACGCAGCCAACCAAAGGCGTATTCGCCCTTGATATGCACGGTCGCGCCCTTGATACCGGCGACTTCACCGGCCGACAGTTCCATGATGGTGGCGTCGAAACCGCGTTTGTCGGCCCAGCGCAGGTACATGCGCAACAGGATGTTGGCCCAGTCCTGGGCTTCGGTGCCGCCGGAACCCGCCTGGATATCCAGGTAGGCGTTGTTCGGGTCCATTTCGTGGCTGAACATGCGACGGAATTCAAGCTTGGCGAGGTTTTCCTCGAGACGGGCCAGCTCGGCGACGACATCGCCCACTGCGCCTTCGTCGTTTTCTTCGACGGCCATGTCCAGCAGGTCTCGGCAATCGGCCAGACCGGCATTCAATTCGTCGAGGGTGTCGACGATCTGCGCCAGCGCAGCGCGCTCGCGACCCAATTCCTGGGCGTATTCAGGTTTGTTCCAGACACTCGGATCTTCAAGCTCGCGATTGACTTCGGTCAGACGCTCATGCTTTTGATCGTAGTCAAAGATACCCCCGAATAGTTTCGGAGCGCTCGGACAGGTCCTTGATGGTGTTAAGGATCGGGTTGATTTCCATGGCGGGCAGCACTCGTTGGCGAACTTTTGAAAGCCGGCGAGTATAACGGCAATCGGGCTGAAACGGCAGCCCGCTTGGCGAAAAGGCGGGGTTTGCTCCCTGCCACCCGGTTATTCGATACCGACCTGATTGCGCCCGTTGTGCTTGGCCATATACAACCCCTTGTCCGCCGCCATGATCAACTGCCGATAATCCGTGCCCTGCTTGGGCGTCAGGGTCGACAGGCCGATGCTGATGGTCAGGCACGATCCCTCGGTCGGCGCGATGTGCGGGATTTTCAGGGCCGCCACCGCCATGCGCAGCTTTTCCGCGACCAGTCGGGCGCCGCCCGGCGAGGTGCTCGGCAGCACCAGGGCAAATTCTTCACCGCCATAACGCGCCGGTAAATCCGAAGGACGGCTGCTGGCCTCGCGAATGGTGGCAGCGACCTTGCGCAGGGCTTCGTCGCCTTCGACATGGCCGAAGTTGTCGTTGTAGCTCTTGAAAAAGTCCACGTCGATCATCAGCAGCGAGAGCTGGGTCTGGTCACGCATTGCACGGCGCCACTCCAGCTCCAGGTATTCGTCGAAGTGGCGACGGTTGGACAGCCCGGTGAGGCCATCGGAGTTCATCAGGCGTTGCAGCACCAGGTTGGTGTCCAGCAACTGTTGCTGGCTGACCCGCAGCGCACGGTAGGCCGCATCCCGTTGCAGCAGCGTCATGTAGGAGCGCGAGTGATAGCGAATGCGCGCCACCAGCTCGATGTTGTCCGGCAGCTTCACCAGATAGTCGTTGGCGCCAGCGGCAAAGGCAGCGCTCTTGATCAGCGGGTCTTCCTTGGTGGACAGCACGATGATCGGGATATTCGCGGTGGCCGGGTGGTTGCGGTATTCGCGAACCAGGGTCAGGCCGTCCAGCCCCGGCATCACCAGGTCTTGCAGGATCACCGTGGGTTTGATGCGAATCGCCTGGGCAATCGCCTGATGCGGATCGGCGCAGAAGTGGAAGTCGATGTTCTCTTCATGGGCCAGGCCGCGTCGCACGGCTTCGCCGATCATCGCCTGGTCGTCAACCAGCAACACCATGGCGGCATTTTCATCGGTCTTGAAGTCGTCGAGCTGTAAATCATTCATGTGCAGTCACCTGAATTACCACCTGCAAACCAGCAGCACGGGAGGTTTTGATCATTTTGCAAAGACCTCCAGCAATCGGGGCGCAATTCTATCCAGTGGGCGAATTTCAACAGCGGCATCAATCGCCGCCGCCGCTTTGGGCATGCCATACACCGCCGAACTCTGTTGGTCTTGGGCGATGGTCAAATATCCTTGTTCACGCAGTAATTTGAGCCCTTGGGCGCCATCGCGCCCCATGCCGGTCAGCAATACGCCGACGGCATCGCCATTCCAGTGGCTGGCGACGCTCTCGAAAAACACGTCGATGGAAGGTCGATAAATCTCGTTCACCGGCTCGGCGGTATAGGCCAGCGTGCCGTTTTTCAGCAAGCGGATGTGGTGATTGGTGCCGGCCAGCAAGACTACGCCGCTTTGTGGCGGTTCGCCTTCACGGGCCAGGCGCACCGGCAGGCCGGACGCACTGCTCAACCACTCGGCCATGCCGGCGGCGAACACCTGGTCCACATGCTGCACCAGCACAATGGCGGCGGGAAAGTCGCCTGGCAAGCCCTTGAGCAGGGTTTCCAGGGCAGCCGGCCCTCCCGCCGACGAGCCAATCGCTACCAGGCTCTGACGCTTGCCGGTAGCACGTTGCGGCGTGGCGTCGGCGCGCACGCGGCTGCCGCGCTGACCAATCAGCCAGCCGATATTGAGGATCTTGCGCAGCAGCGGCGCCGCTGCATCCTTGGGGTTGCCCACGCCCAGCGCCGGTGTGTCCACTACGTCCAGGGCACCATGGCCCATGGCTTCGAACACGCGGCTGACGTTGGCCTGGCGGTCCACGGTGACAATCAGGATCGGGCACGGAGTATCGGCCATGATCTGACGGGTGGCTTCCACGCCATCCATCACCGGCATGATCAGGTCCATCAGGATCAGGTCCGGGGTCAGTTCGGCGCAACGTTGCACGGCTTCCAGGCCGTTGCTGGCCACCCACACCACTTCGTGGGCAGGCTCGAAACTGAGTGCGCGGCGCAGCGCCTCCACCGCCAGGGACATGTCATTGACGATCGCAATCCTCATGCCCGGGCTCCTCCGATCAGTTCAACCACGGCGTCGAGCAAGGCGTCATCGTGAAAACTGGCTTTGGCTAAATAATAGTCGGCGCCGGCATCCAGTCCACGGCGTCGGTCTTCTTCGCGATCCTTGTACGACACCACCATCACCGGCAACGATTGCAGGCGACTGTCACGACGCAGAAGTGTGACCAATTCGATACCGTCCATGCGAGGCATATCAATGTCAGTGATAAGCAGGTCGAAGTCTTCGGAACGCAATGCGTTCCAGCCGTCCATGCCGTCGACTGCAACGGCCACTTCATATCCGCGGTTTAACAGCAATTTGCGTTGCAGCTCACGTACGGTCAGCGAGTCATCCACGACCAGCACCCGCTTGCGCGCAACTTCGGTGGCCTGCTGGCTGCGCCTCGCGATGCGCTCCAGGCGGCCGGTGTTGAGCAGCTTGTCCACCGAGCGCAGCATGTCTTCGACATCCACGATCAACACCACCGAACCATCATCCAGCAAGGCGCCGGCGGAGATGTCCTGGACCTTGCCCAAGCGATCATCCAGCGGCAACACCACCAGGGTGCGCTCGCCGATGAAACGTTCCACCGCAATGCCATACACCGCATCGCGTTCGCGGATGACCACGACCTTCAATGTCGCGTCATTGCTTTGCGCCGCCGGGCGCTGCAACAACTGGCTGGCGGCAACCAGACCGACATGCCGGCCCTCGTGCCAGAAATGCTGGCGGCCTTCCAACTGGACAATATCGTCCGGCGACAGGTCGCACATGCGCTCGATATGCGCCAGCGGAAAAGCATAGGCTTCACCGCCGACTTCCACCACGAGGCTGCGCACCACCGACAGGGTCAACGGCACTTCCAGATGGAAGCGACTGCCCTGCCCCGCCGCCTGCTCCAGCACCACCGCGCCGCGCAATTGCCGGACCATATGCTGCACCGCATCCAGGCCCACGCCGCGTCCGGACACTTCGGTAACTTTGTCGCGCAGGCTGAAACCGGGCAGGAACAGGAACGTCAGCAGCTCCTCCTCGCTCAAACGCAAGGCGGTTTCCGGCGGTGACAGATGCCGGTCGACGATGGTCCCGCGCAGGCGCTCAAGGTCGACACCGTTGCCGTCATCGCTCAGTTCCAGCACCAGCAAACCCGCCTGATGGGAAGCACGCAGACGGATCAGGCCCTCGGCCGGCTTGCCCGCCAGGATACGCTGCTCGGGCATTTCGATGCCGTGGTCGACGGCATTGCGCAGCAAATGAGTGAGTGGCGCCTCGAGCTTTTCCAACACGTCGCGATCGACCTGGGTCTTTTCGCCTTCGATTTCCAGGCGCACCTGCTTGCCCAGGCTGCGCCCGAGGTCGCGGACCATGCGCACCTGCCCGGCCAGTACATCGGCAAAGGGCCGCATGCGACAGGCCAGCGCCGTGTCGTAAAGCACCTGGGCACGCTGCCCGGCCTGCCAGCCGAACTCATCCAGCTCGACGATTTTTTCCGCCAGCAGGGCCTGGGCTTCGCTCAGCAAACGCCGGGTGTCGGCCAGCGCCTCCTCGGCTTCGAGGCTCAAATCCAGCGCCCTGAGCTGGCCGTCCAGCGTATCCAGTGCGCGTGCGCCGTTACTTTGAATCCGCTTGAGGCGCTGCATGCTTGCCAGGTAAGGCTTGAGCCGCTGGGTTTCCACAAGGGACTTGCTGGACAGGTCCAACAGACTGTTCAAGCGCTCGGCGGTCACGCGCAGCACGCGCTCGCCACCCTCGGTCATCGGTTTGCTCTGGCGCGGCAACGCCGGCTCGGGCTCAGGTGCAAGCGCTTCAATGATCGGCGCCGGGGCAGGCTCGGTCGGTGGTGGCGGCGGCGCGACATTGGCACTCGGCTGCGACGGATCGAGCAGCCGTTCCATCAAGGCCACATAGGCATCAATATCGGCCGCTCCCACATCATTGCCGGGGGTGGCAATGCGCATCAGCAAATCGGTGCCCTGCAGCAGAGCGTCGATATGCTCAGGTTGCAGGTACAGACGGCTTTCCTGGGCACTGACCAGGCAGTCCTCCATGACGTGGGCCACGCTGACCCCGGCGTCCACACCGACGATGCGCGCCGCGCCCTTGAGCGAATGGGCGGCGCGCATGCAGGCCTCAAGCTGGTCGGCCTGGGTCGGGTTACGCTCCAGGGCCAGCAGGCCCGCGCTCAATACCTGGGTCTGCGCATCAGCTTCCAGGCTGAACAGTTCCAGCAACGAGGCATCGCGCATCTGGTCGGGGGTCATGTGAGGCTCCGGGTCACGGCGGACAGCAATTGCGCCTCGTCCAGCCAACGCAGGCTGCGGCCCTTCCACTGCAACACACCCTGGGTGAAGCGCGCGCTGGCCTGGGTGCCGGAGGCGGACGCGGCCTTCAAGGCGCGTTCATCGATGGCATGGATACCGTCGACTTCGTCCACCGGCACCACCACCGGGCCGTCCTGCGCGGCGATGATCAACATGCGCGGCATGATGCGCCCGCCCGTCGCGCCATGATCGGTGACGTCCAGGCCAAGCAGCTCGACCAGCGACAGGCACGCCACCAGCGCGCCGCGTACGTTGGCTACGCCGAGCAATGCCCGTGAGCGCTGGTGCGGCAGGGAATGGATCGGTTGCAGCGGTGCCACTTCCACCAGGCAGCGGGTGGCGATGCCCAGCCATTCTTCGCCGAGGCGGAACATCAGCAGGGAACGGGTGGTCACGTTCTCGTCGACGGCGTCGGCGGTGATCGCGTGGCGATCGTCCTGCTGCAACGCATAGCGGTCGAGCAAGCGCGTGGCGGCGGCGGAATACACCGAGCAGTTGCGGCAGTGAATATGTTCGGCCAGCAACGGGCAGGACTTGTCGCCATGGATGCCGATACGGTTCCAGCAATCGTCGATGCGTTGGGTGTCGGCCAGGGTCAGGTCAAGACCCGCAGTGTCGAGCGCGTCGGAGGTACTCATCGTTTGGACTCACTGTCAGCTCGCTCGCTACGCGCGGCCCGCGCCTGCAAACGGCGCGCCCCCGCACTGTCGCCCTGGGACTCGAGCAACGCGGCCAGGTGCATCAGGGCCTGCGGGTGCTGCGGTTCCAGGTATAGGGCTTTGCGGTAATACCCCTGGGCTTCCAGGGCGCTGCCGGCCACATCGCTGAGCAAGCCCAGCCAGTAAAACACTTGGGCGGCCGGCGGGTGGTTGCTCAAATACTGTTCGCAGGCAGCGCGGGCCTCAGCACTTTTGCCCTCATTGGCCAGGGTGGCGATCCGGCTGAGCAAATCACCCGCGTCCGTTTGCGGCGCCTTGATCGGCAGCACCTGGGCGCTGACCGTGCTGAACGGGCGCGGTTTGGGCGGGATCGGTGCTGCGCTGCGCGCCGGGACGGGTGCCGGCATCGGCACGAAAACCGGCGCAGGCTTCACCGGTTCCACATGTCGGCTGAAGGCAAAGGACTGCGGCACGCCAATCGAGCGCATGCCATGGCGCCCCAGCAAACTGCCTTCGGCCGGGCCGATAAACAGCACGCCATCGACATGGGTCAAGCCCTTGAGCACATCGAAGACTTGTTTCTGGGTCGGCTGGTCGAAGTAGATCAGCAGGTTGCGGCAGAACACGAAGTCATAGCTGGGTTCATTCGCCAGCAACGCAGGGTCCAGCAGGTTTCCGACTTGCAGGCGCACCTGCTCACGCACTCGATCGGCAATGTGGTAACCGTCGGCCTGCTCGGTGAAGTGGCGCTGGCGAAACTCCAGGTCGCCACCGCGAAAGGAATTCTTCCCGTACACCCCGCGCCGCGCCCGCTCTACCGACAGCGGGCTGACGTCCATGCCCTGCACCTTGAACTGGTGCGGGGCCAGGCCGGCATCGAGCAACGCCATGGCAATCGAATAGGGCTCTTCGCCGGTCGAACATGGCAGGCTGAGAATGCGCAACGCGCGCAGCTGGTTGATCTCGGCCAGACGCGCCTTGGCCAGACGCGCCAAGGTGGCAAAGGACTCCGGGTACCGGAAAAACCAGGTCTCGGGAACAATCACCGCCTCGATCAGCGCTTGCTGCTCGTCCTGCGAGCTTTGCAGTCGCTGCCAATAATGCTCCAGCGTCACCGCCTGCACGGCCTGGCTGCGCTGGCGCACGGCGCGCTCGATAATGGCCTCGCCCACCGATGCGACGTCCAGGCCAATGCGCTCTTTCAGGAAGGTAAAGAAACGTGGGTCGCTGCTCATAGGCTCAGCTCGGCAGAAAATAGCAAAGCGCGGGCTTCATCGGTCAATAACTCGGCCACGCCGATCCACTGCATCAAGCCCTGGGCATCTTCACGCACCAACCCCAGGTAAGGCGCCTGCCGATTGTCGAGGCCATAGGGTTGAAACTCGGTAGGGTAGCAACGCAAGGTGTCGGTAGCCTGCTCCAGGATCAACCCCAGCCTGCGCGCCTCGATCCAGGGTTGCGGCTGGTAGTTGACCAGCACCAGACGAGTGCTGGTACGCACCTGGGCTGCTGTGCCGAAGGTCAACGCACTGAGGTCGATCACCGGCACCAACACCCCGCGATGGGCAAATATGCCTGCCACCCACGTCGGCGCATGAGCGATGGGTTTGAGCGGCACGCGCGGCAGCACCTCGGCCACTTCCGTGGCCTTGAGCGCATAACGTTCGCCGCCGATGTGAAACACCAGGAACAACGTCTTTTTCGCTGCCGGGACGGCGCCGCGTTTAGCCGCAAAGTCGCTCATCAGACTTTGAAACGCGATACGCCGCTGCGCAGACCGACCGCAACCTGGCTCAATTCATCAATGGCAAAACTGGCCTGGCGCAGGGACTCCACGGTCTGGCTGCTGGCATCGCCCAGTTGCACCAACGCGTGGTTGATCTGCTCGGCACCGGTGGCCTGGGCCTGCATGCCTTCGTTGACCATCAACACCCGAGGCGCCAGGGCCTGTACCTGGTGGATGATCTGCGACAGCTGCTCGCCGACTTGCTGCACTTCGAACATGCCACGGCGCACTTCTTCAGAAAACTTGTCCATGCCCATCACGCCCGCCGACACCGCCGACTGGATCTCGCGCACCATCTGTTCGATGTCATACGTGGCCACTGCGGTCTGGTCGGCCAAGCGACGGACTTCGGTGGCAACCACGGCAAAGCCGCGGCCGTATTCGCCGGCCTTCTCGGCTTCGATAGCCGCGTTGAGCGACAACAGGTTGGTCTGGTCGGCAACCTTGACGATGGTCACCACCACCTGGTTGATGTTGCCGGCCTTCTCATTGAGGATCGCCAGCTTGGCGTTGACCAGGTCGGCGGCGCCCATCACCGAATGCATGGTTTCTTCCATGCGCGCCAGCCCTTGCTGACCGGAACCGGCAGCGACCGAAGCCTGGTCGGCGGCGGTGGATACCTCGGTCATGGTGCGGACCAAGTCCTTGGACGTTGCAGCAATTTCGCGAGAAGTGGCCCCGATTTCGGTGGTGGTTGCAGCCGTTTCGGTGGCGGTCGCCTGTTGCTGCTTGGAGGTCGCGGCGATCTCGGTCACCGAGGTGGTCACCTGCACCGACGAGCGTTGGGCCTGGGACACCAGCGCAGTCAGTTCGGTCATCATGTCGTTGAAGCCGGTTTCGACTGCGCCGAATTCGTCCTTGCGCTCCAGGTTCAAGCGTTTGCTCAGGTCACCGTCACGCATGGTGCCCAGAATCGAAACAATGCGCTGCATCGGCCCCGTGATCGCGCGCATCAACAACAGGCCACAAAGGGCGGCGGCGAGAATGGCCAGGCCCAGCGAGACGAACATGCTGATCTTTGCGGCCTCTACAGCAGCGTCGATCGCGTTGGTTGCATGGTCGGCGACGTTCTTGTTTTCGGTAATGATGTCATTGAGCTTCATGCGGCCTGCGGTCCAGGCCGGTGTCATTTCGGTGTCAAACAACTTGCGCGCAGCGGCGACGTCGTTGTTTTGCAAGCGATCCACCACCGCAGCCAGGGCCTTGTTGTAATTCTGGTGGTAGGCTTCGAATCTATCGAACTCGGCCTGATCGTCACCACCGTTGATGGTGGCCTGGTAGTTGGCCATCTGTTGCAGGATGCGCGCTTCGAAGGACTTGAACTCAGCCTTGTCGGTGTCGCTCAGCCCCTTGTTTTGACCCGAACCGATCAGTTCCAGGATATGCAGGTAACTGTCGACCCAGGCGCTACGAATCATCGAACTGAGGTAAACCCCCGGCACCGCGTCGTCACGCACCGCGACTTCACTGGTTTCGATCTTCAGCAACCGTGAATAGGAGACCACAACCATTAACAGCATGATGGCGATAATGACCGCAAAGCTAGCCAAAATCCTTTGGCGCAAGGTCCAGTTCTTCACAGTAATTCCTCGAAGGCCCATTCAAATGCAGGGGAGTATAGCTGAGCGGATGCCTGCATTTATCAACAGCTTTTGCCGGACCAGGCAGAGGACGCGAATAGTTGTGAGAGGGGGCTGGTTCCCGATAGCAGTGTGCCAGGCCACTTATACATAATTGACCACCGCTATCGGGGGCAAGCCCTAATGCCAGTCAGTTAAATGGCGGGCTGTAGAACACATCATCTGTAGTGAGCGGGCTTGCCCCGCGCTGGGGGGCGTAGCCGCCCCAACAAAGACGCCGCGGTATTACAGGAGGACCGAGGTGCCAGGGTTTGGGGCGGCTGCGCCCCCCA
>NZ_JBNPJV010000079.1:0-269596 GCF_050312585.1 Pseudomonas sp. R19M
ACATTCGTTGACTGTTACACCGCCATCGGGAGCAAGCCCCCTCCCACATTTGCTTTCCCAGTAGTTGGGAAATTTGTGTGTCGAAATATTCGGTGCACGAAATTTTCACATCTCATCCAAGACAATTCGCCGGCTTCATCTCCCATCCAAAGGCTCTATTTCGAGTGCCATTCACGGTGGGGCAGTGGTGCGCGTTCAGTAATTAATAGCCTTGCCGCCGTTGATCGGGCACCATTCGCGCCACTGCATTACTTCGAAACTTAAACTTCCAATGGGTCCTGAAACGACATGGCAAACCCGGACGCCCTGAATCAGCAGCGAGCTTCAAATCGCCTGCTGCAACCGACCGTCAAATCCCATCTGGCGTACACACTGCTTTGCGCACTGGTCATGATGGTGATGTTCTCCCTGCTGCGCCTGGCGCTGCTGGTCTACAACCGTGAGATGATCCTCGATACGCCGGCCTCGACCTTCCTCGAAGCGTTCGCCAACGGTACGCGCTTCGACATCCGCTTTGTGATGTATGCGCTGGTGCCGCTGCTGCTGGCGTTGTTCAGCGTGCGAGCCATGGCGGCGCGGGGGTTCTTCCGTTTGTGGCTGACCGTCGCGTCCAGCATTGCCCTGTTCCTGGGCCTGATGGAAATGGACTTCTACCGCGAGTTCCACCAGCGCCTCAACGGCCTGGTCTTCCAATACGTGAAGGAAGACCCGAAAACCGTGATGAGCATGCTCTGGTACGGTTTCCCGGTGGTGCGTTACCTGCTGGCCTGGGCCGTGGGTACGCTGATCCTGAGCATGGCCTTTAAAGGTGCCGACCGCGCAACGCGCCCCCGTGGCCCGTTCAGCGGCGGCAGCATCGGCACGCGCCAGGTGGCGCCGTGGTACACCCGTATTGCGGTGTTCGTGGTCTGCCTGTTGATCGCTACCGTCGCCATTCGCGGCACCCTGCGCCAGGGCCCGCCGCTGCGTTGGGGGGATGTCTACACCACCGACTCGAACTTCGCCAACCAGCTGGGTTTGAACGGCACCCTGTCGCTGATTGCCGCCGCCAAGGCGCGTTTCTCCGAAGAGCGTACCAACATCTGGAAGGCCACCCTGGACCAGCCGCTTGCGACCCGGACCGTGCGCGACATGTTGCTGCTGCCGGCCCATGAGAAGCTGGTAGACACCGCCAGCGCCGCCGTGCGCCGTGACTTCACGCCACCGGCCGAGAAGACCCTGCCGATCAAGAACGTCGTGGTGATCCTAATGGAGAGCTTTGCCGGTCACTCGGTAGGCGCCTTGGGGCGTCCGGGCAATATCACCCCGTACTTCGACAAACTGTCCAAGGAAGGCTTGCTGTTCGACCGCTTCTTCTCCAACGGCACCCACACCCACCAGGGTATGTTCGCCACCATGGCCTGCTTCCCGAACCTGCCGGGCTTCGAATACCTGATGCAGACGCCGGAAGGCAGCCACAAGCTGTCGGGCCTGCCGCAGTTGCTCAGCGCTCGCAAATTTGACGACGTGTACGTCTACAACGGCGATTTCGCCTGGGACAACCAGTCGGGCTTCTTCAGCAACCAGGGCATGACCAACTTCATCGGGCGTAACGACTTCGTCAACCCGGTGTTCTCCGACCCGACCTGGGGCGTGTCCGACCAGGACATGTTCAACCGTGGCCTGGAAGAGTTGAAAGCCCGCGAAGGCGGCAAGCCGTTCTACGCACTGCTGCAAACCCTGTCCAACCACACGCCGTACGCGTTGCCGACGCCATTGCCGGTAGAGAAAGTCACCGACCGTGGCAGCCTCAACGAGCATTTGACCGCCATGCGTTACTCCGACTGGGCCTTGGGCCAGTTCTTTGAAAAAGCCCGTAAAGAGCCGTACTTCAAGGAAACCCTGTTCGTGATCGTGGGCGACCACGGTTTTGGTAACGAACAGCAGATCACCGAGATGGACCTGGGCCGCTTCAACGTGCCGATGCTGATGATCGCACCGGGCATGCAGGAGAAGTTCGGCGTGCGTGACCACACCGTGGGCACCCAGATCGACATCGTGCCGACCATCATGGGCCGCCTCGGCGGTGACACCCTGCACCAGTGCTGGGGCCGTGACTTGCTGAACCTGCCGGAAGGCGACAAAGGCTTCGGCGTGATCAAGCCATCGGGCAGCGACCAGACCGTCGCCTTGCTCACCGACGACCGCGTGTTGGTATTGCCTAAGGACATGCCACCGAAGCTGTGGGAATACGGCTTGGGCGAAAACCCGACCGGCAAAGTCATTCCGGACTCGCCGGATGAGGCGGCGTTGAAGCAGAAGCTCGAATCGTTCCTGCAAACCGCAACCAAGAGCCTGCTGGATAACACGGCAGGTGTGGTGGATGGCAAGCCGGACTAATTAACCGGCAATAAAAAAGAGGCCTCTATATGAGGCCTCTTTTTTTGGGCGGCGCTTATATGCGACCGAGCAACAGCAACACCAGCAGAACGACCAGCACGACACCCAGGATACCCGATGGGCCATAGCCCCAATTACGCGAGTGAGGGAACACCGGCAAGCCGCCGACCAACAGCAGGATCAGGATAATGATCAGAATGAGGCTCATGTTTTCTTCCTTATTGGCCTTGGGTAAAGACCGGTTGTTTAACGAGAGGCCCGCCAGTTGTTCACGGACGCCTTGATAACTCCGACTGTGCCCCTTTAAAGAAAATTCCCTGTTTCTTTAAAGCATTTTGCAAACTTTCTTATTTCTTTTAATGCGCTCGCAAATAGCCAGGCTTAGTTGAAAAAGATTGAACTTACCCGATAAGCCAGCCTCGTACCCGCTCGCCGGTTTGCCCGAGGCATTCATCAATTGGATGGTGCGTGGGTACGGGAAAAACCTTCGCTACACTGCCGAGCACTACTTCCGAGAACACAAGGCAACTTCTCTATGCAAAATCGCATGATGATCACTGGCGCCGGGTCCGGGCTGGGTCGTGAAATCGCTCTGCGCTGGGCCCGTGAAGGTTGGCAGTTGGCCTTGTCGGATGTCAGCGAGCCGGGCTTGCAGGAAACCCTCAAGCAGGTGCGCGAGGCCGGTGGTGATGGCTTCACCCAGCGCTGTGATGTGCGTGACTACAGCCAGCTCACGGCGCTTGCCCAAGCGTGCGAGGTGAAGCTCGGCGGCATTGATGTCATCGTCAATAATGCCGGGGTCGCGTCGGGCGGCTTCTTCGCCGAATTGTCCCTGGAGGATTGGGACTGGCAGATTGCAATCAACCTGATGGGCGTGGTCAAGGGATGCAAGGCGTTCCTGCCGCTGTTGGAGAAGAGCAAGGGCCGGATCATCAACATCGCCTCGATGGCGGCGCTGATGCAGGGGCCGGCGATGAGCAACTACAACGTGGCCAAGGCCGGTGTGGTGGCGCTGTCGGAAAGTCTGCTGGTGGAACTCAAGCAGCAGGAAGTGGGCGTGCATGTGGTGTGCCCGTCGTTTTTCCAGACCAACCTGCTCGACTCTTTCCGGGGGCCGACCCCGGCGATGAAGGCGCAGGTGGGCAAGTTGCTGGAAAGCTCGCCGATCTCGGCGGCAGACATTGCCGATTACATCTACCAGCGCGTGGCCGCAGGTGAATTCATGATTCTGCCCCATGAGCAGGGGCGGATGGCCTGGGCCTTGAAGCAAAAGAACCCGCAATTGCTCTACGACGAAATGACGCTGATGGCCGACAAGATGCGGGCCAAGGCGCAAGCCGTTAAGGGCTGATTAGCGTGCAGTCTGTCAGGCAAATTACCTGTTGATGTAGGTAGTGCCTGATTTGACCGCAAGCCATTGCTGGGCCCTATTCAAGCGCGCATGGTCAAGGTCCTGTCACTCCAAAAGGACAACCGCCATGCTGGTCTTAAGCCGCGCCATAGGCGAAATCATCTCCATCGGCGATGACATCGCTTTGCATATCCTCGAACTGAACGGTACCCAGGTAAAATTCGGTATCGCGGCGCCCGTGGGCGTCAAGGTGCACCGTGCCGAGGTCTACCAGAAGATACTCGAACGCCAGGCAGCCCAACCCCACACCGCCACCAACCCCTGAAACGTCCTCAGTCGAACAGATGCTTGGGCACATCGTGCTTGAGCATCAACTGGCATTGCTCGCTCTCGGGGTCGAATACGATCAGCGCCTGGCCCTTGGTCAGGGCTTGACGTACGCGCAGTACGCGGGTTTCCAGCGGCGTGTCGTCGCCATTGTCGGTGCCGTCGCGGGTGACGAAGTCTTCGATGAGCCGGGTCAGGGTATCGACTTCAAGTGCATCGTAGGGAATCAGCATACAAGCCTCAGAGGTAGGGTCCCGGCGATCCTACTGCGCCGGGGCCCTGGTTACCAGCAGCGTCAGGACTTCTGACCGACCAGGCTGTCCACCGACGGCACGCGAGTGTCGCTCTCCATCTGCGTCTCGTGTTCCAGCTGATGGCTGAACCTGTCCAGAGAGCCCTGGGCCGGTTGTGCATCGCTGGCGAATACCGGCGGGCTGAGAATATAGGCGCCCAACAGGCGGCTGAGCGCGGCCAGGCTGTCGATGTGCGTACGTTCGTAGCCGTGGGTGGCGTCGCAGCCGAAGGCCAGCAGGGCGGTGCGGATGTCGTGGCCGGCGGTGACGGCCGAGTGGGCATCGCTGAAGTAGTAACGGAACAAGTCGCGGCGTACCGGCAGCTCGTTGTCATTGGCCAGGCGCAGCAGGTGGCGAGACAGGTGATAGTCATACGGCCCACCGGAGTCCTGCATCGCAACGCTCACGGCGTGCTCGCTGGAGTGCTGGCCGGGTGCGACCGGCGCGATGTCGATCCCCACGAATTCACTGACATCCCAGGGTAGGGCGGCCGCCGCGCCACTGCCGGTTTCTTCGGTGATGGTGAACAGCGGGTGACAGTCGATCAGCAACGGTTCGCCACTGTCGACGATGGCCTTGAGGGCGGCGAGCAAGGCCGCGACGCCGGCTTTATCGTCCAGGTGGCGGGCGCTGATATGCCCGCTCTCGGTGAATTCGGGCAATGGGTCGAAGGCCACATAGTCGCCCACGCTGATGCCCAGCGAATCGCAGTCGGCGCGGGTGGCGCAGTAGGCGTCCAGGCGCAGTTCCACATGGTCCCAACTCACCGGCATTTCATCCACTGCGGTGTTGAAGGCGTGTCCGGAGGCCATCAGCGGCAATACACTGCCGCGAATCACACCGTTGTCGGTAAACAGGCTGACCCGGCTGCCTTCGGCAAACCGGCTCGACCAGCAGCCCACCGGCGCCAGGCTCAGGCGACCATTGTCCTTGATCGCCCGTACCGCCGCGCCGATGGTGTCCAGGTGCGCGGACACGGCACGGTCCGGGCTGTTTTTCTGACCCTTCAGGGTGGCGCGAATGGTGCCGCGCCGGGTCATTTCGAACGGAATGCCCAGTTCTTCCAGGCGTTCGGCGACGTAGCGCACGATGGTGTCGGTAAATCCGGTCGGGCTGGGAATGGCGAGCATTTCCAGGAGGACTTTTTGCAGGTAGTTCAGATCCGGTTCGGGGATGGTTCGGCTCATAAAGACTCCTAAGGTCGGATCGTTCAGCTGTGGGGAAACAGCAAGTCCACAAATTTTTGCGCAGTGGGTTGCGGCTCATGGTTGGCCAGGCCGGCGCGCTCATTGGCTTCGATAAACACGTACTCGGGCTGGTCTGCCGCGGGCACCATCAGGTCCAGGCCCACCATTGGGATGTCCAGGGCACGGGCGGCTCGCACGGCGGCATCCGCCAGGGTGGGATGCAGGATCGCGGTGACATCTTCCAGGCAGCCACCGGTGTGCAGGTTGGCCGTGCGGCGCACCGCCAGGGTCTGGCCAGGTGGCAGGATGCTGTCGTAGTCATAGCCGGCGGCATGCAGCGTGCGCTCGGTTTCGCCATCGAGCGGGATCTTGCTTTCGCCATCGGTGGCCGCTTGGCGGCGACGGCTTTGGGCCTCGATCAAGGCGCGGATGCTGTGGTGACCATCGCCGGTGACTTCGGCCGGGCGACGGATCGCGGCGGCGACCACTTCAAAGCCGATCACCAGAATGCGCAGGTCCAGGCCCTGGTGAAAGCTTTCCAGCAGCACCCGGCTGTCGAACTGGCGTGCCGCCTCGATGGCCTGTTGCACGTCTTCGATGGTCTGCAAGTCCACGGCCACGCCCTGGCCTTGCTCGCCGTCCAGCGGCTTGACCACGATGCGCTGGTGCTCATCGAGAAACTCGAGGTTGTCATCGGCACTGCCTGCCAATTGTTGTGCCGGCAAGTTCAAACCCGCCGCCTTGAGTACTTTGTGGGTCAGGCTTTTGTCCTGGCACAAGGTCATGCTGATCGCGCTGGTCAGGTCGCTGAGGGATTCACGGCAGCGCACACGGCGCCCGCCATGGCTGAGGGTGAACAAGCCGGCCTCGGCATCATCGACCTGTACATCGATGCCCCGGCGATGGGCTTCTTCGACGATGATCCGTGCATAGGGGTTGAATTGCGCCTGCGGACCCGGCCCCAGAAACAATGGTTGGTTGATGCCATTCTTGCGCTTGATCGCAAACGTGGTCAGCGCCCTGAAACCCAGCTTGGTGTAAAGGTTCTTGGCCTGGCGGTTATCGTGCAGCACCGACAGGTCGAGATAACTCAGGCCACGGCTCATGAAATGCTCGACCAAGTGACGCACCAGTACTTCACCCACGCCGGGGCGAGTGCACTGCGGGTCGACCGCCAGGCACCACAGGCTGCTGCCGTGTTCCGGGTCGTGAAAGGCTTTCTGATGATTGAGGCCCATCACGCTGCCGATCACCGCGCCGCTGTCTTCGTCTTCGGCCAGCCAATACACCGGGCCGCCTTGGTGGCGGGGCGTGAGACGGGCCGCGTCGACAGGCAACATGCCGCGTCCCTGGTACAGCAGGTTGACCGCCTGCCAGTCGGCATCGGTCTGTACGCGGCGTATGCGAAAGCCGCGAAATACGCGGGTGGCCGGGCGATAGTCGGTAAACCACAGGCGCAGGGTGTCGGAGGGGTCGAGAAACAATTGTTGCGGGTCGAGCCCGAGAATCTGCTGAGGCGCGGCCACGTACAGCGCGATATCGCGCTCCCCAGGCTGCTCCTTGAGCAGTTCTTCGGCCAGGCTGGCGGGGTCGGGAAACGTATGGCCGATCAGTAACCGGCCCCAGCCGCAATGCACGGCAATCGGTTCAGCGTGGTGCGGGTTGCCATCCTCGGCCAGTCGGGCTTGCAGGCGCTCGTAGGACGGCGCCTGGCCCTTGAGCAAACGTTGGCTGTAAGCCGCTGCATGGGGTTTCATCGATCAGATTCCTTGTTCGCTGAGCCACAGGTTCAGCGCCGCCAGTTGCCACAGTTTCGAACCGCGCAGCGGGGTCAGTTGACCTTGCGGGTCGGTGAGCAGGCGGTCGAGTGTGGCCGGGTTGAACAGGCCTCGGTCCTGGCTGGGGTCCAGCAGCAGGTCGCGCACCCAATTGAGGGTGTCACCCTGCAAATGCTTGAGTCCCGGCACCGGGAAGTAACCTTTCTTGCGGTCGATGACTTCGCTGGGGATGACGCGGCGCGCCGCCTCTTTCAACACCTGTTTGCCGCCATCGGGCAATTTGAACTGGCTTGGCACGCGAGCCGACAGTTCCACCAGGCGGTAGTCCAGGAACGGCGTACGCGCTTCCAGGCCCCAGGCCATGGTCATGTTGTCGACGCGTTTGACCGGATCGTCCACCAGCATCACGGTGCTGTCCAGGCGCAGCGCCTTGTCCACTGCGGCATCCGCCCCCGGCATCGCGAAATGCTCGCGCACGAAGTCGCCCGCAGCGTCGTTGGCGGTCAGCCATTTCGGGGCGACGGTGGCGGCGTAGTCGTCGTAGCTGCGGTCGAAGAACGCCTCGCGGTAGGCACTGTAGGGATCGCTGGCGCCGTCCACCTGCGGATACCAGTGGTAACCGGCGAACAACTCATCGGCGCCCTGGCCGCTCTGCACCACTTTGCAATGCTTGGCCACTTCCCGTGACAGCAGGTAGAAGGCGATGCAGTCGTGGCTGACCATCGGCTCGCTCATGGCGCGGAAGGCCGCAGGCAGTTGCTCGATAATCTCGCTTTCGGCGATGCGCAACTGGTGGTGGCGGGTGTTGTAGTGCCGGGCGATCAGGTCCGAGTACTGGAACTCGTCGCCACGCTCGCCGCCGGCATCTTCAAAACCGATGGAGAAGGTCGACAGGCCCTCTACGCCGACTTCGCGCAGCAGGCCGACGAGCATGCTCGAGTCGACGCCGCCGGAGAGCAGCACACCGACATCCACGGCGGCACGTTGGCGGATCGCCACGGCTTCGCGGGTGCTGTCGAGGACGCGGTCGGTCCAGTCTTCGAGGGTGAGGTTGCGTTCATCCTCATGCGGGCCGTAGGGCAGGGTCCACCAGGTTTTCTGCTCGGTCTTGCCGTTGGCGTCCATGCGCATCCAGCTGGCCGGTGGCAGCTTTTCAATGCCGGCCAGCAAGGTACGCGGCGCCGGCACCACGGCGTGGAAATTCAGGTAATGGTTGAGTGCCACCGGGTCAAGGATCGGGTTGATGTCACCGCCCTTGAGCAGTGCCGGCAACGCCGAAGCAAAGCGCAAGCGCTGACCGGTGCGCGACAGGTACAACGGCTTCACGCCGAGACGGTCACGCGCAATAAACAGGCGCTGGGCATCCCGCTCCCAAATGGCAAATGCAAACATGCCATTGAGCTTGGGCAACAGCGCTTCGCCCCAGGCGTGATAGCCCTTGAGCAGCACCTCGGTGTCGCCGCCGGAGTAGAAGGCGTAGCCCAGGGCTTCCAGTTCTGCCCTGAGTTCCGGGAAGTTGTAGATGGCGCCGTTGAAGGCCAGGGACAGGCCCAGATGGGCGTCGACCATCGGTTGGGCCGAGCCGTCCGACAGGTCCATGATTTTCAGGCGACGGTGGCCAAGCGCAATCGGGCCCTGGGCGTGGAAGCCCCAGGCATCCGGCCCGCGCGGGGCCAAGTGATGGGTGATGCGTTCTATTGCTGCCAGGTCGGCAGGTTGATGATCAAAACGTAGCTCGCCAGCTAATCCACACATAAATTCCTTACCGGTTTTTCCGTTGGGGAGACTAAAAACTCACAGCGCCGTGAGGGCGCATACCCTGAAACTGACCCGAGGCATTTGTGGGAGTTTTAGACCGATAAGTTATAAGGCAAATGGCCGCGATCGGTTTTTGCCCGGTCCTTGTCGGGCGCGGTGTGCAGCGAATTGGCGTCAAATAACGCAATTTTGCATAGAAAATCTGCATTGATCGCACAGGACAATGCGGGGGTATTCGAATCTGTTTTCCTGTATTTCGCGCTTATCGTATCCATCGTTATTCAACGCAAAGGAAGACGTTGTCGATGGTGCCGAGACGCGAGTTGCTCAATGCCGCAAAGCCTGTGACCCAAGCCGAGATGGAGGCTGCCCTGCTGGAGATGACCGGCGACCTGGGCAAGGCCCGGGCGCTGCAGGCCACGCTGCCGCATTGGCTGCTGGAGGCCAAGTCCACTACTCTGCGAGCGATCGAACAAACCCACCGTGACAGCCAGGAGACGCGCCTGCGTGCTCAGCAACGGCTCGGGCGCCTGCAGTCGCTGGACAGGTTTTGCATTGAGCGATTACGCACTTTTTTACTGGGCAAGGGCGTAGCGGGCGTGGAAGTGGAGCGTGACACGCTGGAGCTGTCAAAACGCAGCTTGTCGGGCGTCGGCGCGGACCTGGGAGGCGCCCTGCAAGAGACCGTGACGGTCGAGACCCTCAGCCTGGTGCAGGCGGCGATGAAAAACTTTTCCGAGAGCCAGGCCGAACCTGGTGGCTTGTCCGCTTCGGCGCTGCTGCGCAGCGCGGCTACCGGGCAGGCCATCGCCGGCATGACGGTTACCGAGTTTGTCGGCTACTGCCGTGAGCTGGATCTGGGGGCGGCCTACCAGGCTCACGTGCGCAGCGTATTCAACCTGCGGGGGCCGGGCGCCGATGGGCAGGGTTTCAATCGGACAATCTTTGATCTTGGCGAATCCAAAAGCCTCGACCTGCAAATGGACCTGCATATCGCCTATGCCAAGGGTTACCTCGGCGAGCCGACCTACGACGGGTTGCTCAACCTGATCAAGGCTGACCAGCCGGCGGATGAATCGCACAGTTCGATTCCGGCCAATGAGCCGTGGATCTGGCAAGGCCTGAATATCGACGGCGTCTGCCTGTGGGGCGTCATGTTGTTCAGCCGGGAGCCCCCCGGCCAATTGCCGACCAGGCATTTTGTGGTCTACATGCCCAACGAACCGCTGCGCCCCTGGTACGAATACGCGCACCTGGAGGACTTCACGCTTTATCTGAGCCTGATGTTGCAAGCGCAGTCTTACCGCAAAACGTTCGGGGCTTATCTGGATGAGTCTGAGCGCCTGGAGTTTTTCCAGCGCTACGATACGGCGCGCAAGGTCGGCCCGTTACGAGTGATCCCGATACAGGTACGGTTGTCGGATTTCCTGGTTCAGGCCTGTATCGGCAAGATCCAGCTCGATGCCCTGGTATTGGCGGTGCCCAAGGCCGAAGTGGATGAAGAGGCCTGGCAGCAACGTCTGCAAACCTATCTGGATATCGGGCTGAACGCGCTCAACGTAGCCGGTTTTGTCGTCCCGGTACTGGGCCAACTGATGATGGGCGTGGCTGTCGGCCAACTGCTCGGCGAGGTGTTTGAAGGCGTCGAGGACTGGGCTCACGGCGAGAAGGACGAGGCGCTCCACCACCTGTTCAACGTGGCGGAAAACATTGTGGGCATGATGCTGTTCGCCGCAGGCGGGAAAGTCGTTGGCAGCCTCAAACGCCAGCTCACCCGGTCTTCGCGGTTCTTTGAGAAAGTCGAGCCCATCGCCTTGCAGGATCAGAGCTCGAGGCTGTGGCGCCCGCGGCTGGCGCCGTACAGTCAGCCGCCGGAAATGTTCCAGCGCGGATGGGACGTCGACTCCAGAGGCATCTACCAGGCCAACGGCAGTGCCTATGCGAGCATCGATGGCGCGCTGTACGCAATCAGCTTTGATCCGGTCATGGGCAAGTGGCGCGCCCTGCACCCGCGACGACCTGAGGCCTGGCGCCCGCCCCTGGAGCATAACCGGCAGGGTGGCTGGCAGCACGCGTTCGAGCGTCCGCAGGACTGGCATTCGCCCTCCTATAACCTGAGGCGGATCGATCCCGCGTTGAGCGCAGTGCCCGAGGACCCGTTGAACAGCCTCGCGGCCATCACCGAACTGGCACTGGCCGACATGCAACAACTGGCCCTGGAGCACGAACCCTTGCCGGAGCGTGTTCAGAACGCCGTGGCGCGCTGGCGCCTGCATCATAAAATCGGCGCGCTGACCTATACGCTTGAGCAGGGCGCGCGCGCCGATGCTGCCACCGCCCGTGTGCAAATGCTCGCCTTGCCGTTGATGCCGGGGTGGCCCAAGGGGCGCTTTTTTGAGGTGCGCGACGAGCCGGGTAATGTGCTCGAAAGCCTGGCGTTCCGGGAACCCTTCGACGATGAGGGCCTGCCTGTTCCTGTCAGCGAGCAACAGCTCAAGGAGGGTCAGGTGATGGACGTGCTGCTGCAAGCGCTCAGCAGTGAAGAACGTACACAGCTGCTTGGGCAAACCGTTGCGCGGGAACAGGCGTCCGAGGTGCTTCGAAAGCAGCTGCTGGCGACCGTCAACACACAGCATGCGCAGTTGCATCGTCGTCTTTATCAGGATTACGAAGGCATTGCTCAGGGGGAACTGGAGCCTTTGATCGCGCTATATCCCCAGTTGCCACGTCGAGTCGCCAGGGAGCTGGCCTCCCAGGCCCGCACGACTGATCGCCGGGTCTTGCATGAGAGCGGCCGCGTTCCGTTGCGCCTGGCGCGCAAAGCCCGACAGGCTCTGAATAAATTGCACGAGGACCAGGCACTGATGGGCCTGGTTTGGCCGCAATTGGCCAACGCGGGGACGCGACGTATCGCGCTGGGCACGCTTGAGCGTTTGCCGGGTTGGCCGCGGGATTTTTCGTTCCAGGTGCGCGAAGGGTATTTGACCGGACGCCTCCTTGAGCAGGTCGGGCCTGCCGGAGCGGCAGTGCGCCGTACGATCGTCGAGTCCGCCGAGGGTTTTCAGGTGTTTGACGAGCAAGGCCATAATCTCGGCGCGCACATCACCGGCCCGGACGGTTTGTATCAGGCAATCGTCGATTGCCTGTTGGATACCCAGCGCACTGCCTTGCGCCTGGCCGGCGCGCGCACCGGCAGTCAACTGCGCAGCCAACTGCGTTTCAAGTCCCAGGGCGAACGACATCGCGTGAAGGGCTACCTGTGGCCAGAGCGGGGCATGCCTGAAGCCGCGCCGACGTCCTGTATTCAAGCGCAACTGAGGACGCCCGCCGCGCATCCGCCGGCGCTGGTGCGTAAGCTTAAAAAGTTGTATCCGCTTTTGAGCGACGTGGAAATTTCACGATTGATCGAGGGCGCCGGCCACGACCACGTGTCCCGGGCCATGAGGGTGGATGCGCTTGAAGGTGACTTCGCTTCACTGCACGGAGCGCTGAAAACCTGGAGCAATCAGCGGGCACCGAGTAACAGCGAAGCGATTGCGCCCTGGGATCAGCGCCTGAGCCGGCTCCAGGCCATGAACCTGATCGAGCGGTGCTGGCGGCGGATGAGCCTGGCGCGCGACGAGCACGGCTTGCGTGTGCCAACCCTTGAACTCGACGGCATGCTGTTGGGAGGCTTGCCGACGTTGCCGTCGTCCATTCAATTCGAGCATGTTCAGCGTTTGTCGTTGAGAAATATGCGCCTGGGCGATGACGTTGCGTATTTTCTCAAGCACTTCAAGGCGGTGCACACCCTCGACCTGACACAGAATCACATCACGCGGCTGCCCGAAGTACTCGGGCAAATGCCGCAGTTGGTGCGGTTGAACATGGCCAACAATCAGTTGCAGTTGACTGAACACACCCTTCGCAAGCTGGCCGGCCTGCGCAACCTGCACTCGCTGAACCTGAGCGAAAACCCGCTGATTGACGTGCCGCAAGTGGGGAAGATGCTCGACCTTCGCGAACTGCTGCTGCGCAATTGCAAGCTCACCGACTTTCCCGAGGGTTGCCGGCGGTTGCCGTGGCTGGAGCATGTCGACTTGCGCCAGAACGAAATCAAGGTATTGCCGGACTGGTTGTTCACCATGCCCCGACGGTTTACCGAAGCATTCAACCTGCGGCTCAACCCGCTGTCATTCTCCAGCCGACTGGCGCTGAAGAATTATCGGCTCAACCACGGCACCGGCATGGGTTTCCTTGAGGATGACCTTGTGCGCTTGAGCGAACAGCGCGCCCGGGAGCTGTGGTTAGGCGATGACGGGGTGAGCCATTACGCTGAAAAGAACCGGGTGTGGCAAGGCCTCGCGGATGAGCCGGGCTCCGACGGCCTGTTCAACTTGCTTGCCGAACTGGGCGGCACAGCGGATGCGCACTTTGTACATGAAGACCTTGATCGGCGAGTATGGCGCGTGCTGATGGCCGCCGCCGACGACGAGGATTTGCGTGAGGAGGTATTTCAGCGCGCCGCCACACCGCTGCGTTGCGATGATGCGGCGGCCAACAATTTCAGCACACTGGAAGTGCTCACGGAGATCAGCGACGCCACGCGCTTGATCGAGGGCCGGGTACTGACGGCCAAACCGTTGCTGAAACTGGCCAGGGGATTGTTTCGACTGGACCAGTTGGAAGGTATCGCGCGCCGCCACAGTGACAGCAACCCTGCGGTAGATCCGCTGGAAGTCAGCCTCGCTTACCGCACTGGGCTGGTCGACCGCTTCCACCTGCCGGGGCAACCCCTGCATATGCGCTTTGCGCGCCTGGGTGGGGTGACGCCCAGTGCGCTGGACAGCGCCGAGCAGCAAGTCAAGACGGCTGAAATGTCGTCGCGCCTGTTGAATTATCTGGTCGAGCTGCCGTTCTGGACAGACTATCTGAAGCGCGTCTTCGGCAGCCGTTTCGAGCGTTTGAATCAGCCGTACAACCGGCGTGTGAACGAGGTGTTCGACTTGAGCCTGACGCTGAGTGACATCGATTATCGCGACCAGATGAACGTGATCCTGCACGAGCAGGAAAAAGCCCAGGCGGCCGAGATCCGGCGCCTGAGCGAGGATGCCTTGCGCATCGATGACCTGGGGATCTGCCCCTTGCCCTGAGGGGCGCTCAGCCTGCTTTTGCGCGAATCAACGCGCGCACGGCAAAGCGGTTCGGATGGCAGGCTTCGGCGATACTGGCGGCAACCGGCAGTGGCTCGTCATTGATCCAGGCCGCCAGCAGTTCTGCGGACAGTGGCGCGGTGATCAGGCCGCGAGAGCCGTGGCCGCTGTTGACGTACAAGCCTTCGAGCCAGGGGCAGGGCGCATCCGGAACCTGGCGGGCGTCTTTACGCAATATGCCGTAGGCCCGGTCAAACGCCGCGCGATCAACCAGCGGGCCGACGATGGGCAGGTAGTCCGGGCTGGTGCAGCGAAAGGCTGCGCGACCCTGCAGATGGGCAGGGTCGAAGGCTTCGGCACGCAGGCGTTGGGCGAGGTCTGCGCTGATGTCCTGGAGCAGCGCCAGGTTGCCGGCGTGATCGGCGGCCGTGGGCGTGAGGTCATCGTTCTTGAAGTCGAAGCTGGCGCCCAAGGTGTGTTCGCCCAGGCGCGGCGGGGCCACATAGCCTTCGGCGCACACCACCGTCTTGAGTGCGGCGCTCTCGACAGTTTGCGGCAAACGGGTGATTTGCCCGCGGATGCGCTTGAGCGGCAGATCGGCGAAGCGTTGGACTTCGGCCGCACCGGCCAATACCACCACCGGTGCACTGGCCAGCAGCTGTTCACCGCCCCAGGCCTGCCATTGACCATCGACCTTGCGCAGTTCGAGCGCCTCGTGAAGGGGCTGTACGCTGATGCCAGGCTGACGCGCTTGCCAGTCACACAGGGCGGGCGGGTGTACCCAACCGCCTTCGGGGTAAAACAGCCCGCCGTGTGCCAGTGCCACTCCCGCCTTGGCTTGCGCCTGTTCCCGGTTCAGCGGGTGCAGCAACTGCGGGGCAAACGCATTGGCCAGTTGCGCCTGGCGCTGACCTTCCTTGGCATCGAAGGCCAGTTGCAACACACCGCAGTCATCCCAATCCACCCCGCGCTGCAGATGTTCCAGCAAACGACGGGTGTACCCGAACCCGGCGACGATCATCTGGGACAAGGCAGTGCCGTGGGCTGAAAGCTTGAGGTAAAGCACGCCTTGCGGATTGCCGGAAGCCTCCTGGGCGAGTGCCTCATGGCGCTCCAGCAGGTGCACCTGCCAACCGCGTGCAGCCAGGCTGGCGGCGGTGGCGCAACCGGCCAGGCCGCCACCGATCACCAGGGCTTTACGTTCGCCTTGAGAACGCGCCGGTCGCGCGAACCAGGGCTTGGTTGCCGGTGGTGGTGGGGCTTCGCTCGGCCAACCGAGAAATTCCCCGCGCAGGATCTCCCACTTGTGGCCGATACCCGGCGTGCGCTTCATCTTGAACCCGGCGGCATTGATCAGACGGCGCACCCAGCCGGTGCTGGTGAAGGTGCTGATGGTCGAGCCCGGCGCGGCCAGGCGTGCCAGTTCGGCAAACAACTCGGCGGTCCACATCTCTGGGTTTTTCGCCGGGGCGAAACCGTCGAGGAACCACGCATCGATCTGCGCGTCCAGTTGCGGCAATTGTTCCAGTACATCACCGATCAACAGCGTCAGGGTCACGCGGCCATTATCCAGCACCAGGCGCTGAAAACCCGGGTGGATGGCGATGTACTGCGCCAGCAGTTGTTCGGCGAACGGTTGCAGTTCGGGCCAGAGGGCGAGGGCACGTCGCAGGTCGGCGTGGCTGAGGGGGTATTTTTCCACGCTGACGAAATGCAGCCGTGCACCGGCTACCGCGTGCTGCTCGAACAGTTGCCAGGCGCACAGGAAATTCAAGCCGGTGCCAAACCCGGTTTCACCAATCACCAGATGCTCGCCTACCGGCAAGGCGGCAAAGCGCTCCTGCAAACGGTTTTGTTCAAGGAACACATAACGGGTTTCTTCAAGGCCCGACTGATCGGAGAAGTACACATCGTCGAACACCCGCGAGTGCGGGCGGCCTTGGTCATCCCAGTCGAGCTGGGCGTGGGTGATGGGAGTCATGGGCAGCTCATAAAAAAACAGCAGGCGAAGGCAAGGCGGCCATTCTAGCCGATCACGGGGCGTTGAATTGACCCAAGGCAAGTGCACATCGAATTTCCTCCCGCGCACTGCAGCCCAATCCGCTAGTCTTGAGCCATCTTGAAACGGAGCTGCCCCATGTTCGAATCCGCCGAAATCGGTCACGCCATCGACAAAGACACCTACGACGCCGAAGTGCCGGCGCTGCGCGAAGCGTTGTTGGAAGTGCAGTATGAACTGCAGCAGCAGAAGCGTTTTCCGGTGATCATCCTGATCAACGGCATCGAAGGCGCCGGCAAGGGCGAGACGGTCAAGCTGCTCAATGAGTGGATGGACCCGCGCCTGATCGAGGTGCGCACCTTCGACCAGCAGACCGATGAAGAATTGGCCCGGCCTCCGGCCTGGCGCTACTGGCGCCAGTTGCCTGCCAAGGGGCGCATGGGGGTGTTCTTCGGCAATTGGTACAGCCAGATGCTGCAAGGCCGGGTGCACGGCGAGATCAAGGACGCCCGTCTCGATCAGGCCATTGCCGGTGCCGAGCGCCTGGAAAAGATGCTCTGTGATGAAGGGGCACTGATCTTCAAGTTCTGGTTTCACCTGTCCAAGAAGCAGATGAAGGCTCGCCTCAAGGCATTGGCGGATGACCCATTGCACAGCTGGCGCATCAGCCCGCTGGACTGGCAGCAATCCAAGACCTACGACAAGTTCGTGCATTTCGGTGAACGTATCCTGCGCCGAACCAGTCGCGACTACGCGCCGTGGCATGTGATCGAAGGGGTCGATGCCCATTACCGCAGCCTCACGGTGGGCAAGCTGCTGCTCGAAGGGTTGCAAAACGCCTTGAAGCTGGCCAAAGGTAAATCCAGCGGCATGAACCCGGCGCCCTTGATCGCTTCGGTGGACAAGAAGAGCGTGCTGGACGCCCTTGATCTGACCCAGCGTCTGGAAAAAGAAGATTACGAAGAACAGCTGATTACCGAACAGGCGCGTTTCTCCGGCCTGATGCGCGACAAGCGCATGCGCAAGCACGCGTTGGTCACCGTGTTTGAAGGCAATGATGCGGCGGGCAAGGGCGGGGCGATCCGTCGTGTGGCGGCGGCGCTCGACCCACGCCAATACCATATCGTGCCGATTGCCGCGCCCAGTGAGGACGAGCGCGCCCAGCCTTACCTGTGGCGGTTCTGGCAGAAAATACCGGCACGCGGCATGTTCACCGTGTTCGACCGTTCCTGGTATGGCCGCGTACTGGTGGAGCGCGTCGAGGGTTTCTGTTCGCCGGCCGACTGGATGCGTGCCTACGGCGAGATCAACGACTTCGAAGAGCAACTGCGCGACGCGGGCGTGATTGTGGTCAAGTTCTGGCTGGCCATCGACAAGGAGACGCAGTTGGAGCGCTTCCAGGCCCGTGAAGATATCCCTTTCAAACGTTTCAAGATCACCGAGGACGATTGGCGCAACCGCGACAAGTGGGACGACTACCGCGCCGCCGTGGGCGATATGGTCGACCGCACCAGCACCGAAGTTTCGCCCTGGACCCTGGTGGAGGCCAATGACAAGCGCTGGGCGCGGGTCAAGGTGCTGCGCACGATCAACCGGGCGCTGGAAGAAGCGTTCGCCAAATCCGACAAGCACGACAAGAAACGGTAGTGAGCGGGCAAGTCCTAATGCCAGTCAGTTAAGGATTAACGCGGTCACTGTGGGAGGGGGCTTGCTCCCGATGGACTGCGTAGCAGGCCCATTTTTGAGGCCGCTGCGCGGCCTATCGGGAGCAAGTCGAATCGTCGCACCGCCCCTCCCACAATTTATTCATCGCCCGCTTTATCGCTTAACTGACTGGCATAGGGCTTGCCCCGCCGCGACCAAACTCTGTAGTGAGCGGGCTTGCCCCGCGCTGGGTGGCGTAGCCGCCCTAAACCCTGCAACTGTGGTGTTTCAGAAAGACCGCGGTGTCTGGTTTTGGGGCGGCTGCGCCACCCAGCGTGGGGCAAGCCCGCTCACTACACCATCATGGTTTTGCATACGCGGGGTGAATGATCGTCGCGGTTGGGAGGGCCTGGATCTATCCTCGAGGGCTCTCCCAATAATGACAAGATCGAGGTAGCCCATGCGTGAAGTAGTGATCGTCGACAGTGTGCGAACCGGCCTGGCCAAATCCTTTCGCGGCAAGTTCAACCAGACCCGTCCCGATGACATGGCGGCCCATTGCGTCAACGCGCTGCTCACACGCAATGGCATCGATCCGGCGAGTGTGGAGGATTGCATTGTCGGCGCCGGCTCCAACGAAGGCGCCCAGGGCTACAACATCGGGCGTAACGTGGCGGTGCTCTCGCAGTTGGGCACCGGGACGGCAGGCATGACCCTCAACCGGTTCTGTTCGTCGGGTTTGCAGGCGATTGCCATTGCGGCCAACCAGATCGCTTCGGGTTGCAGCGATATCATTGTTGCCGGTGGCGTCGAGTCCATCAGCCTGACGATGAAAAGCGTCAACACCGATCACCTGATCAACCCTTTGCTCAAGGAGCAGGTTCCGGGTCTGTATTTTCCCATGGGCCAGACCGCCGAGATCGTCGCGCGCCGTTATCACGTCAGCCGTGAAGAGCAGGACCTGTATGCCCTGCAGAGCCAGCAGCGCACGGCCCAGGCCCAGGCTGAAGGTCTGTTCAGTGATGAAATCGTGCCGATGGCCGTAAAGTACAAGGTTGAGGACAAGCACACGGGGGAAGTGCAGGTGCTCGAGGGGGTGGTTGACCGTGATGATTGCAATCGTCCGGACACCACGCTGGCCAGCCTGCAAGGCTTGAAACCGGTATTTGCCGAGGATGGATCGGTCACGGCGGGCAACTCGTCGCAGTTGTCCGACGGCGCCTCGATGACCTTGGTGATGAGCCTGGAAAAAGCCCTGGCGCTGGGGCTCAAGCCCAAGGCGTTTTTCCGTGGGTTCACGGTGGCGGGCTGTGAGCCGGACGAGATGGGCATTGGCCCGGTGTTCTCGGTGCCCAAGCTGCTCAAGGCCAAGGGCTTGCAGGTGGCGGATATCGACCTGTGGGAACTCAACGAGGCGTTTGCCTCGCAGTGCCTGTATGCGCGTAATCGCCTGGAAATCGACAACGCCAGGTACAACGTCAACGGCGGTTCGATCGCCATCGGGCACCCGTTCGGCATGACCGGTTCGCGGCAGGTGGGGCACCTGGTGCGTGAGTTGCAACGACGCAATCTGCGTTATGGCATCGTGACCATGTGCGTGGGCGGCGGCATGGGCGCGACCGGGTTGTTCGAAGCGGTGCGCTGATCTTCGCTACACAAAGTGCATCGGGTGCCCCTAGAATGCGGCTCCACTCCCTCTGGCTTCTGGGGCACTCATGCACATCTCTTCCGGCCGCTGGGTCTATGGTTTTCTCCTGACCCTGCTGACCGCGCTGCTGTGGGGCATTCTGCCCATCAAACTCAAGCAAGTGTTGCAGGTCATGGACCCGATCACCGTCACCTGGTTTCGCCTGACGGTGGCCGGCGGTTGTTTGTTCGTCTACCTCGCCCTCACCAAACGCTTGCCCAGCCGCCAGGTGCTCGGCCCCAGGGGCGGCTGGCTGGTGGTCATGGCGGCGTGCGGCCTGGTGGGCAACTACGTGCTGTATCTGGTTGGCCTGAAGATGCTCAGCCCTGGTACCGCACAACTGGTGGTGCAGATGGGGCCAATCTTTCTGATGGTCGCCAGCGTTTTTGTGTTCAAGGAGCGCTTCAGCCTGGGGCAGGGGCTGGGCCTGGTGGTGCTGATCATTGGCTTTGGCCTGTTCTTCAACCAGCGCTTGGACGAACTGCTGACGTCCCTTGGGGCCTACACCGCCGGCGTGCTGACCATCCTGCTGGCCACCACCATCTGGGTGTTCTACGCCCTGGGCCAGAAACAACTGCTGACGGTGTGGAATTCGCTGCAGGTGATGATGGTGATCTACCTGTTCTGTGCCTTGCTGCTTACACCCTGGGCGCATCCACTGGAAGCGCTGGACCTGAGCCCGCTGCAAGGCTGGCTGTTGCTGGCCTGCTGCATGAACACCCTGGTGGCATATGGCGCTTTCGCCGAGGCGTTGGCCCATTGGGAAGCGTCCAGGGTCAGTGCGACCCTGGCGCTCACGCCCCTGGTGACATTTGTCGCGGTGGCCCTGGCCGCGTGGTGGTGGCCGGACGCTGTGCAGGCCGAAGAGATCAACGCCCTGGGCTATGCCGGGGCGTTGGTGGTGGTGCTGGGCTCGGCGACGGTGGCGTTGGCTCCGTCGTTGCTCGCCGGGCTCAAGGCCCGGCGCTTGCGCATGGCCTCCTAGTTGCCGAGCATGTCCTCAGGGCGGACCCATTGCTCGAACTCTTCATCGGTAAGGTAGCCCAGCTCCAGCGCGGCCTCCCGTAGTGTGAGGCCTTCGGCGTAAGCCTTCTTGGCGATCTCTGCCGACTTGTCATAGCCGATGTGCGGGTTGAGTGCCGTGACCAGCATCAGCCCGCGCTCCAGGTGCTCGGCCATCTGCGTAGCGTCAGGCTCGAGACCGGCGACACAGTGCTCCTGGAAGTTATTGCAGCCATCGGCCAGCAGGCGGATCGATTCCAGCAGGTTGTGGATGATCACCGGTTTGTAGACGTTCAACTGCAAATGCCCTTGGCTGGCGGCAAGGCCGATGGTCACGTCATTGCCCAGTACCTGGCAGGCCAGCATTGTCAGCGCCTCGCACTGGGTCGGGTTGACCTTGCCCGGCATGATCGAGCTGCCCGGCTCGTTGGCCGGCAACTTCACTTCGGCCAGCCCGGCGCGGGGGCCGGAACCCAGCAGGCGCAGGTCGTTGGCGATTTTCATCAGCGCCACGGCCAGGGTTTTCAGCGCGCCGTGCAAGGTCACCAAAGGCTCATGGCCGGAGAGGGCGGCGAACTTGTTGGGGGCCGTGACGAACGGCAAGCCTGACAACGCCGCCAGCTCGGAAGCAATCGCCTCGCCAAAACCGTGGGGCGCATTGAGCCCGGTGCCGACGGCGGTGCCGCCCTGGGCCAGCTCGCAGACGGCGGGCAGGGCGCTACGGATCGCGCGTTCGGCGTAGTCGAGTTGGGCAATAAAGGCCGAGAGTTCCTGGCCGAAGGTGATCGGCGTTGCGTCCATCATGTGGGTGCGACCGGTTTTCACCAGCTTCATATGCCTGGCCGCTTGTTCCGCCAAACCGCCGGAAAGATTGGCGATGGCGGGCAACAGCCGTTGATGCACGGCCTGCACGGTGGCGATGCTCATGGCCGTGGGGAAGCAGTCGTTGGAGCTCTGGGAACGGTTGACGTGGTCGTTGGGGTGCACCGGGCTTTTACCGCCACGCTTGTTGCCCGCCAGCTCGTTGGCACGGCCGGCGATGACTTCGTTGGCGTTCATATTGCTCTGGGTGCCGCTGCCGGTCTGCCACACCACCAATGGGAATTGATCGTCATGCTGCCCGTCGAGCACTTCGTCGGCGGCCTGTTCGATCAGGCGGGCGATATCGGCGGGCAGGTCGCCGTTGCGGTCGTTGACCCGTGCAGCGGCCTTCTTGATCAGGGCCAGGGCGTGCAGCACCGCAAGCGGCATGCGTTGTTCTCCGATGGCGAAATTCACCAGCGAACGTTGGGTCTGCGCGCCCCAGTAAGCGTCCTCCGGGACATGAACTTCCCCCAGGCTGTCGGTTTCGATACGGCTCATCGGGCACACTCCTTCAGGTTCGTTTGCGCAGTTTAGGCTGTGATCGGCCGGGCGGGTTCCCTAAAAGACTTTTCATCGGCAAATCCACGTCCGACAAGGGGCGGGGTTGAGCCATAAGGTTTTTTAGGCGCAGAATGGGCGCCCTTGGGGTCTTACCTCGCCTGCTAGAAAAGGAAACTCGATGACTCGTCTTCGTGCCATCTGTACCGCGGTTGCTCTGGTTTGCGCCAGCGGCCAGGTTCTTGCCGATACCGCCAGCCACAACGCCAGTGCCGAAGCCTTCCTTACCCTGGCCCACGCCGACAAGCTGGGTACCCCGGTGTACATGCAAGTGCAGCAAATGTTCGCCCAGCGTTTCGAACAGACCAAGGCGCCTGCCGCCAAGCAGTCCGTACTGGACAGCTACCAGGCCAAGGCCAATGCCGCCCTGGACCAGGCCATCGGCTGGCCGAAGCTGAAGCCGGACATGGTCAAGCTCTATACCAGCAACTTCAGCGAGTCCGAGCTCAAGGACCTGGTCGCTTTCTACCAGTCGCCACTGGGCAAGAAAGTCCTGGAAAAAATGCCGCAACTGACCCAGCAATCGGCCCAGATGACCCAGGCCAAGCTGGAAAGCGCCGTGCCGGTCGTGAACAAGCTGTTGGAAGACATGACCAACGAGCTGATGCCGAAAGCCGCCGCACCGGCCAAGAAGAAGTAAGCAGGAATGACCATGCAACAGCGTATCGAAACGGCGCTTGCCGCCCTGGGCTCCGACCATCTGAGTGTGCTGGATGAAAGCCACATGCACAGCCGCGGGTTGCAGACCCACTTCAAGGCCGTGCTGGTCAGCCCGCAGTTCGAGGGGCTCAACCGCGTCAAGCGCCACCAGAAGGTCTACGCCACCCTGGGTGAGCTGATGAGCGAGTTTCATGCGCTGGCGCTGCATACCTACACGCCTGACGAATGGGCGAAAATCGACGCAGCCCCGGCCTCGCCGACCTGCGCCGGCGGGCATGATTAATGAGCGGGTGTCTCTGACACCGGGCATTTGTTAGAATCCGCAACGCGCCGCTTAGCCGGCGCGTTTTTTTTGCATCCGGTTCACCCTTTACGAGGGTAGCCACCTGGAGAGAACACCCATGACTCAACCGATTGTCGTGGCGGCACTGTACAAGTTCGTCACCCTCGAAGATTACGTCGCCCTGCGCGAACCCCTGCTGCAGGCAATGGTCGACAACGGCATCAAAGGCACCTTGCTGATCGCCGAAGAAGGCATCAACGGCACTGTTTCCGGGAGCCGCGAAGGCATCGATGGCCTGATCGCCTGGCTGAAGAACGATCCGCGCATGGTCGACATCGACCACAAGGAATCGTACTGCGACGAGCAGCCGTTCTACCGTACCAAGGTCAAGCTCAAGAAAGAGATCGTGACCCTGGGCGTCGAAGGCGTCGATCCGAACAAGAAAGTCGGCACCTATGTGGACCCCAAGGACTGGAACGCGTTGATCAGCGACCCGCAAGTGCTGTTGATCGACACCCGTAACGACTACGAAGTCTCCATTGGCACCTTCGAAGGCGCGATCGACCCGAAAACCACCAGTTTTCGCGAATTTCCCGACTACATCAAAGCCAACTTCGACCCAGCGAAGCACAAGAAGGTCGCGATGTTCTGCACCGGCGGCATTCGGTGTGAGAAAGCGTCGAGCTATATGCTCAGCGAAGGCTTCGATGAGGTCTACCACCTCAAGGGCGGCATCCTGAAGTACCTTGAAGAAGTGCCCCAGGAAGAAACCAAATGGCAGGGCGACTGCTTTGTATTCGACAATCGCGTGACGGTCCGCCACGACTTGAGCGAAGGCGACTACGATCAATGTCATGCCTGCCGCACGCCGGTAAGCGTCGAAGACCGTGCGTCCGAGCACTATGTGGCCGGCATCAGTTGCCCGCATTGCTGGGATAAGCTGCCGGAGAAGACCCGTCGCAGTGCGATCGACCGGCAAAAGCAGATTGAACTGGCCAAGGCCCGCAATATGCCGCACCCGATTGGCTTCAACTACAAGCAAACCCCTTCCGAGGCCTGAGCCATGTCCGCGCGCCTGCTCTATGTAATGGACCCGATGTGTTCCTGGTGCTGGGGCTTTGCCCCGGTGGCCGAGGCGTTGGTGGAGCAGGCCCAGGCTGCCGGCGTGGAGCTGCACCTGGTGGTGGGTGGCTTGCGCACCGGCAGCGGCGCGGCGCTGGAGCCTACGACCCGGCGCTACATCCTGGAGCACTGGCAGGCGGTCACCGAGGCCACCGGCCAGCCATTCAAGCTTGAAGGCGCATTGCCCGACGGTTTCGTCTATGACACCGAGCCTGCGTGCCGTGCCATCGTCACTGCCCGCAGCCTGGCGCCGGATTGCGCGTGGAAGCTGCTGGGGCTGATCCAGCGTGCGTTTTATGTCGAGGGCCGCGATGTGACCCTCGCCAGTGTGCTGGTGGAGTTGGCGGAGAAGGCGGGCATCCCGCGTATCGAGTTTGCCGGTGAGTTTGACCGCACCGAGCAACACGCGGCGACGGCCGCCGATTTCACCTGGGTGCAGGACCTGGGCATCGCCGGTTTCCCGACGCTGCTGGCCGAGCGCAATGGCCAGTTGGCCCTGCTGACCAATGGTTACCAGCCGCTGTCCGAGCTGTCGCCGTTGCTGGCTCGATGGCTGGAGCGAGCAACCTGTGCATGACCAGCCTGACCTCGAGCCGAGCAAACGCACTGATCGCCTGACCTGGGCGGAAATCCGTCGCCTGGCCCTGCGTCACAAGAAATCCTTGTGGCTCGCCAATGGCGTCGCCGTGCTGGCGACCCTGTGCAGTGTGCCCATTCCGTTGCTGTTGCCGCTGCTGGTCGATGAAGTACTGCTGGGCCACGGCGACGCCGCGCTCAAGGTGATGAACCACGTCTTACCGCTGGGCTGGCAGAAAGCCGCCGGTTATATCGGCCTGATGCTGCTGGTGACCCTGCTGCTGCGCTGCGGTGCGCTGGTATTCAACGTCGTGCAGGCGCGGCTGTTCGCGCGGCTGGCCAAAGACATCGTGTACCGCATCCGCGTGCGCCTGATCGAACGGCTCAAGCGCATTTCCCTCGGCGAATATGAAAGCCTGGGCAGCGGCACGGTCACCACGCATCTGGTCACCGACCTCGATACTCTGGACAAATTTGTCGGTGAAACCCTCAGCCGCTTCCTGGTGGCCATGCTCACTCTGGTGGGCACCTCGGCCATTCTGGTGTGGATGCATTGGCAACTGGCGTTGTTGATCCTGCTGTTCAACCCGCTGGTGATCTACGCCACGGTGCAGTTGGGCAAACGCGTCAAACACCTGAAGAAGCTGGAAAACGACAGCACCTCACGCTTTACCCAAGCGCTGACCGAAACCCTGGACGCCATCCAGGAAGTGCGCGCCGGCAACCGCCAGGGCTTTTTCCTCGGGCGCCTCGGCCAGCGTGCCCTGGAAGTGCGCGATTATGCGATCAATTCCCAATGGAAAAGCGACGCCTCCAGCCGCGCCAGCGGGTTGTTGTTCCAGTTTGGTATCGACATCTTCCGGGCCGCGGCGATGCTCACCGTGTTGTTTTCCGACCTGTCCATTGGCCAGATGCTCGCCGTGTTCAGTTACCTGTGGTTCATGATCGGCCCGGTGGAGCAGCTGTTGAACCTGCAATACGCCTACTACGCGGCGGGTGGGGCGCTGACGCGGATCAACGAGCTGCTGGCGCGCGCCGATGAGCCGCAATATGCCGGTGGCGAAGATCCGTTTACCGGGCATGAAACGGTCGGTATTGATGTGCGGGGCCTCAATTTCGGCTACGGCGAAGATTTAGTCCTCGACCAGCTTAACCTGAGTATTGCGCCCGGAGAGAAGGTCGCCATCGTCGGTGCCAGTGGTGGCGGCAAGAGTACTTTGGTACAACTGCTGCTGGGCTTGTATACCCCGCAGGCGGGCAGTATCCGTTTTGGCGGTGCCACCCAGCAGGAGATCGGCCTGGCAACCATTCGTGAAAACGTTGCGGTGGTGCTGCAGCATCCGGCGTTGTTCAACGATACCGTGCGCGCCAACCTGACCATGGGCCGTACCCGTTCCGACCAGGCCTGCTGGCAGGCATTGGAGATCGCCCAGCTGGATGCTACCGTCAGAGCGTTGCCCTTGGGCTTGGACAGCGTAGTGGGGCGCTCCGGCGTGCGCTTTTCCGGTGGCCAGCGCCAGCGCCTGGCGATAGCGCGGATGGTGCTGGCCGAGCCGAAGGTGGTGATTCTGGATGAGGCGACCTCTGCTTTGGATGCCGCCACCGAGTACAACCTGCATCAGGCGCTGGCGCGGTTTCTCAGCGGGCGTACTACACTGATTATCGCCCATCGCCTGTCGGCGGTGAAACAGGCCGATCGGGTACTGGTGTTCGATGGTGGGCATATCGCCGAAGATGGCGACCATCAGCAATTGATTGCCGATGGCGGGTTGTACGCCAAGCTGTATGGTCACCTGCAACAAGTGCGTTGAGTTAGCTTAGGCTGTGCTGTCGGGAGCGGATTTTCGCGTGCGTATTCAGCTGTGCATGTGCAAGGGACTTCATGAAGCAAAAACGAACTCTCGGAACACCACGGTTGTTGGGCATTGTCTGGCCTTTTATTGCCGTTGTGCTGTTCCAGGCATTGTTGGGTTGCGTCAGTCTCTACGTGCTTTCAGCGGTGCGTGGCTATGTGGCTGGCGAAAGTCTTTGGTCCAAGGGGCAGAAAGATGCCATCTATTACCTGACCCTCTACGCCGATAATCGCGACGAAGCCACTTACCTCAAGTATCAGCACGCCATCGCCGTGCCACAGGGTGGGCACGAGTTGCGCATTGCCCTCGACCGTCCCGTCCCCGACCTCACTGCGGCGCGCCTGGGTATTCTCAAGGGGGGCAACCACCCGGATGACGTTTCCAGCCTGATCTGGCTGTACCTCAACTTTCGCCATTTCAGCTACCTGGAAAAAGCCATCGCACTGTGGACCGTGGGCGATGGCTACCTGGTGCAGCTGGATGAACTGGCCCAGTCGATGCACCGGGCGATCAGCGCCAATCAAGTCAGTGGCGACAACGTGCGCGACTGGAAGGCGCACATCATTGCGATCAATGACGGCGTGACCCCGGCGGCCAAGGCATTCAGCGATGCCTTGGGCGAAGGCTCGCGGATGATTTTGCGGCTGTTGCTGATCACCAACCTGGCCACAGCGTTGGGGCTGATTGTTCTGGCGCTGCTGCGTACCCACAAGCTTCTGGCCCAGCGCCATGCCTTCGCCAATGCCCTGCAAGTCGAGAAGGAGCGGGCGCAGATCACCCTGGAGTCGATCGGCGACGGGGTGATCACCACCGACGTCGATGGCGCCATCACCTACATGAACCCAGCGGCGGAGGCGTTGACCCACTGGAAAAACGCCCAGGCCCAAGGCCTGCCCCTGGCGGCGTTGTTCAACCTGCTGGACGAAAGCGCCGAGCCCGACGGCTTTACCCTGATCGAGCGCATCATCAAGGGCCGGCTCGGTGGCGGCAGCGAACATTCCAAGCTGATCCAGCGCCTGGACGGCAGTACGGTGTCGGTGACGCTGGTGGGGGCGCCGATCCGCAGCGCCGGCAAAGTCAGCGGTGCGGTGCTGGTGCTGCACGACATGACCCAAGAGCGCCAGTACATCGCCAACCTGTCGTGGCAAGCGACCCATGATGCCTTGACCGGCCTGGCCAACCGTCGCGAGTTCGAGTACCGCCTGGAGCAGGTGCTGCAACAAGTGGGGCGCCAGCAGGGTGGGCGGCATGCGTTGATGTTCCTCGACCTGGACCAGTTCAAGCTGGTCAACGACACCTGTGGTCATGCGGCCGGTGACGAGCTGCTGCGTCATATTTGTGCGTTGCTGCAGTCGGACCTGCGCGAAGGCGACACGCTGGCTCGGTTGGGCGGCGACGAGTTCGGCATCCTGCTGGAGAACTGTCCGGCACCGGTGGCGGAAAGAATCGCCGAAAGCCTGCGCCATACCGTGCAGAGCCTGCATTTTGTGTGGAAGGGACGGCCGTTCATGACCACCGTCAGTATCGGCCTGGTGCACATCTCACAAACCCCGACCACCCTCGAAACGTCGTTGCGGGCGGCAGATATGGCGTGCTACATGGCCAAGGAAAAGGGCCGCAACCGAGTGCAGGTCTATCATGCCGATGACTCGGAATTGTCTTTGCGTTTCGGTGAGATGGCCTGGGTGCAGCGCCTGCACATGGCGTTGGAGGAAGACCGTTTTTGCCTGTACTCCCAGGAAATCTCGCCGCTGGGCCATACCGACGCCGGCAGTGGGCATATCGAAATCCTTTTGCGACTGCACGATGAAGGGGGGCGTATCATCTTGCCCGACAGTTTTATCCCGGCCGCCGAACGTTACGGCCTGATGACATCGCTGGACCGCTGGGTGGTCGAGAACGTGTTCAAGATCATCGCCAAGTGCATGCATGAGCGTCCGGGCCGGCCCATGGCCATGTGTGCGATCAATCTGTCAGGCATTACCATTGGTGATGACGATTTCCTGGGTTTTTTACATGAGAAATTCGCGGCTTATAACATCCCGCCTGAAATGATATGTTTTGAAATAACAGAGACGAGTGCTATTGCCAATCTCGGCAGTGCAATCCGTTTTATTAATGAACTCAAAGCCTTAGGTTGCCATTTTTCCCTCGATGACTTTTGCGCCGGAATGTCCTCATTCGCTTATCTCAAACATTTACCTGTAGACTTCCTGAAGATCGATGGAAGTTTCGTAAAGGATATGCTGGACGACCCGATTAACCGCGCCATGGTCGAAGTGATCAATCACATCGGCCACGTCATGGGTAAGCGCACAATTGCCGAGTTTGTTGAAACCACGCACATCGAACAGGCGTTACTTGAGATCGGTGTGGATTACGCTCAGGGCTACCTTATTGAACGCCCGCAATTGTTTACCTTTGATAGCTTGCAGTGTCGACCTGTGCGTCCGCAGCCTCTGTTATTCAAGGCGCCCGGCACATTCCGCTGAAACATTTGCTGGTCTGTACTATCACACTAAAAAAGGAGCCCTACAGTGATCGACACATTCAACAGAACCGGCCCGCTTATGGAAGCCTCGAGTTACCCCGCCTGGGCGCAACAATTGATCCAGGACTGTAGCGAGAGCAAGCGCCGAGTTGTCGAGCACGAACTGTACCAGCGCATGCGCGACAACACGCTCAGCGCCAAGACCATGCGCCACTACCTGATTGGTGGCTGGCCGGTGGTGGAACAGTTTGCCTTGTACATGGCACAGAACCTCACCAAGACCAAGTTTGCCCGCCATCCTGGGGAGGATATGGCGCGACGTTGGCTGATGCGCAATATTCGCGTGGAACTGAACCACGCTGACTATTGGGTGAATTGGGCGCGTGCCCATGGCGTGAGCCTGGAGGAGTTGCAGGCGCAGAATGTACCGCCGGAATTGCATGCCCTGAGCCACTGGTGCTGGCATACCAGTTCGTCCGATGCGCTGATCGTTGCAATTGCCGCAACCAACTATGCCATCGAGGGGGCGACTGGGGAGTGGTCCGCCGTGGTGTGTTCGACCGGTGTGTATGCCGCCGCCTTCCCTGAGGAAGACCGCAAGCGCGCGATGAAGTGGCTGAAGATGCACGCCCAGTACGACGACGCCCATCCCTGGGAAGCCCTGGAAATCATCTGCACCCTGGCCGAGATGAACCCGAGCAAGGCCTTGCAGGTCGAGCTGCGCCAGGCCGTCTGCAAGAGCTACGACTACATGTACCTGTTTCTGGAAAGCTGCATGCGGTTGGAAAAAGACAACGACAAGATGCTCGCTGCCGTTCGCGAGCGCCCGGCACGCGTCGCCAGCGAGGCGTGATGCAAGCGTGATGGCGGGGGGCTTACCCCGCCATCGCCAAGCGGTTGCGGCCTTCGCGCTTGGCCACGTACAAAGCGTTATCGGCCCGGCGCAGCAGGCTTTCAGCCGACTCGGCAGCCAACAAGGTTGAGCAGCCGAGGCTCACCGTCAATTCGATCCGCGTCCCCTCCACCCAGTAATCCTGTGTCTGTGCTGCCTGGCGCAAACGCTCGCCGACCATGGCGGCGGCCTCTCGGCCGGTATTCGACAGCAGGATCAGAAACTCTTCCCCGCCAAACCGAAACACCATGTCCACGTTGCGCAACTGGTTTTTGATCGTGGTGGCGATTTCGCGCAGCACGCTATCGCCAGCCGCATGGCCGTGAGTGTCGTTGATTCGCTTGAAGTGGTCGATGTCCAGCATCAGCAAGGACAACGGGCTCAGGTGCCGCTTGGCCATGTCGATCTCCCTTTGCAGAGTCTGGTCCATGGCGATTCGGTTACCGGTTTCAGTCAACGGGTCACGCAGGGCGCTGCGCGTGGCTGCGCGGTAGAGCAGGGCGTTGCGCATCGGATAGAGCAGGGTCGCCAGCAGGGATTCGAGCTGGTTCAGTTCGTCTTCCATGAAACGCTGGTTGCGGCGGAAGATCAGTTCACCCAAGTGCTCGCCTTCGTGGCTCAGGCTGTAGCTGACTGAATGATGGCCGCGATGGCCGAACTCCAGGCGCAGGTCGCTGGTTGCGTGACGGTACTGCAGGGCATCCACGGGGACCAGGCGCTGGATTTCGCGAAAGAACAGGCCGAGGATACGCTCCGGCTCCAGGCTGACCTGCAATTGCTGGTTCAGTTGCTGGCGCAGTTGGTTAAGGGTAATGGGGCGCTGCGGCCGCAGGGAGGGCTGACCAAACCCCAGACGTTGCAATTTGGCACTGTCGAAGTCAATTGCGTTGGTCTGGGTGGGTGTTTTCATAGTTGGACGGCCTCTAAGCACTGAACTGTCTTACAGGCTGGATGAGAATGGCAGAAGCCAAGCGTCTTACTGTTCCGTCAGTTGCGTAAAACAATAGGAACAGTTTAAACCGCTTTAGTCCGGGTTATAACCCCGGGGCACTGCCGCACGTCTTGTCATCGCTTAACCTGCTTGGCAGGGATTAGAGCGAGATTCGTGCCAAATCCTTTTGGCTGTATAAAACGTCTTACAAATCAATTAATTGCTTTTATAACTCAGTGGGGTTGTCGCCTGCTTGCGTCAGTTATTTGGCTGACGGCGGGCTTAGACCAAGGTCGTGCGGTCGATCTGCTCAATCGAGGTGACCCCGGTCAGGGTCATGGCCACGCGCATCTCCTTGGCGAAGATATCGAGCAGGTTTTCCACCCCGTGCTGGCCGTCGGCAGCCAGTGCGTAGGCGGTGGCGCGGCCCAGCAGACACGCTTTGGCACCCAAGGCGAGCATACGCACCACGTCCAGCCCCGAACGGATGCCGGAGTCCACCAGCACGGTGAGGTCATCGCCGACCTTGTCGGCAATCGGTGGCAGAGCCTTGGCGGTGGACAGCACGCCGTCCAGCTGGCGCCCGCCATGGTTGGAGACCACGATGCCATCGGCCCCGAAGCTCACGGCGTCCTTGGCATCCTGCGGATCGAGGATGCCTTTGATGATCATCTGGCCTTTCCAGAACTCACGGATCCATTCCAGGTCTTTCCAGCTGATGGAAGGATCGAAGTTGTTGGCCAGCCAGCCGATGTAGTCTTCCAGGTGGGTGGGTTTGCCCAGGTACCTGGAGATATTGCCCAGGTCGTGTGGACGGCCCAGCAACCCTACATCGAACGCCCATTGCGGCTTGGTGACGGCTTGCAGCATGCGCCGCGACGCCGCGAATGGCCCGGACATGCCCGAGTGTGCATCGCGGTAGCGTGCGCCTGGCGTGGGCATATCCACGGTGAACACCAGTGTCGTCACCCCGGCCGCCTGGGCCCGTTCCAGCGCGTTGCGCATGAAGCCACGGTCCTTGAGGACATACAGCTGGAACCAGATTGATTGCGCGCTTTGAGACGCCACTTCTTCAATCGAACACACCGACACCGTCGACAGGCAGAAGGGGATGCCTTTATTGGCGGCTGCCTTGGCCGCCTGCACTTCGCCGCGCCGCGCATACATGCCGGTGAGGCCCACCGGGCTGAGGATCACCGGCATGTCCAGGGACTGGCCGAACAGGGTGGTCTTGAGGCTCAGGCTATCCACATTGCGCAGGACACGCTGGCGCAGGCTGATCTCGGCCAGGTCCGAACTGTTGGCGCGCATCGTGTGTTCGGCGTAGGCACCGCCGTCGATGTAGTCGAACAGGAAGCGCGGCAGCTTGCGCTTGGCGGCTGCGCGATAGTCGGAGGCGGACGAGATGATCATTGAAGAGGGGCTCCACAGGGCAAGGTGATTCAGGATAGGCAATAATCTGGCATGATAAAAACAACTTTTATCAATGGTAGCCAGTCGCAAAAGGAATACCGATGAACCTACGAGCATTGCGTGCCTTTGTCGAAGTGGTGCGCCAGGGCGGCTTCTCCCAGGCTGCCGAGGTGGTGTCGCTGACTCAGTCCTCCGTGAGCAAGGCCGTCAGGACGCTGGAGGATGAACTGGGCGCGCCGCTTTTTAATCGCCTGGGCCACCGTAACGAACTCACCGCCGCCGGTGAAATTGTCTACCGTCGCGCCCAGGTGCTGCTCGCCGAGAGCAATGACCTGGTGGCCGAGATCAATGACTTGCGCGGCCTCAAGCGTGGCCAACTGCGCATCGGCCTGCCCCCGGTGGGTTGCGGCGTGCTGTTCGCGGCCATGTTCGCCACCTACCGCAGGCGCTACCCTGACATCGAAATCGAACTCACCGAGTACGGCAGCAAGAAACTGCGCGGGTGCCTGGAAGCCGGGGAGATTGACCTCGCGGCGTTGCTGCTGCCCACGGATGAAGGGTTCGACTTCCAACCCGTGCGCAATGAACCCCTGATGGCCGTGTTACCCATGAACCACCCGCTGGCCCGGCGCAAGCGCATCGACTTCACCGACCTTGCGGACTCACCGTTCATTCTGTTCGAAGCCGGCTTCGCCCTGAACGCCAAGATCCTCGCCGCCTGCGAGCGCAAAGGCGTGACTCCCAAGGTCACGGCCCGCAGCGGGCAGATCGACTTTATCGTCGACCTGGTCTCGGCGGGCCTGGGCGTCGCGTTCCTGCCGCGCATGCTGGCGCACATGCATCAACCCACCGGTATCGCCCTGATCCCCTTGGACGAACCCCACACCGACTGGCACATCGCCCTGGCCTGGCGCGCCAGCGCCCACCTGCCGCCGGCGGCGCGTGCCTGGCTGGATTTGGCCAAGGAAATGGCCCATTCGGAGTAGGGCGGCTACCGGTTATCAGGATGAATTCGTCAAAATGCGTCTCGATGCTTGACTTCTTCTTTTTAATCAGTAACATACGGCGCATTCCGCGATAGCTCAGTTGGTAGAGCAAATGACTGTTAATCATTGGGTCCCTGGTTCGAGTCCAGGTCGTGGAGCCAGATAGGAAAAGCCTGCAGCGATGCAGGCTTTTTTTTGCCTTGGATTTCTTCCGGGTGATCAAAGCGCACGGCGTGAGCGGCATGAATGCATCTCTAATCCTACGATTCAGGGGTAAATGTCATGAAAGTCGCTGCGGTCGTTTCAACCAAAGGCGGACCGGGTAAAACCACGGTTGGCGTCAATCTGGGCGCGTTCTGCGCCGATGCAGGGATCCGCACCCTGCTCATTGATCTGGATAATCAGCCTTCGCTGTCGTCGTTCTATACGCTATCGCATGAGGCGCCGGGTGGGACCTATCAACTGATCGCGAATAACGAGACTCGGGCCGATCAGGTCATTTCGAAGACCTGCATTCCTAATCTCTCATTGATCCATTCCAACGATCCGTTCAATCAGCTGGGAAATTTGTTGCTCCATGCTGCTGACGGGCGCCTTCGTCTCAAAAATCTGTTACCGGCTTTCGAGCAGGATTTTGATTTGGTTCTGATCGACACCCAAGGAGCCCGCTCCATCGTGCTGGAGATGGCTTTGCTTGGGGCACAAATGGCTATTTCGCCTATCACCCCGGATATGCTGACTGCGCGAGAGTTTCAGCGTGGAATGCTCCAGCTCTATCGAGATCTTGAGCCGTTGGCAGCATTGGGTGCAGTGACGCCAATGTTGAATGTCGTGATCAACAAGCTTGATGCAACCAATGATGCAAATCTGATTTATCACACGCTAACCGAAACCTTTTCTAATCATCCGAAAGTGCAGATGATTCAGACTACCATCCCGGCCGCAGTGAGCTTTCGCCGAGCTGCGACAGAAGGCATCCCTGCGCACCGTCTGGAGTATCGCCTTCCTACTCACCGTCGTTCGCCTACCGCCTTCAAAGTCATCAAAGACCTCTCAATAGAGCTCTTTCCCGAATGGCGCTCGAAATTTGAGGCGCTGAATGAAGAGCGCCTGAGTCATAACATATCGTTGTTATCGAATAGGGTGGCCTTGGGGAGAGCTGCGGTATGAGTTTTCTTGATTTAGCTCCACCTCATTCGGTTGAGGCTGAACAAGGCGTGATCGGTGGCCTGATGCTCGACAATTCCACATGGGATCTCATCGCGGACATCATCTCGGCGGACGATTTTTTCAGGCGTGATCACCGCCTGATTTACCAGGCAATTGAGCAGCTTGCTTCACGCAGTTCACCTATCGACGTTGTCACTGTCCTTGAGTCTCTGGACGAGCCTGATGAGGTCGGAGGCTTAAGCTATCTGGCGGAGCTGGCAAAGAACACGCCCTCCGTTGCCAACATTTCGACCTACGCCGCGATTGTCCGTGAGCGCTCCCACCTTCGTCGTTTGGTGATGCTTGGTTATGAATGCAGTCGGGAGGCCTCTTCAAGCCAAGCCAAGAGTGCCGAGGTTCAAGACCTTGTCGAACAGAAACTCTTCTTGCTGGGACAGGATAGAAGTCGGAGCGATTTCGTAAACATGAAACAGACATTGATGGAGGTGGTTGAACGAATCGACTACCACTTCAATGAAGGCGACAGTATTACCGGAGTTCCGAGTGGTTTGGATGCAATGGATCAGGTCACTGGTGGCTTTCAAGATGCTGACTTGATCGTCATTGCGGCGCGTCCTTCCATGGGGAAAACCAGTCTGGCACTTAGTGTCGTGGATGCCGTACTTCAACAGAAGCCCAACAATACAGTCCAGATCTACAGCCAAGAGATGTCAGCTCACGCGCTTACGTTTCGTTTGATTGCCATCCTGGGCGAACTCAATCTTGCGAATTTGATGCGCGGTCAGTTGCGTGATGAGGATTGGCCCAAGGTCATTACGGCTGTAGGTCGCATCAACGGATACGGTGAGCGGCTCATCATTGATGACACTGCCAGCCTGACACCGTCAGCGCTCAGGTCAAAGGTACGACGTGCTGCGCGCCGAGCAGGAATGCCTCGCCTGATCATGGTCGACTACCTTCAGCTCATGCGGTTAGATGGAAAAGAAAACCGAAACCTTGAAATTGCAGGGATCACAGCGTCCTTGAAGGCGCTGGCCAAGGAGTTCAATTGTCCGGTGATTGCGCTGTCGCAGCTTAATCGTTCGGTTGAACAGCGTGCCGACAAACGTCCGTCCAATAGTGACCTTCGCGAATCAGGCGCTATTGAGCAGGACGCCGACGTCATCATGTTCATCTATCGGGATGAGGTGTATCGCCCGGAATCCGCGGATTCTGGCGTAGCAGAAATCATCTTCGGCAAGTACCGTAATGGTCCCACAGGCACCGTCCGTGTTGCTTTCGTTCCTGATCAAACTCGTTTTGCAAATCTGCCCAAAGGCTACGAAGCGGGAGATTTGCGATGAGTGTGTTCAGTCAGCGAGGGCGATGCTGTGAATGCGGCGCTGAGTTCCCTTTGCACACTGCAACTCAGAAATTCCTCGATGTTTGCCCAACCGAGAGTGAGATCGAACTTGATCTGTGCCCTGAGTGCGGCAGTTTCAGCGTGGAGGATTCTGCGACGCAGGCATGCACTGACGATAACGTCGACGACACTTGCACAGTCGTTTTTCGGCTTAACCGTGAGCAAATGGGCAGCGGCGAATTTCTCTATGCGTTGGCCTGTCGTATCGAAGGCTGGAAGGGCGTCGAAGTGTTAAGGGTTCAGATGCCTGATCAGTGTTACGAGGCAGCTATCGGGGAGGTGCATTGATGGCTACCAAATCCCTGTCTAAAGAACAGGTCAAAGGCAAGTTGTTGATGGGCACGTTTGCAGCTGGTCCTGCACCCGCTCGATTGTCTGATCCAATTGTCGATACGCCGATGATCCTGACTTTGGAGCAGCTTAGGCCCTATGACCACAACCCCAGGCTTAACCGCAACCCACGATACGATGATCTACGAGCATCGATACTGAATCGTGGTTTGGATGCGCCGCCGCCGGTCACGCGTCGTCCGGGTGAAGAGCACTTCATCATTCGTAACGGCGGCAACACGAGATTGGCCATTCTCAATGAGCTATGGCGTGAAACGGGTGAGGAGCGTTTTTTTCGTGTTCATTGCTTGTTCAGGCCTTGGCCCAACCGTGGTGAGATTCTCGCTTTGACCGGCCATTTGGCTGAGAGCGATCTACACGGCGAACTGACTTTCATTGAGCGAGCGCTAGGAGTTGAGCGAGCAAGAGAGTTCTATCAACTGGAAGCCGACGCACCTCTTTCTCAACGAGAGCTGGCTAGGTTGCTAAAGCAGGATGGCTATCCTATTTCCCAGCCGCACATCAGCAAAATGCAGGATGCAGTGCGCTATTTGCTGCCCGCCATTCCCAACACGCTCTATGCAGGACTGGGTAAGCCGCAGATTGAAAAGCTGACTATTCTACGTCGGGCAAGTGAGAGAGCTTGGTTAAAGCATTCTGGATCATCAATTCAAGAGCTGAATCACGAACATCTTTTCCAAGAGGTGCTATCCGCGTTTGACGGTGGCGAATTCATCTACGAGCGCTTCCAAGACGAATTGCTGCATAAGATGGGTCAGTTGTTGGGGCAGGACTACAACAACCTGAGGCTCGATGTACTGGATCCTGATCGTCCTTCCTCGGTGGCACGTGGCCCATCAATCAGTCCGGTGTCTGATCTGAGTCAGGCGCCTGTAGTTGTTGTGCCTGAAGGTACTCACACTCAATCAGTATCGGGGTCTTCGGCAGCGCAAGCCTATCTTACCGAAACGTTGGCGCAGCCTGAGCAGCCAAAGCTCAATTTGTTGCAGGACCAGCAGAGGGAGCGTATTGCCTCCAATACAATCTCTCCGATCTCAGGTGCTACAGCACGTACTCAAGCGATCAAAGTGCAGCTAGCTCAAGCCACTGGGGAAGCGATCCCCACGTTTGAGCAATCGTGCCTTGAGTCCATTCCTATCCAGGCTGGCGGTGTACACCCGGTTGCCGATCTTTGGTACATCGAACGGGCCGTCGATTCGCCTGAGGGGCTGCGGCAGGCCGTGTTCGGATTGGTACAGGACATCGCTCGCGAAGTGGGGTTGCCGCTCGATCATATTGCTGAAAGCGATTGGGGGATCGGCTATGTCTGTTCGCGTGCGGAGGATTGGGACAGCGATCTGTTCGCTGGTACGCCCAAAGGACTCAGCCCTGAGGCCTACACGCTGCTCAATCTTCTGGATGGCTTGAGCGGCCGTTTTGCTCCCGCTCTGAATATGCTCCGGGACGACAGCGACGCCGCTGAGCGCCCGGAGATGAATAGCTATCGCTTTCTTGCTGAGCTGGGACACATCCTGCTTGGTAATGCCCTTCTAAAAAGCCAACCGGCATCTGTGTCTGACCGCTTGGGTGATGTCGCGCTGGTGAAGTTATTCAGAGTCATTCGGCTCGGGCGCCGGCTTATCGAGTTGGAGTCCAACCAAACATCTTGCGATGTCATCCAATAACCACGGAGTGGTGGAGGTTTCTGTGCATCCCTTAAATCTGGCTGTTGCCTTTCAGATTCTAAACAACATCAAAAATGGCCAACTGCGTAGCTGCCTGGCCATGGGCTTTGAAGAACACGACCTGAAGACCCTTGTAGATCCGCTGTGCATGGGGGCTTTGGTGAATTCACCGGTACCTTGGTTCAAGGTTGTTGTCGATGGCGTGGCGGTAAGGCGGGTAATTGCTCACGCCAAAAATACTGAAGAAGATGAGGTGATCAACCGCGCGCTAACGCTGGGGGCCAGCTCCCCGATGATTCTGGAGCTATTCGGCTTGCCTCCCAAGGAAGTTGCGGTCCGGCGCTCAATTCTTGGTGTACCGCTGCGCAGAGGGCGTTGGCCTCATGTTGGGGCTGAGGATGAGGCTGTTCTATGGAAGCATTGGGTCAGCCTTATCAAAGAACTCAACACCAACTTAAAGGATCCTCGGTCGATTCTTGATGTCGCGATGGTGATGGCTGAGCGGGAGAGGAGTCTAAATCTGGCCATGATCTGGAGCACCATTCATAGCTGGATCACTCAGGGCCTCGTGTGATGAGTGAAGGGGGCAATCACCGTTACACCCCGAGTAACCTCGACGCGCTAAATGCGCTGCTCAGCTCTGCTAGCGCATCACTCAGTGAGGCCCGATCTGGAAAGCGGGCCGTGTCGAATGGCGAGAGGTCACTGGCACGGCCTCTCTTGCCCATTTCTGAACCGGAAAAAGCCGGCATTATCTTTACCGGCAATCCGCATGAGGCTGTGCCTAGACGTCTGCTGTTGGATAACCGCCTAACGCCCCTGGAGCGCAATGCCTGGCAGGTCTTCCGACTGCTACTCAATGATGATGGCCTGACGTCCTTTCCAACGTATGAGCAACTGCGGCCGTATCTAACGTCCTCTCCCTTCAAGGTAGCCTCGCGTGAAACCGTCTCCAAAGCGCTCACGGCTTTGCGTATGACACGCTGGCTTAGCTTGGGCGGTTGCGTGCGCGATGAGGTCACGGGGCAAATGAAGGGCAACATCTACCTGTTGCACGATGAGCCGGTGAGCATTGCTGAAGCAGCCTTATTAGACCGCGGCTATCTGGAGTTAGTGAATGAAGGCTTGGAGCATGCGAACAAATCCATTCGTGATGTAGCAGCTCATGTCATCCAAGAGCTTTCCACTGATTCCTACCTTCGTGAGAACGCTTTGCCCTCACACTTGGAGCGGATGCAGCAGCGTATAACTGAGCAAGGTTGGGCAAAATCCTCAGTTGTTCGTCGGGCATCAAGTGAATCCGAACTCAGTGAAAACGATTCCGAACTCGGTAAAAAAGCCCCAGTTCGGAGTCGTGGTGACCTGAGTACGGATTCCGAACTCAGTTGGAAACCGGTCGTTGTGAGCCCAGTTCGGAATCCGAACTCATCTAGTACTAGTACAGATACAAATGTTTGTAAAAACACAGTACCGCGGGCGCGCGAGACGCTGAGATTGCCGGCGCAATTCCTGCAGCTTGCGGCAGAGCAGCGACGGAACGCGATGGTGGCGCTGGGCGGCATGAATCCTGAACTGCAGCAGCAGGTGCTGGATCAATGGTCTGCTCGTTGTGCCAGTGCCGAGGTACGAAACCCAGCTGGATACCTGTTTGGCATGATCCAAAAAGCACAGCGGGGTGAATTCAATCAGCCTGGCGACCACGGAAAAGTATCTCTCTCGGATGATTCTCGCGGCGCTCTGAGAACCACAGTCTCTCGTTCGGCACCTATCCCGGGGTCAGTCATTCAGCGTGGCAAGCCAAGTACTGAAAGCCTCGTAACTGGACGTGAAGGGGTCAAAGCGATTTTAGATCTGCTTAAGTCAAATACAAAATCTTAGGCCGTTGAAAGTGATTCCACTGGAATCACTTTGGCACATCGGTAAAACGATTCCACTGGAATCATACTGGCAGACGGCTACTGCGATTCCAGTGGCATCACGTTCTTGGTTGCTCATTGAGTTAGTGAGAGTTTAAAGCCGCACCCTTCCAATTCTGTTTCCTGACTGACGATCCCGATGTTCCTGGCAACACTGATGCTGTGGCATCCACTTGCAGGAGCAATCCATGTCTGAAGTTTTCCAGCTAAACCTTGGTCCTCTACGCAGCGACAAAAGTCTTACGCTTCACACTCACCACGCTGCTCGCGTTTGGCACGGCAGGCCAGCGGGGGAGGGTAAGAACGGCATCATTGGCCTAAGCGGCTTTGTAGCATTGATGAATAAGATCACACGCATGGCTGAGCGGGATGACCCCTACGCCGATTTATGGATGATTCAAATCCAGGAGAAACTTGAGTCTTCCAAATCAGAGCTGGAAGCCATAAAAGCCCTATTAGACCAGTCAATGAGTAGGCTGCCGGAGGCTTTAAGTGTGGGTGAAAATGTGAATGTGCACCCGGTCACGCTGCCCGTATTTATCAATTCTCCCTTTGGGTTTCTAGCCGTCTACCTACTTATTGCGTACGACGATATCGTTCGCCGCTTGTTGTTGGCTCATCACACTGCATTGATGGGGCGGCGAGATATGGAGATCTGGATCAACGCTGGGGGGAAGGTGCTGCGTAGCCTGTTTGGGTTGGCTCAGCGCTATAAAGTCTCCGGTGTCACCCGTGATGATTTCATCACCAACAACGCTGTAGCTCGTGAGGCTCGGGAGAAATTCGGAGAGCTGCCTCAGGACGTTTTGGAAGGAGTACGACGCTCGGAGTATGCGCCGCTAATCGTTCAGCGTCGGCTTCTTGATGGGCAGCACGACGAGCGCTCTGACGAAGATTTTCTGAGGCCTGCACCAGGCGTTGAAATCGTCCTGCCCGAAGCGTCGGGAGGGGAGCGATATGGCTCATTCTGAATACCTAACCATGCACCCAACTCCAGAAAAACCCACCCAAGGCTTAAAACATACATCCTTCCAAGCACTTCAACAGATTGCCTTCTCCGAGCTGGAACACGCTGCCTTCCTTAAAGGGTTTTTAAAGCCTTTTAAGGGTAAGGGAGAGCTCATGCAATTTGGCGACGAATGTAGTCAGTTAATGAACAGTCTGATTCTGTTGGCGACTGAGCAGGTACTGGCTCAAGCAGAGCGTTATCCATTCACGTTGCTTCCAATTCGTATGACGCGACAGTCGACCGGCGCTGGGACAGTGTTTCTGCGGTGGAGTCGGATGGATCGCAGCAAGATGGGTGTCGACTTATGGGGTGGCCTTCTCCTGGATGGCAGGACACCGGATAGTCTGGTTTTGGATCTACTCGCCATGGAGCGGCAGCGCGTAGTGGTCAATATGCAGATCAGTCTGGTTCACAGCATCAGCCGCCAGGCATTCCTCTGCGCATCCAAAATTGATACTGCCGAACAGATTTATCAACAGCGAATCTCTCAGCATCCGGAAAAAAACGCAGCGGAGGTATGACCATGTCCACCAAGTTTTGGGGGGAGGGCAACATCGGAACCAAGCCAGAATTCAAGGAGTTTCCGAATGGGAACAAAGAGCCTCGGCGATTGCTGCGGCTGAATGTCTACTTTGATAACCCAGTTCCGAAAGGTGATGGTGAGTATGAGGATCGTGGTGGTTTTTGGGCCAGTGTAGAACTCTGGCATAAAGATGCTGAACGCTACTCGGATCTCTATAGCAAAAGCATGCGGGTGGTGGTGATTGGTCGGCTGGTGATGGATAAGTGGGAGGACGAGAGCGGTGGAGAGTGTAGAGCAATGAAGGTGCAGGCCAGTCGGGTTGGGATCCTGCCACACCGTCTACAGAGTGCAGGAGTGACAACAACCGACGCTCTTCCTATAGGATAGTGTGAGCAAGGCTTGCTTTTTCTCACATGAACTTGACCGCAACCAGCCAGTGAGCCTCCCCAAGTCGCAGGCAATATTTGATGTTCGAGCTTGCCCATCAGCAGCCCTTCACGAAGAACGGCAACTGACCAAAAGCGGTTATCGAGCAATTAGGTAATGGTTAATCAGGGCCTGCACTCCGGCGCCATTTATGGGGACATTTCTATGCGTGCTCGACAGCCAAGTTCAGATTGTCCCCACACCACCGCCCCCTAAAAAGATACTCGGTGGATTACCCCACCGATGGTCGGCAAACACCGCCTTGCCGACCGCCTTATCCCGCTCTTCCCACCGTACGAATGCTACTTCGGCGCGGTTTTTCTATCTGCAGCACCATGCTTTTTCGGGGAAGGTCAGCGGCCAGACATTCGGGACCGTCACTACCGGGCCGGCCATTACCCTGCTATGGATCGAGGAGAACCTTTCTCCCGCCTGGCAGCGCCTGTCCGGCACTTACGTCGAAAACCTTGGGTGGCTGGAGTATGCAGAACGTTACGACCGGCCGCATACCTTCCATTACATGGATCCGCCTTACTGGCAGACCGCTGGCTATGGTGTAGATTTTCCTTTCGAAAACTACGAGCGCATGGCTGATTTCATGCGGCGCTGCAAAGGCAAAGTGATGGTCAGCATCAACGACCATCCCGATATCCGGCGGGTGTTTGAGGGGGTTCACTTCGAAACGGTGGATATCCGCTATAGCACGACGAATCAACGGCAGGGCAAAGCCGAGGTGAGCGGCGAACTGGTGATCATGAATTGGCAGCCAAAGCCTTCGGCGGCCTTTTCTAACGCACCGGCTGGATTAAACCGGGGCCTTTGTTCTTCACGTTGCCAACCGCGACGTCGACTTTAAACCACTCAAAGGCCTCTGCCGGTTCGCCCTGGAGCAAAACCATCTGTTCTGCACGTTCCTTTGGCGTTGCTGGGTCCAACCATTCACGAGCCAGCTCCGGCGTCAGCACCACGGGGCGCCGGTCGTGGATGTCCACCATGCCGCCGGCACTGTCGGCGGTGATGATCACAAAACCGTCGTGCTCGCCTGGGCCTTCATCGGCATCGGGCAGTTGACCGATAGCGGCACATAGCACCGGGGTACCGTCCCGCCGTCGGATCAGGTAAGGCTGTTTCTTCAGTCCGCCTTCATCCACCCACTCAAACCAGTTATCTATTGGCGTGATTGACCGGTGCGGCCAGATTGCCCGGAAGAAAGGGCCGTGCGCAACCTTCTCGACGCGGGCGTTGATCGGTGCGGCCCGGTCTTTGGCCCAGTGTGGACGCCACCCCCAAGGCACCAAATCGGCGTGCAGCAGATCGCCTTGCCGGTGGAGCAGGGCGACCTGGCTTGTAGGGGCTACGTTGTAGCGCTCAAGCGGTAAATCACCCACTGAGTTAGCCAGTGCATTGGGCATGCTCAGTGCTGCTACGAAGTCATGAATGCCGCTGTATTGCGAGAGCCTGCCGCACATAACCGTCTCCGCTGGTCGAGCCTGGTGAACCGCCGAGCCTCGGCCGGTCTCTATCCAGTAGACACCGGGACGGGAGATTCGTCATGACAACCGATATCCAACAGGTTAACGAGATAGAGGCGCGGTATGCGCTTCTCGGTGATGCTGAGTTTGAAGCCGGGTCGCCGGAGTACCGATATGAAACTCGCCTGGCGCTTGCTGACGATATGCTTGAGCGGAAGGTGATCGGCTGCGGCGAATGGCAGGAGCTGGTGGAGGAAGCAATCGCTGCTTATGGAGACGATGTTGGCTGACTTCCGGTTTTGGGGACGAAGCCCTGGCCGGAGCAGTTCGTACAATCTTCCCGTAGCCCGAAGCGGTCGAGGCAAACTGTGCACTTGGTGAAACTGGCGGATATCAGCAAGGGCCTGGCTTTCCGATAACTCTCGAAATCATGCTCTTCCAACGCGACCTGAGCGCAATCGACCAGCGCCCGATAGACATCCGCGTCGCAAATGGCTGGATAAATCTTCCCCCAGATAACTTGTGCGGTCTGCACCAAATCGTACAACTCACCGGATGGTGCAGTCAGCACTAACCCGTTTATCGACCAAACATCATTGTTCTGGCGAAGCATCAGGCGCAGCTCATGCTTGTCGCCAAATACCTTTCCATCAAACCCACCCGCACCTGGGCCAGTGACCGAATAGAAAGTGTTGGCAATTATCTGCCCAAGGCACTCCGAGCTGGCTCGATGCACGACGTCGTAGTGTCCGCCAAACATGTATCCGGCATCCGCCGTAACCAGCTCCTCGACGGTGTGCCAGTAAGCCGCGTCAACCAGTTCGTCCATCTCCAGCTTTTCCATCTGATCAATTACCCCTGCCTCCAGCATGTCGCGAGCTTCCCATCGGCACATTGTTCTATGGGCCTCGGGGGTATCCATCCGAAACGAGTTGTCGTTGAGGATTCGCCGCCATTTGGCGAGCCATTCCTTTTTGAGTTGTGCAGGAGGCATGTGAGGGACTGCTTATTTAAACTGTACGCACGTACAGTAATCGAGGCTGATCATCGAAGCGATTTGAGGCGACGAGCTGTAGGGATATGGACCTGTTGGGAATCGGGACATTGACGTGCTACTTGGGACATAGATCTGTTAAGGGTTGTAGTAGGGGATGTACCTGGCGTGCGTCGTCAAAGGCTGTCTTATGCTAAAAGCAGATACTTATGAACGGCCAGTTACGACCTGAAGATGTCCCCGTGAAGGGCAGCAGTCGGCCAGTAGTTGCCTTTGAGGGGCGGTTGCTACTGACTCGGTGCCAGGCAAGTTGTCTCCTTTCTGACTACCATCTAGACATGCCGATGGCGAATTGCCATTCTGGGGGGGTATCGAACGATATGCTTAGTACTACGCAAGGAGGCAGAGTGACGATCATTCAGGAAATTCACGCATGGTCTAAGGGGCTGCCTGCTTGGCAGCAAGATGCGATTGCTCGGCTCTATCAAGATCGTACGCTTAGTGTGGTTGACCTAGATGATCTTTACGCGTTGGCCAAGGCCGAAGTGGGGATCGCTGATCCAGATGACCGGAAGGCGATGGTGCTAGAGGATGCTCAGGTAGCTCCGCCGGCCGATTCAACCCGAGTTGTTCAGCTAGCAGCGATTAAGGATCTCCAGAATGTTAACGCTCTAGCGAACGGTGGCAGTGTTCCGATTGCAGTGGCAGGTCTGACGGTTATTTACGGGGAGAATGGCGCTGGGAAGTCGGGATACTCCAGAGTATTCAAGCATGCGTGCCGTGCGAGAGATCGGCGTGAGCCCATACTGCCCAACGCAAACCTGGATCCCAAGAATGCCGGCGTTGCCCAAGCGGTGTTCGAGGCCTTAATCGACGGCACGGCCACTGACCTTGCGTGGCAGTATGGAATAGCGGCGCCTGAACCACTATCGGACATATCCATCTTCGATACCCATTGCGCACGTGCTTACATCGATAACCATGGCGATTTCGCTTACGCTCCATACGGACTGGATATCTTGGAGGGGTTAGTAGGCGCTTGTAACAAGCTCAAATTGCGTGCCACGCAAGAAAAGACAGCGAATGCTCCTAGTGACGCTGCTTACGCCGTACTCGCGAAAGAGCAGACCGCAGTGGCCACTACGCTGCTGGGTATCCCCACCAAAACCAATTCTAAGCATATCGAGGCTTTAGCGACGCTCAGCCAGGCAGAGCAGGATCGGCTGCTCTTACTGACACAAACCCTAGCTGAAGCTGATCCGAAGCAAAAAGCCCAAGCGCTGCGCCAGAAGGCGACGCGCTTCTCAGGGTTGAAGGATCGAATCGCAGCTGCAATGACGTTGATCAACGATGAAAAGCTCAATCAGCTCGGAGAACTCATTAAGAAGTCGAAAGCAGCCAAAGCCGCCGCGGAGCTGGCTGCTACGGAATTCAAGCAGACGCCGGGTCAGCTTGTTGGAACAGGTGGCGATGAGTGGAAGGCCCTTTTTGAGGCGGCTCGAATTTTCGCCGGGGTTAGTCATCCAGATCATGAGTTCCCGGCGATTTCAGAAGATGCCACATGTCCCCTTTGCCAGAACCGACTTGGGGAAGATGGCGCCTTGCGACTAGTTAAGTTTGATGCCTTCATTAAGCATGCTGCCGAAAAGACTGCGAAAGACGCCCGTGAAACTGCCGCCACTGCATACAGGGCAATTCAGAACGCAGCCTTGGATGTAATGTTCCGCGATGCCTTGGTTGAGGAGCTTACGGAAATTGATCCAGAGCTCGCAGCGTCATGTTCATCAATGCAGGAGTGTCTGCACTCCCGTCAGAAAGGCATACTGCAAGCCGCTGCGGCTGAGATCCAATGGGAGGATGTCCTGAAGTTGCGGGCCGATCCGCAACCGGGCTTAAAGCACATTATTTTAGGTCTACAGGGCCAAGCCGCTACGCTAGAGGCAACGGCCGATGAGAAAGTCCGGGCTGAAATGGCGACGGAGAAGCGAGAGCTTGATGCACGAGTAAGGTTGGGCGAGGTTAAGGACGCTGTGCTGGAGGCAATCGCTAAGCATGAGGTATGTAGCAAACTTCAGGCATGCATTGAGGGTTTAGACGCACGCGCTATTTCCAGAAAATCCACCGACCTTTCTCGTACTACGGCCAGCCAAGAACTTGCGGACGCTCTGAACGAAGAGCTCAAGCGTCTTAAGGTGCATCAGCTTCAAGTCGTGATGAAGCCTGAGTCTCCGGGAGGCAAGACCCAGTTCAAGCTGATTTTGCAACTACCTGGAGGGCGCGCCCCGGCAGCCATTCTTAGCGAGGGAGAGCAGCGCGCTATTGCCATTGCCTCTTTCCTCGCGGAGATCAGGCTTGGTAAGGGCCGTGGTGGAATTGTGCTGGATGATCCGGTTTCATCGTTAGATCACCGTCGTCGTTGGGAGGTAGCGGAGCGTTTAGCGATTGAGTCGCTGACTCGACAAGTAATCGTCTTCACCCATGACATCTACTTCCTCTGCATTCTGGAGCAGAAAGTTGAGGAGTTTGGGGCTGCTCTGACTAAGAACTACATTCGTCGAACCGCGCAAGGCTATGGAGTGCACTCGCAGGACCTGCCATTCGATGTGGTGGGTACAAAGGAACGCCTGGCCAGATTGCGCCAAGCGATGGTTGAGGTTCGTAGAGCACAGAAGGATGGGGACGAAGACGAGCATCGTCGCCTGACCGCTGCATGCTATGGTCGACTGCGCCTCGCTTGGGAGCGGTGTATCGAAGAAGTTCTGTTGAACGGAGCGGTCCAGCGGTTCGGCGAGGGTGTATCGACACAGCGTCTCAAGTCTGTTGTTGTGACTGATGAAGATTACCGAGAGATCGATATCGGCATGAGCAAGTGCTCCAAGTTCGAGCATGACGCGGCAACGACCGTCGGAAGGCTCCCGACGCCAGAACCTGATGAACTAGAACAGGACGTCGAGAGATTGGCGACATGGAGAGCTGCTTTGGAAAAACGCTTGAGAGATATATCCAAAGCGAGGAGCTGAATTGAAACGCTCTTCGAGCGGCCGTCGGGAAATGACAGCTTTTGGCCAAAAGCACTAGTCCGCGAACGACTGCTATCGGCCAAAAGCGGACTTCGAACTGCGTCCGTGGTAAAAAGCATTCGCAAGGTCTGGAGCTCCAAGCCCCAAGCCATTTGGGATTAGGCTCTCGACAGGGTTGATAGCATTAAAGGTGGTCAACTCGCGACTTAGAAGCAGTCGGAATTAGATGGAATTGACCTTTTAAACATCCTAGATGGATCTACTATGTCTCAGTCAACCGAGTTAACCGGTGGCGCCGGGTTTGTCTATGAAAGCCATGTGGCTGCATATTTCATGTCTGCTCTTCTTGCGGAGACTGTCAGACCACCATTACAAAGTAAAATTAAAAGTGTACGTCTTCAACAAGCCGCTCTGGGCGCTCCTCTTGATGATATTATCATCGAATTTGATACTTCAATTCAGATGAAAGCGCACTTTCAAGTCAAACGAAGCCTTATCATATCTTTCTCTAAAACCAATAAAGATTTCAAGGAAATTGTTATTAACTCTTGGAAGACGTATATCATCTCAAAAAATGAAAGCCGTAACGACACATATGGAGCGCTAACAGACGAAATCGCCAGCTCATCCCTGAGAAATGTTCAAACTGTCTGTGAAAGTGCACGAAGTAGCGAGAGTAGCGAATCATTCTGGGCTATAGAAGCTCAGGCTAGTGTAAAATTCAGGGAGTTCATTGATGTACTACGTAAGATTTTAGATGGCGCACATATCCAGACGACCCCGCACGAATTATATGAATTTCTCCAAGGGTTTTATATAGAGTCTTTACGAGTCATGACTTCGGGTGCTCCATTACTCACGTCAGCGATAAATGAACTTAAGACAGTTCTTAGGGCAGAACATCGCGTTACCGACCTATGGGAGGCTCTTAAAGGAATAGCAAGAGAAGGAGCGGGCCAAGCTGCCACCTACAACAAGCGGTCACTTCAACGTAAATTGGTATTGTTTTCCTTCAAAGATATAGCTGCTCAGCAGGAAATAAAGTCGACAGTCGGACGATCAGAGAGTGGAACCTCGGGCGCCACCCCAATTACGTGCTCTCTTGCGTTTTCGCATATCGAGCAGAGCGATGTCGCAGTTACCGCATTAATTGTAACAGACGAACCTGAAACGTTATCTAATCAGATACAGTCTTGGAAAGAGCACGTTGCTCGGAGCGCGTTAATCCCTGATGAGAATAGGTCTGAGATTGTTCGGGAACCACTAAAAAATATAGTTGCGCAACCGGTGTTAGCGTATGTCCTCCTTCAGAACCTGGCTGTGGCAGATTTTTCTGCCTATGTTTATTACGCGAAAAAAATAAATATTGAAAAATGGGATGAGGCCAGATATGAACTCGAGCTTAAGACACTGCCTTTGGTTCACAGATTGAGCAGCAAGCGCGAATTGATTGATGAGCTTCATACTACTGAGGTAAACGCCAAACGATTTTCAGACGCCGCCATAAGATTTTTAGCTGAAAACTATCACCGTGAAATAGAAAGCCCTATACTAAAAAATAGCTTTGGAAAAGTAGCAGCAATTAAAGAACTTGCGGATATTATCGCGAAAATAACTGCTGGCTTCATCGCAGGTGATCAAGTTGCAGTTAGCCAGATCGGCTACATAAAGACGAGAATTAGATATGGCGAGAATGTTGTTACAAGGGAAAAGCACTTACGAGACCGCAATCCGCTAGCATGACTGCCTCAAAAGCTTCCATAGCTTTTCTGCGAAAGCCGGCTCAATTGAGTGTGCATAAGCTATCATGCCTTTCATTTGAGCCCAAGAAGGTGTAACTGTATCTACGTGCTTACTTCTTTCAAAATGTTCTTTTCCATACTTGCTTGCGTAGAAGACTGCAAGTCTAAGCCTCCTTTTCAATTTTTTTGGAAGTCGTGGTCTTTCTCGATCAACTACGGATAGTCCTGTGACAAACTGTCTCGAGCCTCGTCGCTGGACATAACAGCCGCTCTCCCTAAGTTCAAACCCATTGTTTTTAACAATCTGGCTCACAGCGCTAATATCTGGGGTTCCCGCCCCTGATATGGTCATATTGTCAGCATAGCGACTATACATGCAGTCATGGGTGGAGGCTAAATCTAGCATCGCTTGATCTAACCCCTTGCAAACTAGATTCGAAATTGTTGGGCTGCAGCGAGTTCCTTGACGCAAGAATCCGTCAATGGTAGAAATCCTTGCTAGTAATTCCGAAATTTCAGGAGTTGCCCCGATTGTTAAAAAAGCTTTCGCAACTTGTGGCTCTGTAATTGCGTTGAAAAAATTTCTTATATCCGCATGAAGGATTAGACTTTTACGGAGGTGGAGTTCAGCGTTAGTTAGGGTCGAGCGACCCTTGAGAAAACCTTGAACGTGCATACCAAAGCTAGCGCTGTTTGTAACCAACATCGAAATAGATCGGTGAAGCTGGGTGACCCACTTATGGTTTGCCTTATAGACTTCTCTAAATTCCCCTTTGCGATTTCTTCCACGCTTTGGAATTTCGAGCTTTTCGTAAAATCCTTTCTGGCAATTCGAAACTGCGTATTCGAATATTTTTGACTCACTCACACCTACGGCTTGAGCTAGCTCATGGGCGGAATGAATGTCTTTCAGGCATCTTGTAGTCATTAGAGGCTGCAGAGTATAAGGGGCGGCTGGATGGAATATGTAAGACCTCAAAGGTCGGGCACGGACTCATGCCCACGGACATAACCGCGGTCAATCATCCAGCCGCCGTGTGAAATCTACCATATACTTGACTGGAATGTGAAGCCCGACCTCGACTCGCTCTCCTACTTTAGTCGAGTGCCTCGTAAAAAATTCTAGGAAATTCGCTTAAAAACAAAATCTTGGACGTTGCCCGAAGCAACGCATGAGGCTCAGCCACTAGACATTGAGCACCTGAAAGTTGAAAGTGCGGTTTTCGCAATCAGAAAACTACATGATGAAAAACTTAGGTCGCCCCATGACACCGCCGAGTTGGTTTCACGATCGAGGGCCATCCCCTATTGAGGACGAGTTCAGTAAAGCTGCCTCTGACTTCGCGGGCCTGATTGAAAGAGAGCATTGGTTTGGGGATGCGGATAAGCACCATCGTTATCGGGTGGATTTCATCTTAAAAGATGCAAGACTCATCATTGAGCTTGACGGTCATTCCTCGCATTCAACAAGAGAACAGTTGGAGAAGGATGCTGTCAGACAACGCTATCTAAGCCGAGCCGGCTACACTGTGATCCGTTTCACGGGGCGAGAGATCGCGAATGACGCAGAGGGGTGTGTTTCAGAGGTGCGTCAGATGTACGAGGAGCGCATGCAGCGGGCTCCTGCTAAGTATCGAGTCATGTACGTTGACTATTTATTTGTCAAAAAACAGATGAATGAAGCCCTGAGGTTTTACCGCGGGATTCACCCTGAGAAGAAACTCACATGCCAGTCGCTTGAAAAAATCATCCCTCATGCGATTGAGTGGTTGCATGAAAAGTCATTTGTCACGGCTTTCGTATTCTGCCCTGAGGAACTACACAGTGAAATAGAACATCTGAATGCAACTATCGTGGAATATGACAAGGGTGAAATTAAGTTTAATACTTTGGCAAGTGAACTTTACTCGTTGGACTTGGGCGAACACCTAGAAAATTTTGCACATTTTTTTGACGAATTCATGGTAGTCGCAGATGATCCGGTCTATAGAGCTCCTATTCGTGCCGTACTGCCAGCAAAAATCAGTGAAAAAACCGTCGGAGCCTACACTCACAAGTACCTTCCTAATGCCAAGCTTTTACGCCTAGGCAACGATGAGACTTCCTTCGCGGGTACCGAGTTAGCTTACGTCCGCTGGCAAGACATATTTTACCCAATCGGATTTGCTCTGGGGTTGAACATATACGAACTATAGTTACTTGAACGGTACTTTTTTCGAGGTGGATGTTACGCAGAGTTTGGGGTAGTCATTAGCCGTTGGCCTATTCCAATCTCGGCGATAGCAGGCGACCGATTTTGGCCCAGAGTGTGTAAAAACGCTTTCTTGAACCCTTGCTATGATTTCTGGGGGGGTCATAGCAAGGATCGCCCATGAAGCGCTTTATCCAAGGTGAACATCGAGGCCAAGGCACCTTACTTCCCGAAAGCCTCGACGACTACGTCAGCGATACCAATCCGGTGCGCATAGTCGACGTCTTCGTTGACGAACTCGACCTGATCAGTCTGGCTTTTTACGGTGCTATTCCTGTTAACACAGGCCGGCCGGCTTACCACCCCGCGATCCTGCTGAAAATCTATATCTACGGTTATCTCAACCGCATCCAGTCGAGCCGACGTTTGGAGCGAGAAGCCTAACGCAACGTCGAGCTGATGTGGCTGACCGGGCTTTTGATGCCGGATTTCAAGACCATCGCCAACTTCCGAAAAGACAACAGCAAGGCCATCCAAGGCGTCTGTCGCCAGTTCGTTGTGCTGTGTCAGCAGTTGGGACTGTTCGGAGAAAATCTGGTCGCCATCGATGGCAGTAAATTCAAAGCAGTCAACAACCGCGACCGCAATTTCACCAGCGCCAAACTGAAGCGGCGAATGGAAGAAATTGAATCGAGCATCAAGCGTTACCTGACTGCACTCGATGCTGCCGATCGGCAAGAACCCACAGCTTCCGAGCCTAGCGCCGTGCGGCTGGAAGAGAAAATCGCCAAGCTCAAAACTCAAATGAAGGAGCTTCAAGCGATCGAAATCCAGCTCAATGAATCGCCGGATAAACAGGTCTCACTGACCGATCCAGACGCCCGCTCCATGAAGACGCGTGGCACGGGAATCGTCGGCTGCAACGCGCCGACAGCGGTCGATACTCAGCACCATTGATCGTTGCATATGAGGTGACCAACGTCGGCTCCGACCGCGATCAACTCAGCTCGATGGCCACGCAGGCCCGCGAGGCGATGGCATCGGTAGTGGCTGATCGTGGTTACTTCAAAAGCGAACAAATCCTGGCTTGTCACGATGCCGGCATCACCGACTATGTGCCCAAGCCGATGACCTCTGGAGCCAAGGCAGACGGGCGTTTCAATAACGATGCCTTCATCTATGACGCGGCAAAAAACGAATACATTTGCCCGCCTGGAGAGGCGCTGATCTGGCGCTATACCAACGTTGAAAAGGGCCTGATGTTGCACCGTTACTGGAGTTCGAAATGCCAGGGCTGCGCGTTGAAGTCGCATGCACTCCGAGCACGGAACGACGGGTTCGACGTTGGGAGCATGAAGCCGTATTGGAGGAGATGCAGCTTCGGCTGAGCAAAGCGCCGGAGACGATGCGAGTCCGAAAACGGAAGGTTGAGCATCCCTTCGGGACGCTCAAACAATGGATGGGTGCGACGCACTTCCTGACGCGAAAGCTGGCGGGGGTTGGCGCGGAGATGAGTTTAAATGTGCTCGCCTAAAACATGAAACGAGTCATGAAAATCATCGATGCTCACGGTTTGATGAAGGCGCTATCGGCATAAAAAAGCTGATTTTGGCCCATCCGAGAGGCTGTAAAAAAGCTTTGACGTGTTCCAGGTCGCGACTGATGCAATACGCAGCATTTGCCATGCGATCGTTCAGCCACGGACATTGAGCGTTTTTACACGCCCTGGGCCGATTGCAGACTAACCCGTTCGTCCAAGGGGATACGGAACTACTTTTTTCTGAAAAATTTACCCTTTTTTCGATATTGGGAGAACGGTGTCGGCTCGGATGTCGCCGTTAGGTTTGTCACGGAATCTACGGGCGATTTAAAAACTGTCCGCCAGATTCAGATAAAACCGACGAATTAAAAAGAGTTTCCTTACAAGCATTCCGTCTGGGTTTCTGCAAGCCTGATCGGACTCACCTACGTTCAGTCTAGTGAGTTTATAAATTGCAAAACAGGACGAGCACAAAATGGAAAAAAAAGACTTTGCTAGGCGTGTAGGCTACGGTTTTGGAAGGATTTTACGGGCTTACACGCGGAAAGAGGCATCAGCGATTAACTGGTTGTTAGTAAGGGGAGCCTCTCGCTCCCTGACGAAAGTAATGCTCTGGGTTGTAAAGCTCTTATTACTTGGAGTTCTCATGTGCTTGGCACTTTGGGTAGCTTTGCCCTATCTCGTCTTAGTTTTAGCCAGCGCGCTGCAGCGCCGTGGATTGATCTTCCCTGAGAAAGCCAGCGGCGGTGACGGATGGCGTCATGGCGCATCCGGCTACGGCGATTACAGTGGAGATCAGCGCGTGGACGCTAGTAGGTTCGATGAAGATAGTTGAGTTCAACCCTTCCCTTTATTCGATAGCCTTTGCACCACACTAGCGCCGTTTGCCCCAGCGTCTTCGGCGCCTTTCGACGCTTGCCTCAGCCCGTCAATTGAGTTGCCAACTCTGAATCCCGCAAAGCCCAAAGCGCCAACCCAGAAGGTGGGCAATACGATAAATAAAGCCGCCATTACATAGTTCAACAGCATGTCAGCCTGTGTATTGTTCATACCCATCAGCGGATTTAGTGTGGAGTGAGGGGAGGTGGCTCCATACAGTGCATCTAGGATGGTAGTATCAACCCAGCGTGCGATCTGCAGCCAGAAGTCGACGAAGATCATTGCGAACTGAACGACTGAGACGGTGATTGTCGCCTTAAGGTCGTAGGTGCTGAACATCAGCACAAGCGGGGTACAGATCACCAATGCCATCTTTAGAGCTGCGAGAACCATAGGCAGTGCCTGGCGTACGACGTCCATCGCCGGAAAGTACGCCAGGGTGCCCACCGTCAATCCAACGGTGCCTGTCACACGACTCATGTCATTGAAGAGTGAGTCTCCGAGCTGGCCACCGTAGTCGGTATACACTTTTCCCTGAGTCATCTTCTGACTACTCGGCGAAACCACCTGCCGAATGATTGTGTCGTTGACCTTGTCCTGAGACATGAAGCTGGCCCAGCGAATAAAGCGCTCCAACAAAGTGCTGTCCACCTGGTTGAGCAATCTAGCACGGAGGCCTCGATCGCTGTCTGTCCACCATTGGCTGCACGTTGGGTAACCACCGCCATTCTTAACTTGGGCGAGTCCCAGGTCCCTCGCTGGATCGTAGGGCCACTCTGTACGAGGGGTCCTTGAGTAGTAGGTGTCGTAGTAGCCTGACTGGCTGGAGAAGTACCTGGACCCTATCCAATTGATATCGTTTTTCAGCTCGTCGGTGAGGTTCGGGCGATTCATGAATAGCTTTGCTCGGGAGTAGCCGTAGCAATCATTGGTGAAGTCTGCGACCTCTTGGGCGAGCACCGGATCATGCAGCCGAGTGTTATTCACCTGCATTCGCATCTGTCTGAGGTCCGTACCGCACGGAATGGCTGCAACGGCCGCACCGGTCACGGCTTTTGAAATCGAGTGCACAAAGAACCACCACACAGGCACTTGTGCGCTCTGATTGTTCAAGGAGGTGAAAGATCGGCCCCAGCCCGTGTCAGCAGGCGCCGGAACTTGGTACTGACACTGCTCGGAGCGGCTCTCATCGAACTGCAGCGTGCTGAGATCGAGGTGGATGAAGGGCATGCCTGCAAACATAATCACAGCCGTCGCCAGCCAAAGACGGCTTTCGATTCGTGTGCTGGCCAGCAAGCCTTTATTACCCTCATCAGCACCTTCGCCACGCGCCTTGAGCCACTCTTGGAGAAGGATGGCGAAGAGGGGGAGGGCGAACATGCCGGAGTCGAGCAAGACGTCCCAAATACCGTTGCTGACAAGCCAGCCTACGAGGGTTAGGTAATACTCAAGGTAGTCGTTGGTATAGAGCGTCATATCAGACTCCTAGCCGTATCAGGGCGCGGAGCAGCTCTATCAGCAGCAGCGACAGAATCACGCCCGTCTCTATCCTGCGTACACTTTTTTTGGAGGCCGATTCGCTCTGAAGCAGCCGACTTCGATAGAGCAGCCATGCCCCCAACGCGATGCAGTAAAGCGCCACTCGCCACGCGAAAAAATGCCAGTACGAATGGGTTCGCCACTCCTGCCATGCAGCCAAGCCGCTCATGACGTAAATGCCCAATACGTTGAAAGTGAGGGCGATCAATATGACTAGGCCAGCGACGGCAGTAGGAGCCCAAATGCTCCTTGTGGTGAATCGTCTTTGATTCTTCTGCGTCATGGCTTTGGTTTCCTGCCCTTAGCGGAGCTGTCTTTTTCCACTTGCTCAAGACGATTGGTTTCTGGATCCCCTTCGTAAATGGCCTTTGAGTTGTCTTTGCGTTCCTTGTGTCGAGCGATGATTTTGGCCGGGGAGTTGCTGGTCAGGGACCTGCGTAGCTCCAACTCGGTTTTGAGATTGGTAATTTCTTGTTGGAGAGATTGACGCTCGGCATTCACTGCTGCGGTAGCAATTTCATTCGCAGCGACATTGGGTTCTTTGTTGCCCGCGAGGAGGGCGCGCTGCAGCAGGAGGGCTTTTTCCAGCACGCTGGTGACGGCGATTTCAGAAGCAAGCCGCTGTGCCAGGATTTCCTGATCAGGTTCGTCGCGTAGTGCAGTAATGACGCCCCGGGTGATGGGCATTGAATTGCTACCAGCGGACTTCAAGTTTTCTATGCTTGGCGGCTTGGCCCCAGATATGAGTTCGTGGAGTGCTTCCAGTTTTGACTCGTACTCTTCCTGGATTAATGGAGTAAGGCCAACGCCGGCTGTAGTGGTGCTCTTTGTGCACGATTCACAGGTCTGTTGCTGCACCTCGCCCAATACGCGGTTGGCGAATGATGCCGCCTCGTTCGGTGAGCGCCAGGTGCCACAGAGCATGCCGCTGTTGCAGTCATCCGGAGCGATAGTGGAGGTGTCTGAGGCGGAGCGATTGTTCAGCAGGTTGAAGCCTGCTTTGGTGACCTCGCTAACCACGCGAATAGGCGGCTGCCCTCGACCGCCGGCTTTGTTTCCGCCCACCCACGGTACGCCGGTATTTCCGTTGTCGGATTCAGCTTGAGCGGTAACGGCTACGGCATCACTGTTTTGGCCTATGGCTTCCTTTAGAGCCTGACCCTCTGCAAGTGAGCCCCAGCCCGTTTGGTTACCTGCGATGTTTGCCATACGTTCTGCCATTGCACGGCAGCTTGCCTTGGAGCGATCGAAGTCGAGACGAGCTTGCAGAATGCCGTTGGTAAGCAGGTTGTATAGGCCTGGATCTGCACGTTGAATGATCAGTGCGGGAAGTGAAGCAACGGCGCCGCTCGCGTTTTGAATCACGCTCCCCATAATGCTCTGGAAGCCGCCTGTCAGTCCGTTGAGTTGGTTATGCAGTGTGGTCGACAGGTCCATGTTTCCGCACATCAAGTTGCTGTGCCAGCCAACGCCCACCCCGATGCTTTGCATGTTGCCGGCACGCCCCATTGAGACCGCATTTCCTCCGCCGATGCTATACAGGACGTCATCACCGATCACGCTGCCTGCACTGCTGTAACCCGGTGCGGCCATCGTCAATTGTGAACTGCTTAGTATGGTAGTGATGAGGATCCATGCGTAGTTGAAAGGGAATGTGAAAACGGACGTCCGAGTCATGGAATGGCTCCGTGCAGACTAATGGGTTAATGAGGGCCGGTGCTGCCGAGAAAGGTTTGTCCTTCACGCTTGCAGCAGGTGTAGGGCCGCCAGAGCGACCAGGCATAGCTACCGTCCGTGGCTTGGGTGTGAGGGCCTGGGTTAGGGAAGACGGAGCAGGCGTTCGTTAGCCTTGGTGTGAGTTGCTGCCATTTTCCTGTCGAAGAATCTGACTCGCGCAGTTCACCTGCCGGCCAATAGCCGGGGCTGGGTGAGGCGAGGAGGGGCTGGTAGACATGGACCTGGCCAGGGCGCGTAACAATGTCTCCTGCGCGTTGTGCCATGACAGCGGAGGCCTTGTAGTCGTCAACCTGGTGGAGAAAGCCGCTGCGTGGGTACACGTTGCCCCAGAGATTTAGAGACAGCCTGCTGCCGATCTCACGAATACCGGGAATGAGGGATTGGGGGTAAATGCTTTCAGGGATACCGTAGCGCCAACCGATGTAGTCCAACGTGCTGAGCATATTCGGCACGTAGGGAGTGCCGGCGCCGGCGCAGGTGTATCCCGAGCCACTGGCAAATGCATTGAAGGCGGCAATGCCCGGATGACCGATGACATCGACATTCTTGAAGATCGACAGATTGTTTTCGTGTTGATCGTTGGTGGTGCCGCTGCCGCCACCCTTTGCGTTAGGGATCGGACCGCTCAGTGCCCTGACCTCGCTCCAAGGATTCTCTCCGGTTGAAGAGTAGCTTGAGACAACTGCATCGGGAACGTAGTGGCGAACCTTGGCAGACGTTTTGACTTTGCACCCGAAGTTGCTACATCGAAGCCAATAGCAGGCACCAACGACTTGGTATTCAAGGCAACTGAAGGATGCCACTGAAGGCACAATCGTGGCGGTATCCAAAGCAAAGCTAAGAGAACCGTGTGATAGCGTGCTTATAGCAGAGGCTATCATGAGGGTGCGACATCTTGTGTTGCCGCCGTTCATTGCTGAATGTCCTTGCGCTGCAAAATACTTGGGGAGGGACCTCCGACGTTATAGCTAGGTGTGTGAAAACCGAGGGATTGGGATGGGGAACATCGGCTGTGAATGACCCCCGGGAGGCCAGGCGGCGCTGGTAAGCGTTCGAGTTTCATAGTCGTGCCCAGTGAAAAATTTCCCGGATCTTCTACGTAACGTTGGCTAACCACATTATGAAAACTGGTTCGCAGATCCCTGCATTTAGCGAAAGACCAAGCCTGTCTGCTCGGCCTTGGTCAGAATAGAAGGAGAATGCCCAGACTAACATTTCTAGTATATGTAACACGTGGAGCACCCACTATTGAGTTGTTTCTCTTTCTTAAGATGTTGAGCAACGTAATGCGAGACTCTCGGATAAGTTCATTGTCATAAACGTTCGCTCCAGTTGGTCGCAAAGGACTGTTACCCTGTTGGGACTGATTTTCAATTGGTGACAATTTAAAGATTGATATATTTGTGTTTTGTTTTTAGATTGTATTTTTCTTCCTGAATACTTCACCCTTTATGCGTGTTGAGATCCGCCAAATGGTAAGTGAGGTAGCAGTAGGATTAATTGATGAATTATTGATATATGTGATGGAGGTTGCGCTAAATGCCGGTTTATACTGAAGACGATAGAAGAAGAGTCCGGGAAAACTGTGAAAGTGAAATCCAACAAATTCGTGAGGCTCGAACTACCGAGCAAGTCAACGAAAAGGCCTGGCTAGCGTTAGGCTATATCCAGGCTATTTATGCGATGAAAGCAGTGAGGGTAGGGGAGCATTGCCAACTCATTAAAGACTTAGCAGCTACGGAGGTAGAGTGTTTGGCAAAGTTTTCGTAGTCAATATATCAATGTAATTAAAGTCAATTCCTTGAGTCTCGTAAAAGTTTGCTGATTCAGAGTATTTAGCTTTAAGTGGGTCATGCTATAAAAGACCTACGTTACCGTGAGCAAGGAGAAGGTGGTAATCTTTGTTCTACCTAAGACGCTGGTCAGAAACGGGAAGATGTGGATTCAAGAACCATTTACAGCGCTTGCAGATATCTTAGTGCACCATTGTTAAGCTGCAATCCATGCCAGAATGCACAACGCCATCCATTCGCAGACTTTCCAGTGAGAAACTCATAGGTTTCCAGCTCCTGTAGATCTGCTTTGATAGTTTTCAGGCTGGTTCGATCTGGAAGAATCGTGCGGACCTCATTGATCAGGACGCCCCACATGCTAGTGAGATACTCGTCAATGCCGGCGCGTCTTAACACGTTATCGATATGCCACTGGACGATCTTGAGTTCCGTACCAACCACACCGTGGGGGATGGGGGTTAATAATGGAGCTCGCCAGTCAGGTTCAAACTTAATGGTTAGGATTTGATTGTTCGCAAAATAATCGAAATAAGGATGTAAGGGTCGTTCGCCAATAAACTTTCCTTTGAAGGAGTTGCTTCTTTTGTTGTTGCATCTGTCGCATGCCGGAACTAAATTTTGTGAGTAAAATGAAAACTCTGAATAGTTTGCTTTGGGTAAGTAGTGATCGATTGTGCCTAGCGCGTCTCGTCCGCACATAGGACATGCACCGTCAATATTCGCGCGAAGGCTTTCAATAAACTGCAGCGTTGGTGGAGGAACCTTATACAATGCATTGAGATTAGTCTTTATTGGCGCAAAGGAAATGTCTTCCGCTACTCCCCAAGGATCACCCTGATGTGCGTCATATAGAGCATAACGAATCGCGATATCAGATATTCGTCTGGTTATTGCTCTTGCACTGGCTTTTTTTGCATGAGCCAGGAGGCTCAAGAGCAATTTGTCTTGGATGGCTGGAGGGTCAATTTTTCTCATACTATCGCTCCATCATTCTACGTAATTGCATAAGCGCCTCGGTACTTAATTCTGAAGAGTATCTGGCGAGCGCCTCATCGAATGTATCGCTTTCCTGAGCCGCGTCCTCCAATAGTTCTTCATAAAGATGCAGAGGCAGATCGTCACCAAATACTTCATTCGAGATTGAGGAAACGTTAGCGCCCAGAGTTTGCATAAGCGGTTTTCTCACCTTGAGAATTCCGTCTTCATTTCGCATGACATGTACTTGAGCGCTTTGAACTTCCCTTACCACGAACGGAGAGTGTGTGGCCACGAAGGCGATAGATTTTGTACCTTTGAGTATTTTGTTCAGGCTTCGCATGAACCGCGAAATGAGGTTTGGGTGCAGAAAGTTCTCGGGCTCGTCTATGAGGAGTACGGACGCGGGCCCAGAGTTTGCTAAGGCGATTAAAATGAATCTGAGAAAGGCCTGTTGTCCTAAACTGAGCTTTCGATTCTTTCCATTATCATCAATGAACTTAAGAGGTTTCCACGGCGCGATTTTTGGCAGTTTATCAAAGTCGTGTTGATCTCTACTGTTTATCCATTGGTCAAATAGAAAATACTCAACGTTACCCCCGCTGTGTCCCGTTTTTTCTAGTCTTACAGGGACTAAGACGCTAAGGTTACAAAATTCTGTTTTTAATATATCCGACAGGTGTTCCAGTAAAACGCCGTATGAATCGTGGCCGCGCGCTACGTCGACGAGCAGGTTTATTGCTGAATCTTCGCGGTGTCTAAGTGGGCTAGCAGGATTGAGCGAAAAAACTTTAGCTCTTGCAAGACCTTCTCTCGAAGAGGGAGTGAATTGTCGAGTCGAAGCGGTATGAGTGAATACTAAGACTTGGTTGAGCTCTGGGCGATTAGTAAGTTCCGCTAGTCGGCTTTTTTGATCAGCTAGAACTTTTGATAATTTTGCTAGTGCTGAAGTCTTTCCGCAGCCGTTCTGGCCGATGATGACTGCAATTCTACCCCTTAGAGAGTTCTTGCCGTCAAATTGGAAGTTAAATATGGTCTTAGGGCCAGCCCCTTTAAACTCTACTAAAAATGGCTTAAGAACATCCTCGTCTAGTTCATGCAAGCCCTGCAGTACCTGGTCGCCTTTGCGGTAAGAAAAATATGCTTCACTGGATCTAACTATCGCATAACTAAATACTTCCTCTTGGAGGAAGCTGTTCCAGTCACGATCATTGGGTCGCCACTTAATTGTCGCTACATCCCGCAAGCTGGCGAGGATTTCCCGTGCATGGGTCTCACCCAAAGCCCTTCGCATTATCCCATAAGATTTCGCGTCCGATAGCAACGTGCGAAATGGGAGGGGCATATCTTGATGATAAAGCTCATCGTTGCCGGGGGGTAGGAGTTTAACTATGGCAGCAAATAAATTTTTCTCACCTTGTATAGCACAGCGCGCTTCCATCCAAGTTATATGTCCATCGTTGGTGCGAAAGCCTACGGAGCAGCTTATACGGTAACCAAAGTCGTCGTATTTTCGGTTTGATGGGACTATGAACGCCTCCGCGTTGGATTTTTCCGCTAGTTCCTTACTAAGAAGAAACGATGTGAGCGGTCTATTATCCTGTATGTCAGCTTTTCTTGGTGGTGGCATTCCAGTATCCATCTGAAATCAAGCAGGCTACGACGTTATCAGAAAGCGCGCCTGAGCGAACCTGCTTTACTGCAAATCAGAAGAGTTCCGCTAATTGGGCCTTGATTAAGGCATGGCGTATAAAGCAATTTTGCTATCTAGAGAGACGAAATCCCTCGTTTCAGATCAATGGCTTTCGCCATGGCCATTGCAGCCTCCAGCTCACTGATGCCACGCTCCTTCATCAGTCTGAACCGTTCAGCTTTTTCCTCTGGCTCAGTCATGGCCATCGCCAAGTAAAGGCTTGGCGGCACGGCCCGAAAAAGCACCTCGGTGGACTTCGACAGAATGACACCCTCCGTAAACTTCCCTGACTCCTTACGTGCCGACAGCATCAGCTTTTTCTGAGCCTCATTGAGCTCCCGGAACCTGGCGATTTTGTTGACCTCATCCGGCGGCATGTTCAAGCAGATCCACCACTCAATCATGTTCAGCATCGGCTCTGCGGCTCTTGGTAGGTCGTCAATATTCTGGGTGGCGAACCAGAACCAGGTGCCCAGTTTTCGCCACATCTTGATGATTTTGAGTGCGTAAGAACACAGCAGTGGGTTCTTGGCGATGATGTGTCCTTCATCTGTCACGTTGATGATGGGCCTGCCGAGCATCTGGTCGCGTTCGGCGATATTGTTCACGGCGTTAATCAGCGAGATGTAGGCGATGGAGAGCTGGGCGTTGTATCCCTCTCGGGCGTAGGTGGCGAGGTCGATAATGGTGATATCTGCTTCCGGCCACGCAGTCCCCTCTCTGTTGAATAGATCCCCGTCAGCGCCCTGACAAAACATGTCCATGGCGTCCGCCATTTCAAGCATACGAGTGCGCCTTTGCTCTGGCAGGTTGATGTCACCACCAGATGCTCTTAGCGCGTTCCGTACATCTTCAGTCAGTACCGTTCTGCATTGCTCGGAGCAGGCTGTCGCCGCGGCGATGATGCAGTGACGAATCATGCTGCGATCGGCACGGGTTAAACGCTGCTCTTCTTTCTCCTCACCACCTGTAATCATCAGGCGTGCCGTAATCTCCAACTCGCCCAAGACATCGCGCTCGTCGTCTTCGGTATGCTCAACGTCATCCAGTTCTTCTGCATCCAGAGTTTTAACGCGCGTGGGCGAATCAATCAGGCGATGGGCATCAGCGAAAGGGGCCAGGCTGACACCTGAACCAGGTGCCAATTTGACTCGATTGACCGTTAAGCCTAGGCCTTTGGCGAAGTCTGCAAACAATCCAAAGCTATTGCCTGCTTCGACGACGAAGATGCGTGGTCGGTACACTGCAGTGACTTGATTGAGAATGTTGTTCAGGGTGGCAGACTTGCCGGCACCGGTGGGGCCAAACAAAAACAGGTGGGCATTCATCTGCCGGTCAAGGCTGTACAGGGGATCGATTGTGATCGTCCCGCCGCCGCGATTGAAGAATGTGATGCCCGGATGACCAGTACCTTCACTACGACCCCATACCGGCGCCAAGTTGGCTATGTGTTGCGCGAACATCAACTGCGTGTACCACTCACTGTTGTGCATGCCCGGGTTAAACACACAGGGCAGCCAACGCAGGTAGGTATTCAGCGGTGCAACCTCGTGTTCATCACGGACGGGCTGAAGCCCTGCATTGAGCATCACGTTATGAAGCTGCAGTGTCCGCTCTTCCAGTTGCTCGAGGTTCTCCCCTCGGAGATAGAAGGCGACAGCGCCTCGGTAGAGTTTATGGGCACTGCCAATGTGCGAACGGGCCCGTTGTACGTCATCTCGGGTTTGTTCGGAGGCCAAAGTGTCGCCGACAGACTTGCTGGCCAGATGGTTGAGGTGGGCTTCGAGCATGTCCTGTGGGGTGATCAGCAGGGTAATACAGAGTGTTGTCTCTTCTGGCATTTGATCGAAGAGGGCGTTGGTTGCATCACCACCTTTGGAGGTTTCGCCTGTCAGGTGCCCGGTCACGGGTGGTGAGCGCAGGCGATCCAATACGACGACACGGTGTGGCATCTCATCCAGGTACCAGAGTCCTTGGCTAGCGTCGGAGCGTGGTTGCTCGAAGAACAGGCGCTGCGCAAAGTCTGTTCCGCTGGCTAGCGTCAGTTCATCGCAGGACTCGTTCTCTGACAAAGCAGCCAGTTGGTAGAAGGTTCTACGCGCTTCTGGTGTGCTGCCCAAAAGGCGAGGATTGGGGTTGAACCATCGCAGCAGCCAGTTATGAGTGCTCCCTTCGTTCATACGGCAAGATTTGACCCCAGCGTTGCCGAGGCCTGCGGTGAGCCGATCGCAGATGCTGTTGAGGGCTTGCTCGTTGCACTGGCCGCGCCGAGAGGAAGTGCTTTTGCTACGGCGATACACGACCAACCGTACTTTGCGTGTCTGCCCGCGCCAGGGAAGCTTGGTGACCGCTGTGTCTTCGAATAAACCACCGGGCTTGGAAATGGCCCGCAGATGTTGTTCGAACATCTGCAAGTAATACTCAGTGAAGGCGGTGCCTTGGGCACGAGGTTGTATGTACGCTTTCAACTTGTTTAGGTAGTTGGCCCAATCGGATTCGTCCTGGGCATAGAGCTGTACGACCCAGGGCTGGCCTTCCAACTCGTCAAAGCTGTCCTGCAATGCGTTCTCTAACGCATCTCTGACGGTTTTCAGCCAACTCGCTTCACGGCCCTCGGTACCTACAGGCGTCAGCTCAAAAAATGCAGCCACGGACTCACCGTCCTCAAGCAACATGCATTGAGAACCGGGAAGAAACTCAACCCAAGGCAGCATATCGACAAAACTCGGGGTCTTGGCGTAGAGCGCTTGTTCATCGGCCTGAGTGCTGCGCCTGGCCGCAAAGGCACTCCTAGCTTCAGATACTCTTTTTGCTGTCAGCTTTTCAATGTCTGATGGGGAATGCTCCTTTTGCCTCTGCACCATCAATAATCCTCCGTACGTTCACCGGGCATGGCGTATTGCACACGCTGATAGAAGGGGAAGACGGTGCTGTAGCCAGGGACAGGGACTGGATCAGATCCCGCTAGGTGAGGGAATACGTACATCACCAGATCTGGATTGGGGAGGCGTTTGAATTGGCTATAAATTTCGCTCTGAGCTGCTCGTGTGTAGGACGGGAGATCCTGCGCAGGCTCATTCAGCGGGCGATGCAACGTTGAGCGCGCCTGAAGCAACTGGCTATCGTTGAGAATTTGTTTGGCCGAGCTGGCGTTGGCATCCCAGATACTCAACATGGTCTGCTGACTATGGGGAAGTAGTCGATCCTTGTCGGTCGTGCACCCACTGATAGCCAGCGATCCGAGCAGAATCCAGTACAGGGGGTTAATCGAGCGCAGAAACATCAGCACCTCCAGAGATGTGCCGTACTTTGCGGCCGAGGGTTTCGTAGTCAATTTCCAGTTGGCGGTCCAGGTGCACAGCCACTTTGGCTCCGGGTTGCACGTAGATGGCCGCGAAGGCCTGGCCGTACAGTTTGTTGACCCAGTCGCCGATATCTTTCACACCACCTGACAGGACGGTGTTTACAGCGTCGGTACCCGCTGCGCCAACCGGTGTACCGTTGGCGCTAAACAGCGTGCTTGAGTTCTGTTGGCCCGCGTCCAGCAACTTGGCGACGCCGGCACCGGCAGAGGTCAGCAGAGTTTTGGTGCCCAAGTACTGCTCGGCATTGGAGCGTCGTTCCCCCGCGATGCATGGAATACCGTAAGGATCGCTGAGCCAACCAATCCCGCCCTGAATCTTGTCCAGTTGGGTGCTGCTGCCTTGTCCTGTGTTTTGCCGGTTGGTTAGTTTCTGTGGTGTGGGCACGGTGCGGATTCGGCCGTCGTTGAACACGAACGTCATGCTGGAGATTTGTCCCCGCACGCATGAGAGTGCCCAGTCACCTGCTGCGGTACCGCTGATCACGGCCCCCGCAACATCAGGCAGATCAATGCCGTTGGCGGTGAGGTTGTCGGGGCCGATAAGCACTTTGAAGGGGTAGGGGTCGTTGACGACACCATCCACCGGCACGCGGCCGATCAAGGCGGTCATCGCGATGGAGCCACTCAGGGTGCTGTTTTCCGGCAGGGTATAAACCGGTGTCGCGGTGTCTTTGCTGTCGGTGGTGGTAATGTTTTGTCCGATCACGCCGGTTCTGGCTTTTAGCTCCCGTTGACCACGGTTGATCTCATCATTGAAGGCTTCGGGGAAATTGAACCCTGTGGCGGGTTTCTTAGAGCCGGTTGGCAGTGGTTTGCCTTGCGCGTCGACCGCGGTTGCGTCTTGAGGATCGATCCAGATCAGATCGACTTCACCCTTGGAAAAGTGGTCATCATCACTAGGCTCTAAACCCAGGCCGATCGGCAGGTCGTCGTTGCGATTTGTCAGGAACTCTGTCGAGAGACGTTGCTTGAGATCGTCCAGTAAGCTTTGTGTTTCTAGCTCGTTCAATCGGCGTGGCTCGTTTGATTGAGTCTTGTCTAACTCGGTGTTCAGTGCCTGTTGAATGCGTTGGTCGATCTCGCTGTCTCGTTGGCGCAGACGGGCGTTTTCTTCCTGTTGGCTCTTGTTGTCGGAGAGCAGCGTTTTGAGTTCATTGCGCATGGCCTTCGTCTGGGCAACCAAGGTGGCCACAGTATCGTGTGGCGTGTCGCCTTCGATGCCCAGCTGTTTCATTTCATCTTGGGTCAATTGTGGATCGGACGATTGGATGGGCGATGTTGACGACTCTTTGTTTGAACAAGCCCTGAATGTTCCCAAGACCACTAGCAGTACCACCACCAGGACTAACCACTTGAGCAGGCCATTACTCTGCATGGGGATCTCCTTGGTTGGAGTTGAGAGAGGGGCTGGCATCGATTTGGCTGATAGCGGGGGCAAGTGCTTGTGCCAGGTTCTTTCCCCGAGTCACCAGGTACACGACGGTGGTGTCTGTTGCTAATCCAGTGGGGCCCAGGTTGTTGTGCTGAAAGGTCGCGGTGAGGAAGTCGCCTTGCAGCGCACGAGGATCTAAATGGAGGAGGATGTTTGAGGTATTTCGCAGCTTGATGGCCGTGACGATGTGATCGTCCAATTGCCAGGCGCCCAGTAATGAGGCTTCTACAGGTTGGGTTGGGAGCAAATGGCTCAGATCATTCACAGCTCGTTGCTTGATTTGAAAAACGCCTGAGAGAGGCTCTAGCGTTCGAAGTGGGGCGTAAAGGCTTTGAGCGGCATACCGCGTAAGAACCACAGGTATTGGCGTGTCACGGCGCTCTGAGGGGGACTTGGCGAGGTTTTCGTCAGTTGAGTCAGCATCTTTAGCGTGGGACGAGTCTTCACCGTGGTACTTGGGAGCAGCAACCGCCTTCACAATCCTCACTGGCTCAAGAGGCAGTTGGTCTTCAGCGTCCAACGCGGCGATATCGATCAGGATGATTTCTCCCGATTGCACATCCTGCAGTTGCAAACGAGTGGGGGCGATGGGGGCTGATGCCCTCATGTACAAAGCGCCTCCCGTGCTCTGGATGCGCAACGTATCGGTAAGCGAGCGCGGTACGCCCACTCGGACGTTCCGATCGATGAAGAGAATGCGCTCTTGGCCAACCTGCAGAGGGACGGCCAGCGGTAGCCGCTCCCAAGGCATGATTTCGACGGCATGAGCAACCGCACAGCTCAGCCACAAAGGCAGGACGAAACGCAGACGGCACATTAGAAGCCTCCTTGCTTAGTTGAAGTTTTGGCACTCGAAGAGGGGAGAGGAGCGATGCGCTGCGGGAGCGAGTCGAAGCAATCCAGTGCAAGGCCGAACGGATTCTTTTCCGGGTCGACGTCCATGCGTACCACCCTAAGCGGGTAGCGCACAAAAGCTTGTTTCACGCGCTCAGAGCCGTAGAACTCTTCTGTCGCCAGGTCCAAGATGACCAGCCATTGGTCTCGTCCTTGGACCTGGACGCGAAGCTCTGGAGCATCACCGTAGCCACGCTCCGGAATTTCGAAAACACTGCGTGTGCGGCTGCGCAGCTCGCTGGCGGTTTGGCGTTTTTGAACGTCACTTTCCAGCTCTGATTTGCAGCCGGGTGTCAGGTAGGGGCTGAGCTTGTGGATGACGCGCGGGTAGTCTTTTTCACCGTCAGTCGGCCAGCGGTTCAGCTGCTGGTAGATGTAGAAAGTAAACGTATAAACAGACTCAGGCGGTATTTCCCACCACTTACGCGTACTGCCTGAGCGAAGGTCCGGTGGGTTATGAATGGTCAGGTTTTTTGGAGCGTCCCACCATCCCAAACCCATCAGTGCGGCAATACCGAACAGCACTCCGCAACCGGCACGTAGGGTCTTGATGTGGGATTCAAGCCGAACGACTTCATTCTTGAAGCGACTCATGGACCATCGCTCCTGCGTGTACTCCAGCGGCCTGAGCGGGTGACCAGATCAGCCCCACCCGTCCACGCCGTCAATAGAGGCCAGCGGGTTGCGATCGACCACTGCAGTTGTCGATAGAGCCATGTTTCTGGCTTGCCACGCTTGTGACGGCGTAGCAGCTTCCCCCCGATGAAAAGCCCCAGTGCTATGCAGAGCATCATGATCGTGGGTGCCAAAGCGATGCTTTGAAAAAGTACCGCAACAGCTATTCCGAGACCGATGCCTGTGAGTCCTGAAAAGGCCACAGTGACCCACATTTCGTCGGCCGTTAGACCCAGAACGATTATGGGTTGGCGGTTGAGCCGGGTGGGTAGGAAACGCAACGTGCCATCGGGAAGATACTGATCTGGATCTTTCATCGTTTAGCCACCTCAGAGCACGCCAGTGCCTTTGGTCAGCAACCAGATAATGATCACCAGTAGAAGGGCGCCCACGCCGCAGGTTAGGCCGAATTGCCCCCACGTCTTTTTACCGCTTTGCACCTCGGAATAAGAGCCGTAGGCGTGATAGGCAACGCCGCAGAACGCAGCGGCAGCAATGGCCAATGCGATAAGCCCGACGATATCGAAACCGTGGTTTTGCAAGGTCTGAATGATGCCGTTGCCTTCGCCCCGGCTTGGGGCCTCCATTTGAGGCAGTGCAGCATGAGTGCCGGAAGACATGATGGTCGAAAGGGTCAGGGCGTAGAGCGAAAGGCGGCGAGTGAGATTGTTGAAAAATGAACCGATAGGCATGGTTGCCTCCAATGGCAGTGATTGAACGTTGGGGCTGAATTAGTGCAACAGCAGGAAGGTGAGCAGGATGTAGATGAGGGTGACTTTCAGAGTCAGTCCGACGAACTTGGCCTGAGAGATCTGGCCGGTTGCCCAACCTCGATAGCCGCTGCCAAGGGCCCAGGCGGCAAAAACCAGCGCGCTTGCGAGCACCAAGCCAATGAAAAAGGTGGTGCTCTGCTGTGGCGTGAACCCGCCCATGGCCTGGAAGGCAATGAGCTGTTGAGGGCTCATGCTCACGGTTGTGTTTGCTCGGATCGGACGTAGTGACCGGTTAGTTCGGCTGGGTTTCGCGGTTGGGAACGGGAAGGTGTGAGATAGACATTGATGCCTTGGCGGATCACGTCGATGTCCGCTGAAAGGCGCGCGTAGTCGAAGGTGTATCGAGCATTGGGGTCAATTACGGCGTCGTTATGTGCTCTCGAAAGGCGGTCAGCGGCATCAAGCTGACGAAGGATGAAGGTCAGTTGCTGATTTTCATCTCCAGCAGGTCTGGCAAACGCACTAGGTGCCGAACAGCACGCAGTAAATGCTACCGCAGCGAGAAGTTTGTATAGGTTTGACATTGATGCCATCCATGCGCAGAAGGTATTTCTGAGTGTCTCGCATGGAATTTCCCTTGCCAGCAGGGAAACTGGTTTGGTTTGAGAGTCTTTCGTCAGGGGCTTGGCGAGACGTTTTTTTGCCCATCGCGACAGACAAAAACCGGCCAGAAGCGGTCATTCATACGCGTCTACCAAGTTGGCATTCAGAACGGCGCGACAGGCTAGAACCTACTATTCAGTGCAGTCGTCCTGTAAATCGCTCTTCAGGGGATCCGGCAGCTAAAACGGCTTCGGCTTTTATCAGCGTGCCATCGAAATCTGCCGGCTTATCCAGCCCTATCCGTGCGCTGGTGCAGTAAAGCGTTTCATAACCAAGTCCCGCTAACACCGGACAAGTGGTCTGAATACACGGGGAGTCGATCACGCTGTCAACTTTGCCGTCAGTCGCGTAACGCACGACTCTGCTACCGCCCCATTCCGCATTCCAGAGAAAGCCCTGCGCATCAATACAAGAACCGTCTGGAGCACCCTGACCGTTGACTGTAGTGAATACACGCTGGTTTTCTAGCGACGGGTAATCGCAGCAGAAAATGCATCCTTGCAGGGAGTCCGCGTAATACATGGTGGAACCGTCCGGGCTAAAACAGATGCTGTTCGGGATCGCCACTTCGGGAAGGTCCAGCGTTTCAGTCTTGAGCGTCGCGGCATTGAACCGGTGAAATCGCCCTATAGTTTGCACCGCCTCACCGGCATCCATAGTGCTAAACACAAAGTTGCCCATACGGTCGCAGCGGCCATCATTGACCCGGGTTCCGGGTACTCCAGGCGTGATGGTAATTTTGGTGAAGCGAAGAGTACTCAGGTTGTAATAACCTAGGCAGGAGGCCAATCCCATTAGCAATACGTCTGTATTGGTCGTAAGGGCGAACGACCCCAGCGGCTGGGCACTCGCCAGTGCTGTACTTCACCGCTCACGGGGTCCAGAGCAAGCAGTTCGCAACCAGGGATATCGGTCCAGAACAGGCGTTCCGTTCTTTCACACCAGACAGGGCACTCGCCAAGAAGACTGGTGGTGCCGCTTAGGGTTTTAAACATGGTTGCGTCCTACGAAACAGGATGGGGCAAACAAGGCAGTCAGTTGGAGAAAAGCGCTGACCACCTGTCACCGAACAGGGCGATGGCCAGTCCTGCGAGCATCACCATCGACCCGGCCAACTTGATGAGAGACACCGGCCTTTCCGATGCCCCCATCAATCCGAAATGATCGATAACCAGTGAGGAGATAATCTGACCTGCGATAGCGAGGCCCAGCAGGGCTGACAGGCCGATTTTTGGCGCAAGCACCACATAACTAAGCAAGGCACCGGCACCCAGCAGACCGCCCAGCAGGCTCCACCAGGGCTGGGCAGGTATAGCCGCCAGTGAGGCCACTATCCCGCCACGCATCAATGAAAAGACGCCCAGGCACACCGCTCCGGCAGTAAATGAGAACAGCGCCGCCGCTACGGAATCTCCACCCACACCTTTAGCGAGTTGACCATTCAGCGTGGTCTGCAGGGTAATGCCAAGCCCCGCGGCGATGGCCAGCAGGTAGTAAGCTGCGTTCATTTCGCGCCTCCTTACTTGGCTGACTCAAGCGGCATGAATGTCTCGGCAAAAATATCCGGCTGGTAGCCTGCGGCAGCAAACAGATGCTCACGGGATTCGTCGATTGCTGCACGCAGCCTTTCGCTGTCCACGCCCAGCACCTTGCCGCCGCGCTTGACGATGCGCCCGCCAATCATGACCGTGTCGACATTGCTGCGTTCGGCCGCGTGTACCACGGTGCCGAATGCGTTACCCGACGGGTAAAGGTTGATGTCCTGCGCATTGATAAGGATCAGGTCGGCCTGTTTGCCGGGGGTCAGGGTGCCGACTTTGTCCTGCAATCCTGCACAGGTGGCGCCGTCAAGAGTGGCGGCTTTGAGCAGGCCATGAGCCGACAGGGTCACCGGATGATGCTCTGCGCCGCAGCAGCGCTGCTGGTGCATGCCCATGACGCGTTGCAGGTAGAACGCCACCCGCATCTCCATGAACATGTCACCGCTATAGGAGGTTTCGTTATCGACACTCAGCCCCGGGCTGATGCCGTGACGCTGGGCCGACTGCATGGCGAACATTCCATCTTCAATGCCGTAGTGGGCATCTGAACGCGGGCATACGTTGACCCGCACGCCAGCCTCGCGAATGATTTTCCAGCCGGCGTCCGGCAGCGCTGTGCAGTGGTTGAAGATGTTATCGGGGCGCAGCAGACCCTCGCGATGCAAACCCTCCAACTCAGCTGCCATGTCCCCGCCGAAGAATTCGGTAATGATAGGCAGCCCCAAGCGCCGGGCCTCAGCCCATAGCTCAGGCTCCAGCTGCGCCATTACCGCCAGCGAGAGCAGCGGGTTGTCACCGTTCTTGACGTATTTCCCCTGGAGACGCTCCAGGTTGCCGGGCCAGTGGGCTTTGTCCCACTCACCAGAAACTGGCGCACCGGAGGCGTGTACAGACCGGATACCAGCATCGAGCAGCGCCTCGACCGCGGCGTCGGAGTGCGCGCCGGTGCGGCTGTTGTGCGAGTTATCGACCACGGTCGTGATGCCCGCATCGATGCACCCCAATGCAGTCAGTAGATTGCCAATATACATGTCAGCCGGGCGATAGTATTTGGCGAACGAGAAGTGCGTTGCGTTGCAGTAGTCTTCCAGGGTTTCGGCATTCGGATTGATTCGACGCAGTTGGCCCTCCCAGGAGTGACGATGCGTATCGACCATGCCGGGCATGGCAATCATGCCGGATGCCTCGATAACCATAGCGTCGCCGGCCTCGATGTTTTCACCTATGGCCGTGATGGTGCTGCCTTCGATAAGGATATCGCCGCGCGCCAGATTGCCGATATCACCGTCCATGCTCAGCACAGTGGCGCCGCGGATAAGGGTGCGGGCGGCCTGAGCGGTCGGGGCCTGCACGATGCTGCGGTTATATTCAGCCATTTTCTGTACACCTCTTCAAATTTCGTTGGAAGCAATGTACGCAATGCGATACTGCGGGAAAAAGATGGTTAAACTGTTTTTATTATTCAATATCTACGAATAATAACGACTTTACCCGATCACTGCTTTGAGGCTGCTAACAGTCATGGACCGTATTCAAGCGATGCAGGTTTTCGTACGTGTGGCTGAAGCAGGAAGCTTTATCCAGGCGGCGCAGACGCTCTCTCTGCCGGCCTCCACAGTTACCAGCAGCGTTAAAAATCTTGAGAAGTACTTGCAGGTACGCCTGCTGAACAGAACAACGCGTCGGGTCAGCCTGACCTCTGAGGGCGCACAATATCTGGCGCAATGCCGGGAAATATTGGAGCTGATCGAACACACAGAGACCAGCCTGACGGATTCCGTAAAACGGCCACAGGGGCGTTTGCGTGTCGATATGCCGGGTGGCATTGCACACTTCATCGTCATGCCAAACCTGCAAGACTTCTACAGGCGCTACCCGGATATCTACCTGATGATAGGCGTCAACGATCGGCAGGTTGATCTGGTTCAAGAGGGTGTCGATTGCGTTATTCGTACAGGCGAGCTCGATGACTCAACGCTCGTTGCGCGCCCACTCGGTCGGTTTCGCTGGGTAACCTGTGCGTCTGCCGCCTATCTCGAAGAGAACGGCACTCCGCAAAATCCGCAAGATTTGTCTCACCACCGGGCCATCCATTACTTCTCGGGCCGCGCAAGGCAAGCAGGTGAAATGCGCTTTGCCCGTGGTACCGAAAAAATCTCAGTCCCGGTGAACGGCACAGCGGCCGTCAACGAGACTGGGCTTTACATCAAAATGTGCCTTGAAGGCTTCGGGCTGGTGCAGCTCGCTGAGAACGTGGTCAGCGAGCATCTGCGAGAAGGGCGACTGGTCGAAGTGCTTGCTGACTGGCAGCCCGCATCGGTTCCTGTTCACCTGCTATACCCGCATCAGCGCTTTTTATCGCCAGCTGTGAGCGCATTCGCTGACTGGATTGCTGGGCTTGTTCGCGACGATGATTCAGCAGATTCAAGTTGAACGTTGCGCCCGGCCAGCATGCCGGTGAATGCTCCGGCTACGGAGATTGCGGCTGTGATCAGCAGCGGTCCTGTCCAGCCACCGGTCCAGTCGTGCAGTTGGCCCAGCAGCAAGGGGCCTGCGGCTGCCATCAGGTAGCCGACGCACTGCGCCATTCCTGAAAGTGCCGCCGTGTCACCGGCATTTTTTGTGCGCAAGCCGATGAAGGTCAGGCCGAGCATCATGCTGGCACCAGAGCCGAAGCCCAGGACCGCGGCCCACAACATGGCGTAGTCTGGCGCGTAAATGAGCCCGATCAGGGATGAGGCGGTTAACAGGCTGACGGTAGCGGCTGCCAGTTTCTGGTCTTTGAGACGACGAAGCGTGGCCGCCAGAATCAAGCCGGGAATGGCCGTCGTCAGTTGAAGCGTGCCGTGTACCGTGCCTGCTTGCTCCGGGGATATGCCATGGTCCATCAGAATGGTCGGCAGCCAGCCGACGGCGACATAAAAAGGCATCGCGTTCAGCCCCATGAACAGTGTGACCTGCCATGCCAGCGGCGAACGCCAGACGGCCACGGTTGGCGCTTGTTTCGGACCTGACAGATTTACGTGTTCGTGTTTTTTCAACTGCGGCAGCCACACCACCAGCGCCAACAACGGGGCTGCGACCAACAAACTCAGGGCAATCGGCCATCCCCATGATTGGGTCAGCGGAACTATTACGGCTGAACCGACAGCGCCCGCTGCACCCATGGTGATGGAATAAGCGCCGGTCATGGACGCCATTTTTGTCGAGAAGTCGCGTTTGATCAGGCCGGGCAGCAGCACGTTGCCCAGGGCGATCCCAGTGCCTATCAATATCGTACCGGCGTACAACACCCATGCGCTGCCTGCGGAGCGGAGCAGGATGCCCGCTGAAATGACCAACAGTGCACCGAAAAGCGTGCGCTCGATGCCGAACCTGCGGGCGACCGATGCGCTGAGCGGGGAGAAGGCTGCAAAGGCAAGTAATGGCAGTGAAGTAAGCAGGCCTAGAGCTGAGGCGCTCAAGCCAAAATCATTCTGGATCAGCGGCAAAACGGGCGCGATGCTGGTAAAGGGAACGCGCAGGTTCACGGCGATAAGCAGAATGCCTGCGACGAGCGCGATGGCATGCCACTTGTTTTTTGTATCTGACATATTCTTTATCTGTCCTCTTAAAAGAAGACAACTGTAGAGAACTTCAGAACCGGCTAATATAGATATCAAGACACCTGATATCTAAATTATGCCAAGCTCAAAAAATGTCGTTTCCTCGCCGGAAGATTTCGATTCAGACCTTTTCGCCCAGGCAGCGATTGCCCTCAAGGTTGCGCCTGACCTCAATGATTCGGGTGCCCGTCCGCATGATCATCGCAAAGGCCAGCTCATCCTGTCTTTGCATGGCGCAGTGAGCTGTGAGGTGCAAAATGCACTCTGGCTTGTCCCTCCCCAGCACGCCGTATGGATCCCGGGCGGCACGCCGCACAGTTGCCGAGTGACCGAAAACGCCCGGACCTGCTTTCTGTTCGTTGAGCCCGGTGCGGCAGCCATGCCTGAAGAATGCTGCACGGTTGCCATTACGCCCCTTGTTCGGGAGATGGTCCTGCATCTCGCTGAACAGGAACCTGCTTACCATTCCGAGGGCAAGACAGCTCGGCTGGTTGCAGTGCTGCTTGAGCAGCTTTCCGATGCCCCGCTGAAAGAGCTGCATTTGCCGATATCAGACCACCCCAAGATCAAACAAATCGCGGATACGCTCTTCTCAGATCCAGGCGACCGAACCACGTTGCGCGAGTGGGCCACTCGGCTTGCAACCAGTGAACGAACGCTGGCCAGGCTTGTAGAAAGCACGACCGGGCTGAGCTTCGGACGCTGGCGTCAACAATTGCATTTGATGATCGCACTGAGTCATTTGGCGGAGGGGGTATCCGTGCAACGTGTGGCGGGCATCCTGGGATATGACTCTGTTAATGCATTCATCACTATGTTCAAGAAAGCACTGGGTAAACCGCCTACTCAGTATTTTTCCTCTCTGCGCTAGTGCTCTGCTGGCTGATACAAAGCGCCGAGGCTGTAGAACGATCTGTCTGCTATTGGCCGATTTATGCCTGTTGCGAAGGGCCGCTTTTGGCCGATTGCTGCCTGTCACGAAGGGCCGCAATCACAACCCATTGCTGCTGTTGGCGAAGGGTATTCCCGCGACCATACACGGCAACTCACTCCTGTCTATCAATCGCCTTGGGGGCAAAATAGGTTAAAGGTTAGGGTACTGTGCTTCCTCTTCTGATTGGCTTGCATGCCAATCCGCCCACAGCTTAGCCTCTGCATCAAATAGCTCACGCGAGACGGTGCGTGGCCTGAACTCAACGATATCCTGTGTATCCGTCGCAAATATGTAGCGGCTGGCGCCATTGATGATCATCGTACGAAAAAATGCCGCGTCGGAGAGGCTTACCGTACTGCCTCGCGGGGGGGGGGCGCTGGCCGACACATGCGAATAGGAGGTGCTTGGGGCTTAGAGGAAGGAAAAGTCTTGTTCCTTGTACCCCCCAGCCGCCTTCAAGGCTCAGCTCTCCGCTCGCCCCCACTCCCAGCCTTGTGAACGGATTATCTGTTGTTGGCCAAGTGACTCCAGTGGGGGCGTGCAGGATGGTCCATCGATGTGTTGGCATACGATGGATTGTATTTTTGAGGATGTGTTCGAGTTGCCAAATCCAAAACTTCCGCCCGTTCAGTACCCGTGCTTCGATACCTTCTGAGCCATCTTCATCTTTCACGCGATGGAGCTTAAGGGGCAGCTTGCTGTATGGGTCTACAGCTGATGCGGGCTCAAGTTTGATACCAGAAGCCAAAGCTGCTTCAACTTTGGCAATTGACCCCTCCATCGACTCAGACAAAAGAGCCTCGAGCGTTTCGTTCTGACGCTTCATGAAGCTCTGCATGCCTGTAGGTGTCCTAATCGATTGCGCTACGGCGAAGCGAAACAAATTATTCCAATCCTTGACACTCAATTGAGTCTCATTCACTACCTTTGCTATCGACACCAATGCGGGCTGCTCAAATTCGCGATCAAGCCAGCGCTCAATTTCATCGCTGTCTTTAGATCCCGAGAAATAGGTATAAAGGTGCTGGTGTTTAGCAATACCTTTGGGAGAATGAGGCTTCCAATGCTCGCACTTCTCATGCGGCACTAAGAGCCTGTAAGTGAGGATTTTGCCATTGATCAACCATTGCTTCAGGTATGCCTGGGGAACATAGTGGTTATCTTTTTTGATGCCTTCCATCGTGGCGCTTCATCCTCATAATCTGTCCTGGGACTGCCCTATCCAGGGTGTGTCAGATATCCGCTGTTCGATTCCTAACGAACCACTCCGGTGTGATCGAGAGCCCGCAGAAAGCGAGAGAAGCATAGCGGTAGCTGCCAAGAAGGGACCTCCGCGAACAGTCACCACTTATTGCCTAGTTCTGATCTGTCCTGAACCCTCTGTGGCTTGCTGCAGTTGAGAGTTTTCCATTCTCTCGATGTGGATCGTATTGTGTGTGATCGACTGCGCAAGCTGTTCCTCGGTCTTGCTAAAGCGGATTCCTTCGCCAAGTATCCCTCGCGCTTCAAGATCCAGGGCAAAGTCCATGATCTTGGTTTTTGTCACGTCAAGAATGCGAATCAGTTGGTGTACTGGCACGTGCAGGGCCGGCTCAAAATCTGTCCTCATGAGATTTCTGAACGCCGTGTTGAGGTCAGCAGGAAATTTCACCATCACTGTTCCGGTATCTGTACGTTCTACCAGATCATTAATCTGGCTCACCGAGTCGCGTGCAATGTGTTCACACATAGATGCATGTAGCTCGCCGCCCATGTCGACAGGAATCCACCCCCTGTACGGATTGAAAGCCTTCAGTTCGCCCGTGACGATCCGGTAGCTGGGAACGGAGCGTGTTTCGTATCCGTTCAGTTCGTCATTGAGCCATTCCTCGATGTCCTTGATCTTGAGCTTTCGGGAAACGAGCAATGCCTTACGCAACAAATCTGGAAGGTGAATTGTCCGATCAAGCACGTCGCTCTGTAGGTCCAATACCAAGCTGTCCATGGAGTTCAGAGCGCTCCCATGAAGGTGATTACTGCCGGTAGGTATGAGGCGAGTACGTTGCCGGCAGCGCCTTCCAAGACGGTTTTGATCGAGCCCAAGCACTCCTTTATGATGCCCTTCTTCGGAGCCAGCGAGCTGTTCTGCACCCTAATTGTGTCGACGTCAGATCGCAACCCCGCTGCGACTACCTGATCGTTGATCTTCGAAATGTCTTGGGCGAAGGCCTCCAAGAAAGCGTTCAGATCAAGGTGCTGAACACTCTGGTCGAAATGCTGACTTGAGTGCTGAGCATCTTGTTGCACTTGTGAGTCGTGCATCGATCCGATGGAGATGTTGTTCGTTTTACTCATAGGGGCTGCCTCACTCCGAGATGGCGACTTGACACTGCATCATCCAGTTTCGCCATAAGCGTGGCAACTTCTAAACGCTGCCGGACAGTCTTTCGCCTTTCATCTGTAGCGTTGATCGGTTGAATCCACAGCTGAAAGCAGACGCTCGTGGATGGCAGCTATTGGCCGGTTGCTGCATGTCGTGAAGTGCAGCAATCGGCCAACAGCGTCTACTAAACGTGGGGCGATTCAGCTGAGCACTCGGATATCTGCATTCGGAGCCAACGAGATTGACGCTCAGAGATATTTTTTAAAGCTGCCTGCTGAAATACTAACCGCTATCCCGAATGTTGCTGCCATTGGGAAAAGAATTAGAAGTGGGCTAATGCTTATGGGAAGTGCTGGATAAATGATCCAAGGCAAAACCAGCAACGGCATAATCAACATCTTGGCCCGATGGTAAATGAACCCGGATTCGCGCCCAGCCCCAAACCTGCGAAGGTCGCGACGCACCAGTCCATCTACCAGTCCTGTGAACGCCGCCATCAAAAAAAGCGGGAGGCTCAGCGTAAGGATCAGCAGCCTGGTCAGAAACGTTAGCGTCGCATACACCGCGGCCAGCCCGTAACTCTCAACCTGCGCATAGGCAAGACTGATGTAGCGCTGCAGATCTGTGCCATTGGGGCTGTTTTGCCTGGCTTGCTCAGATGCAAGTTTGATCCAACTGACGATTCCACTTTTCTCGAAGGCCCATTCGTAGGCCAAGCCAATTATCGTCCGAACCGTATGATCAGGGTCTTGGATCAACAGGCTTTGGGTGAATGAGGCGGACAGCCAACCCAGCTCGTTATTGAGCATATCCCGTGAGTGGTACCAGCCTTCCTTGCTCCAAAAGAAATACAACCCAATCCACTCTGTCACGATGCTAAAAAATAGTGAAACCAGAAGGATGCTGAGCAGGGAGACAGGCACCCCCAAAGCTTTGCTGATCCAACCCTTCTCACGGTACTGCTGCTGGCGCTGGGCGGTTTCAGTAGGGCTTGCCATGGTCTTGTCCAGATCAGTGAATGGTCATGCGGCAGTGTTGAAAGCAAACGAGAAGGGGCCCCGCTATCGGATCCTCTATCTGAATGAGGCTAGGACTCTTCCATTGAGGTTTGAGACCTAGGTCTTCCAACTGATCGAAGAGTGAGTGACCGTCATAGATCCCCAGCCTGGCGTAACCCAACAGAAGCTGCAGTTCGCCTGAGATCTCACGAATGGCCGGTGCCAACGCCCTTAGATTGATAAAGCGCAGTTCAATGCGCGATGGCCATCTCATGAGTCTGCTACTTCGGGTGTGTCACACTTATCCTCATCGTCGAGTAACTCACTCGGTAGCGTTTCATCCAGCGATCGAGTGCCGCTACTGGTCCACCATTCACCGCCGCCGTCGACATAGCTGTTGCGCATATTTTCAGCGAGGGTGCGTAAGTCCTTGGGCATCAGCTCATCTGGGTCAGGCGCGGGTAATGGCATGCGGATCTTCCAGAGATTACCTCCCTCTAGAAGTGCAAAGGCTTGCCCTTTGGGAAGGCTGACTACATGAGCTGGCTCAATCAGTGGCACGCTCGTAGAACTCACTCGGTCTTGTGTGTTGCTCGTGAAGTCTGTGTTGCCTGAGGGGTCTGAACTGTCCGTTGCACCGCTCACCAGGGTCGTTGAGTACACATCAACCTTTGGCAATTGTTTGGTGAGCAACTCAGCCGTTGCGGTCTCTCGCACTCTTAGCATGAACAGGTTGTTGAAGTTGCCGACGACCTGGCCTGCTTTGGCTCGGTTGCCGATCTTTGCTTCGATGTCACTGATGGTTTGTGTGTAGGCGCTCACCTGGATGCCGGCACCGCCCCCCTTGTTGATCATCGGGATGAACTCATCCCCCATCAACTCGTTGAACTCATCAGCATGCAGGTTGATCGGGATTTTCTGATCGCTTGAAGCTCCGGGTAGACCGTCGTCGATGCCGAACTTGTAGATATGGCCAGCGACCGATACCAAATCTGAAAACATTGAGTTGCCCACGGCCGCAGCTACTTCTGGGTCAGACAATGCGTCTAGCCCAACGTAGACAATCGCGCGTTTGCGGATGACCTGCATCCAATCGAAGATGGGACGGGGATCATTCAGATCGGTGTAGTTGGGCGATATCAGTTCAGCCATACGGCCGGTGGTAAGCTTTTCCAGGAGGGGCAGTAAGGACGCAACGATCTTGTCGAAGTAGGTCTTGTCGTACCGCACTGCTGAACGCAGCCCATCCATGACTGGATCGGCCACGCGGGTTTTGGCGAGATAATGGTCGATCGCGGTCACGCGCTTTTGGCGACCTCGCATGTTGAAGGGTGTGTTCTTCTCGTTTAACGCACCCTCGATGGTAACGATCGCTTCCCATGCCTTTGCATCGTGCTTGGCGAAGTAGTGACCGCTGTATTCGATGAACAGCGCATCAATGTTGATCACATGTTGCTGAATCTTCAGGTAGTCGGGGCGGACTCCAAGCTCCACCAGGGCGCGCGCGATGATGTTGACGAAACGCCAAGCAAATTCACGAAAGGCTGCGCTGTTGCCTTCCCCTGACAACTGCCCCGAGATCCTGCTGGCTACCTCTGAGATTCTGCCGAAACGTCCGATGGCGTTGTATCGAGAAGAAAAGTCCGGCCAACCCAGATGAAAGACGTAGAACTCGCTTTCACGTCCTGCTCTTCGGGCTTCGATGTACATGCGCTTGAGTAGGTCTGCATCACCCTTTGGGTCAAACGCGATCACAGGCTCGAACTCGGTTAGACCGCCGATAGCCTTCACCCGGCGAATATCCTGGGTGATAAACAGTTCGGCCAATCGGGTTTTGCCTACTCGGGTAGTGCCCAGAATCAGGCTATGACCTACGCGTTCACCGAGGGGCAGGGATACCTCAACCTCGTTTGGCTCAACCCCGTGTAGACGTGCAGAACCACCTACGGGTGGCAAGGGGCGTACGGGGTTGAGTGCGTTGTCCCAAGAAGTAAGCTTGGGAAGAACATTCATTGGAAAACGGGAGTATTCCATTCGCGCCTCCATGCGTCTGGCAGCCTGGAAAAGTGCTGTGGGCTCCACGTACCTGCGAAACTCTGGTCTATAGGTTTGTGTCAGGCGCTGGGTATGGCGTTGCTCCCACTTGAATCCAATGCCTATGAATAGACGCCGGTTGCTCACGGGGACGTTCTTGCTGGTCATGACATAGCGCGGCAGGCGGCGAATGTTTCGGCGATAACGAAGCACGAATAGCGCTTGTCGTAAGCGTATCCAGCCAAAGAGCAAAAAGAACGCGGATGCCGCAATTCCAAACAACGGTGTCAATGCTAATGACCAAGGGGCAAACAGACTCAGAAAAGCCCCAATCGCACAGACGGTCACTGTGAAGAGCTCAACGGCAGGGCGCAGGAGTGTCTCTATGGTATGAGCGTTCGCCATGGCTACTGTTCTATGCCGGATGCCGTTATCAACAGGGGGTAGTGTTGAATATCCAAGCGTTCTGCCAGTTCGTCAGCGGATACCGGCACCATGTCCAGTCCTGTACCGAGGTCGCGTAGCTCGGTGAGTGCCTCTAACCGCTGAACGTTGACCACCAGGCCCACGGCATTGAGCTGTCGCAGCACTTCCTTGCGTGACGTTAGCCAACGTCGTGAAAGGTCGTCATCCCCAATCAAGAATATGGGGGCTAGCCCTGGATTCTTGGTCTTTCGGTTTTCAACCTTGCCTGGGCTGAGTCGCTCCGATTTGACCGGCAACATGTCCGCCTCACTGTAAGGAGCGAGACGTATTGGAGGGAGTGCAGTGGCCTTCGTCGACGTGCGCTCTGTCGGGGGATTCTGGGGGGGATGGGGAGCCGTTGAGATCCAACCCGAGTCCTCGACCCCATTCATCGATGCCCAGGAGAGGGTGGAAAACACCAGCGTGAGTGCGCCCATTGAGAGAGTGCATTTCATGGTGACTTCGCTCCATGACGTGGCGATTGCGTGATATGACGAAGGTGAATGGCAAACGACGTGCGATAGCCGGCGGCCGGTAGACCTTCCGCAGGCCGGTGATAACGCCCGGCGGCGGTGAAGATGAAGGCAAGACAACCACCCAGCAGCACCCCACTGAAATTCACTGCCGTTGCCATTGGCCATCCACCTGACGCATCACCGCGGGAAAGCTGCCCTTATCGCCGACACTGCTCCAGCGACCCGCGTCGTGGTTCAGGGTGATGTCGCGATTGCGGACTTTCTGAATGTCGATACGGGCATTGTCGGCCCAGCCGCGGATCAACTCATCTTTGCCTTTTGTGCCGACAACGTAGAGATCAAACGCATGGTTGGCGATCTGCAAGCGTTGAACCCGTTCAACACAGCCCTTGCAGTCCATAGACACGAAAACTGCCAGTCTTTCGGGCAACGTCACGGGGGACGACTGAACCGTTGTGGAGGCACCAAGTAGGTCCACCGGCAGTAGGTTTGGATAAAGACGGGCGAAGGTTTCGTTGTAGGCGTTCTGATAAGCGAACAGCTTCGTTATTCGGTTGTATTCCGCGTGCGCTTGCATCTCCGTGAACCGCTTCTGCTCCTCGCTGGTACGTGCTTCGATGCCTAACGCGGTCAGAGGGTCGATACCTGGTGAGTAGAGGCCCAAAGGCCCTTCCATCAAAAGCTTGTAGCGTTGCCACTCCTCTGGTTGCAGATTCCAAGCCCTGGCTTTTGACTGTTCCAAGGAGGAGGTGAGGTGTTCTTGCAAGCGGCTTTTTTCGGTTGCGGATTGATGATCTTCGGCACCTGCTGTGAGCCAGGTCGTCATCAGGGGGGCGCCAAGCAAAACGACTTTGGTGATCAATTTCATGTCGTTTACCTATCTGATCGTCACGAAGTGTGAGGAGTCATCAGGTCTTATGAAGTGGGCTTCATCTGGGCGGAGCGAGTTCAACCTCCACCCCATGAATGAGGCAGAAGGACGCATGAGGACGACATCGGCCAGGTCGGATAGATCGAAGGCTGCAACAGCCAGGAAGATCTCTCCGCCTCTCAAGTCGACCCCTAGGATATTGAAAGGCAAAGAGGCTGGTTTACGAGCAGGGAGGGCGGCTACTGGTTTGGTGAGGCGCGACTCAACACGTTTAGGTGCAGCGACCGTAAGGTTCTCAATCATCGTTTCTAGGCGGAGCAACTGAGTCTTCGCGCTTGTGACATCTTCTGATAATGCTGCAAGCTCGTCCTGCAAGTGCTCGATGCTTTCGGCATGCACAGGGGCCAGCGAGTCCAGCCGTTCAGTGATCGTCTGTTGATTGAACTCAAAATCTTCCAGTGTCACAAAGCCTGGCTGTTTTGGGTCGTTAACGTCACTGTCCAGTCTGTCGAGTTGAAGTTGCAGGGTCTCCAACTGATTAGTTGAAGGGCGTCCCTCCAAGGCTGTAGATAGTGCGGCCACTTCAGTCATGAGATACAGCGAGGCCACGCTGAGCATCACCAACGCCCCGTTTTGAAGAGCCGCGAGAGAAGGCCGATTCATTGTTTGATCTCCGCCAACGGGCGTTCTGGTTTTGATAGGCGGCGCGCAGGAGTGGCCTGTCCGATCCGTGAGACAAAACAGATGCTCCGCGCCTTTTCGTCAACGATTGGCCGCCAGGCCGATCCCGCTAACGTCACCACTGCGTTGCGCAGGGTGATGGGCCCCAATCGGTAGTGCGAGGCGGGCAGGGGGTACATGTACAACTGGCGTAACTCGCTGGTCGCTGGGCACAAGCTGTAGCCCGAGTAGCGCAATATGTAGTTCAGTGCATGCTGAACGTTTGTCGTAAGGCTTTGAGGTATGTGGATATCGATCACCTGGCTCAGCAGGTCCAACTGCTCAGGTCTGGGTGAGGTATTGGCTTTTGTATACCGTCCAAGACGCACATTTGGGGAGGGTTCAATCTGTAAAGCGATCGCAGGGTATTGCGCAGCCATGGGCATTTTCGCGGCGCTCATTGCAGTCAACGGCGGATCTTTATAGGGCGTTGAGGTGCTACAGCCGGAAAGAAGGGCTACGACCATGAAGATCGAGAGAGGAGGGCTTGCTGAGTTTGTGTGGATTCGCGGAAGGGGCATCCCTGTGGCCTCATAAGAAACGAGGCCGTACCTTTGCAAATGCGGTGGAGCAGTGCTGCAAGGAAACTGGTATCGCAATGGGCGGTTTTGGGGGCATGGCATGCCTGAGAGATGAGCCTATTTTGTGATTCTTAAGTCACCCGTGACCTGACCTATCAAAGTGCATTGAGTTGAGTAGAACCAAAAATGGCCGAGTGGCATGCTTTTTGTTCCCCTCACCAACGCGGATGAAATTTCTAATGTCGAAACTGATTAAGTTTTTCAACCACTGGGCCCCCGGTATCGTTTACACGTTGCTCGGGTATTTCCTTAGCAAAGGCGTGCTCGACGGATTTGGACAAACCTTCGTACGCTCTTGGGCCGCGACTCAGGAGTGGGGTGTTGAGCCAATCTTCTATCCAAGGTGGTTCGTCCTATCGGGAGCAACAACCATTTTAATCGGTGGTGTTTACCTTTTCTGGAAGCAATATAAGCGTGTGCAGGAATTGGAGAAGGGCAGGAGCAACTGATTGACGTGCTAGTCGTTGCTTTCGAAAAAGCAGCCGATAGCTTAATGAAGACGTAGTGGTCAGAGAATTTTACTCGCTAAAAAATAGGACTAAAGGACTCGCAGTTGTTGCTTTTTAGTCCTCATCTACAGGGATTGAACGATGAAAAAAAGGGAAGCTGAAGGTAAGCCTTCAACGACATTGGTGAAGACGCTCGCGGTCTTAAAAGAGCTAAGTACTTGTAAGCCTAGAAAAGCATCAGAGCGACGTACGGGGGCGGAGAAAAAAGCAGAACTGTTTTCCAAATGGAGCCTGGTTTTATCCGGGATTCTTTTGCTCCCGCCGGCTTTGCTGGCCTATTTCAAGGATTCAGCAACGGTGTTATCCGAAGGGGTCCAGCTTGCTGCTCTGCTGGCGATAGCGCTCTCTATGGTACTAACGTTGGCGTCGTTCGTGGTTCCTATCCTCGCTTCAGCGTGGGTACTCTTGCGATGGGAAAAGGTGGCGTACGAGAACCTGCGTGGCGACATTATTCATGAGCAAAGCATCGCAAACCGTCTGCGACGACACGACGTCAATGCGCTCACCGAAGCGAAGATGTGGCTTGAGCTTAAGATCAAACGCATCGAAGCGCGCGTGACGTGGTTTTTTGGGGATAAGACGGCGGCACTGGGCCTGCTGGCAACGGCTTACGTTTTCTCAGAAAAGTTCGGGGGGTTTCCTTGGATCGAAAGAACTCTGCGAGCTGGCCCTGGGCTTTCCAACATTGGGGATACCGTGCTGCTTTGCGGTGCAGCTTTAATTTTTGGACTTTCGCTTGGCGCTGTTCTCATCAAACACATTGCTGCCCGGTACAGGTACCAGGTTGAGTTGATTGATCTTTCGCTTCGATAGTGAGCAACGCAGCATGGAAGGGTGCGTTGCCCTTCCATGACGCCCTAGCAGAAAGAAAGTCGTGATCAGAATCATAAATTACTGTCCGCAAGGTCCGTGGGTACGGGTGCAGTGCTCAGCTCTCTATGAACTACAGTCCTCCAAATCATGCGGTTGAACGCTTCGACCGCTGCAATCAGTCATTCTGGCGCACTATTTTGCGTGAAGGAATCATCTCCTTATGGAACCGAAATGGTGAATGGTTCCACTTAGGTAGCCTCACGCATTTACACCTAGGAGAAACATCATGAAGGGACATATACAGCTGAGGCACCTGGCTTTCCTGCTTTTACCGCTTATCGCTGCCTGTACTACACCCGACAGGTCACGGGAGCTTGAACTTGATAGTCGCATGCCGCAGCAGCCTCTGCAGTTTGATAACTGTTCGGTGGGATGCCCTACCGGTGGCAGTCCCCTGACGCTGACACGCCAAGCGTATACGCTCAATAATAATGGTTCGACCAAATTTGCAAACTGGGTGTCGTACAAGATCACGAAGGACTCGCCAGCAAGTGGCCGTCCACGTAATTGGAAGACAGACCCCGACGTCCCTTCAGGTGAAACGCTTGATCCCGTGGACTACAACGGCGCAAATGTTGCGCTCAAGATCGATCGCGGGCATCAAGCCAACCTTGCTTCCATGGGCGGTGTCCCCGACTGGCAAACACTTAACTACCTGTCGAACATCACCCCCCAGAAATCCGACCTCAACCAAGGACCCTGGGCTCGACTTGAGGATCAGGAGAGAAATCTCAGCAAGGACCCTTCTATTGACCAGGTGTATGTCGCGACTGGGCCGCTCTACGAACATTTCGTGGGAACGCTTCCGGGAACCAACAAGGTGCATACGATCCCTAGCGGATACTGGAAGATCATCTTCGTAGGCAGCTCACCAGAAAACGGGCTTTATGCATCATTCGTGATGAATCAAGAGACTCGTCGTGACGCAAGTTTTTGTGACTATCAAGTTACGGTTGCGCAGATCGAGGAACGATCAGGGCTTACTTTTTGGAGTAATTTGCCACAACCCGTTCAGGACGCTCTGAAGTCGAAGCAGGGTCAGTTGCCAACCCATCTAGGGTGTAAGTGAGTGCGGCTTGAGCCGATCTGTAGCTGCTAATACTGGCAGCCTTTCGGTCTTGCAACGAGGGTTGCGGGACTGGAATTACGTGCCTTCGTGCACGCCTTTGCATTCGTTAAGACCAGCACGGCTCTCCAAAGCTCGGAGGCTTTTTGGGAGTTTTGTAGCAACACGCCTCATCCCAACTGGATGACTAGTCAATTGCTGAATACATAGAGTTTGGGCGCTCGCCGATGCCCTCTGCTGTGTCGCCTGAAGAAATCTTACGGGCAGTTGGCATCATTGCTCAGCCAATTCACACATTTGCTTAGGTGAGTACAACTCAGTGAAACTTTAAGTCTTTGCCGCTCTGGCAAGCGCGTTTGACAGATCAGCTCATGATGTTTTCGTTGCACCAGAAGTTCATGAGCATTGTGGGGTTCTTGAACCTTCAAAAAGAGAGCTCCATGTGTATTGGAGAGGTTCCTTAACGAAATGCGATCCACCTAGTTGGTGAAAGCTCAAACTCTATCGGGATATGCTTAGGCCATTCTGATTCGCAGTATCATCTCAAAAGTAGCTTTGCGTGAAAGAGATCACCGTTTGGATTCAGCCTGGCACCCTCGAAAAAATGGTCCACAAAATACTGCCATTTGGTTCCTGGCTTCGGTTCCACGAAAGTCACGGCTAAAATCACAAACTAAGCTACGCTTCTCGCTATATCGGTTTCGCTAGACAGGGATCGTCAAAACGTGAAGCGACTACTTCTCTTAAGTGGCCCGATGGCCAGTGGCAAGACGTCGGTTTCCTCCGCTCTCCAAGAGTTCTATGGATTTACTCCGATCAGCAGCAGCGCTTTTCTGCGTACGTACCTGACTGCCCGAAATGAGCTACTTGATCGTCATAACCTCCAAGAAATCGGCGACTCTCTCGACAAGGCCAGCGACTTCTCCTGGTTAATAGAGTCCGTAGCGAACCCAGCCATTCAAGCTCGGCCAGATGTCGAAAACTGGCTACTTGATGCTGTACGCAAGCCCCGGCAGGTTGAATTGTTCAGACTCCGTTTTGGCAATGCGGTGAGGCACGTGCACATTGTTGCGCCCGAGTCTGTGCTAAAGCAAAGGTACGCTGCACGTAGCGCGACCGATCTCAACGAATATCACAACAGCGTGTCGCATCCCAACGAGCAGAGTGCTCGTTCGCTTTCAGATTTTGCAGACAAAGTTCTCGATACGTACACATACACCCCGTTTCAAATTGCGGATCAAATAATGGGAATCTGGGAGATCTAGCACATGGAAACTCGGCAGATCGTAGTAATCAGTGGCAAGACCTGTAGCGGCAAGAGTGGATTGGCCAGCTTGTTGGTGAAGGAATTCGGCTTCGCCGTGGTTTACGATCGTCGAGCTATTGATAATCCCGAGTGGCGTCTTGGCATGGCGCAACCCGACATGCCTGATCGTCGTCACGAAGTGGAAGACTTTGACCAGTGGATGCTCCGGGAAACCCAGACAGTCTGCGAGCAGGAGAGTGATGGCCGACCGTTAGTCGTGGATCACCTGAACACCCTTGCGCAGGTACTGCATTTTCGACAGGTCTTCGGAGCAAACCTAGTGCATGTACACCTCTACGCAAGCGATCCTACACTCCAAGGACGTTATGCAGAGCGAATAGAGGGGCAAGCTAATCCTTTACCTTATGATGAGGTCAATCAGCTCAAAGATCAGTCAGAGATCCAGGCTCTCAAGGATGATGCCGACGTTCGTGTTTACACCGAACGCTCGGACTCGAACGACACTCTCGTGCGAGTAGCCGCCCGTTTGCATCTGTACACGCCACCTGAAATCAGGTGTGTGGATGTGTTGATTGGCGGGCAGTATGGTAGCGAGGGAAAGGGCAACATCGTCGCGTATCTCGCGCGCGAGTACGATGTGATGGTCCGTGTCGGCGGGCCTAATGCTGGGCATACTGTAGCCAGTTCTGACGGCCCATATACCTACCACCATCTTCCTTCTGGCTCACGGGATGTGACGGCGCGACTGCTCCTCGGCCCTGGCATGACGATTCACGTGCCTGGGCTTTTGAAGGAAATAGAGGAGTGCGGCATCGGTGAGGATCGACTTTTTATTGATCCACAGGCCACCATCATCGAAGAGGAGGATATTGGGACAGAGAAGGACGGGCATCTGGTCTCAACCATCGCATCAACCGGGAGCGGAAGCGGCGCAGCCGCTGCTCGGCGTATTTTGAGCAGGGGTAAAGAAATCCGGCTTGCGAGAGATGTTGATGAGCTTCGTCCGTACGTTGGTACTTCTGGGAACTATCATGGCTGCACGTCAGACCGTTTGGAGGAAGCCTACCGTAGTGGACATTCCATCTTGCTGGAGGGAACTCAGGGCAGCGGGCTAAGTATTTTTCACGGAGATTACCCTCACGTGACGTCCAGGGATACGAACGTTGCGGGATGTCTGGCCGAGGCTGGGATATCGCCCAGCAGGATCCGCAAAATCCTAATGGTCATTCGCCCCATGCCTATTCGTGTAGGCGACCCCGATGGTGAGGATGGCCATACCTCTGGAACGCTTAAACATGCCACGACCTTTGATGACATCGCAGAGTTTGCAGGTCTTGAAGCCCTGGCGTTGAACACCGCCGAGAAAACCTCCACCACCAAGCGTAGCCGGCGGGTGGGTTGGTTCGAATGGGATCAATTCCGAAAAGCATGCGCCCTGAATGCTCCGACCGATATCGTCCTGACGTTTGCCGATTATTTAAAGTCATCCAATAGCAAGGCGCGCAGGTTCGAGCAACTCGATGCGGAAACGATTAAGTTTGTCGAGGAGTTGGAGCGTGTATCCCAGGCGCCTGTCTCACTTATAAACACCCGATTTTCCAGAGCCCCTGACGCGAGCGATCTGCGTTCTCTGATTGATCGACGGAATTGGACTGCACGTTCTGACAGGAGATAATAGATGGATGTCGACAAGCTGATCGAGCTCTACCCTCGCGTTTACCACATGGCTGAACGTGGAGCCTGGGACAGTATTCGCACACGCGGGTTGATGAGTGCCACTGCAGTTTTGGATCATCTTGCAGTGGAAGAGGGGGAGCGCGCTCGTTATGAAAGCGAGCATCGTGGGCAGAAGATGGATGTCAAGGCAGGCGACCCTTCCAACATCGTGCTTCGTGATCAGAAACCTATGCCTGAAGATCGTCTGATTAGAGCGCTTACGGAAGGAACAACACCACGCCAGTGGTATGAGTTGATCAACGGCAAAGTCTTCTTCTGGGCCGAGGAGAAACGTCTCCATGGTCTGCTTGGGGCTCGCGATTATCGCAAGCTTGAGCATGACGTCCTGACCCTCGACTCCTCGACTTTCATCCCGGCCTATGTCGAAACCATTTGGCTATGCCACATGAACTCGGGCAATACTTGGCCCATGCCCCATCGTCGCAGTACGGGCATCTTCTGCAAAATTGCGGACTATCCTGTGAAGCGTTCGGGAAACCCCGTGAAGGATGTTGTCGAGCTTGTTGTCGACTATGCCGTTCCCAACATCGCTGATTTTGTGGTGGAAGTGCGCAGGATGCAGGGTAGTGAGGTATTGGGCGTCATTGGCTAGCCGTAGCGGAGAAATATGCCGCCAAAGTGTTTAGTCGTTCTTTTATTGGTGCTGAAGCCCCAATAGTCGACCGCTGTTTTTAGGATTCAGTACTGGTGGGTGTGAGCCATTTGGTGATGATCTGCGGAAAGCTTAAGGGTAAGGAATTGTTTTATGTGGCGGCTATACGTGAGCTCTACGAGGAGATTGGCATCGAGATGCCTTGGTAGGTCGCCGTATCGTAAGCGTCCGGGGAAGTCATCTACCCGATCCCTGCGATGACTGGATGTGTACGGCAACGTCTTTCAGCAGGCTTTTGCGTAGGTATTCACCCATCCCTAGCCCGCAAAAACTATATTCGCTAGCTCTTAAATCACTGTCGATTTCTCGGTGGAGACGTCGGTGTAGTCAGCTTACGATAGCGCGATCTGCACCTGTCTTCTCTCACCGGGGTACCACTGAATGACGCCACTAAGTGCGGTTTTCCGCAACCTTCACCAAGATAATTTGTTGGTACTCGCCAACGTGAGCGATGCTGGCAGCGCACGTATAGTCGAGAGTGTAGGGAGTAAGGCAGTCGCAACCAGCAGCGCCGCCGTTGCTTGGGCGCATGGATACCAGGATGGCAATCAACTTCCCCTAAAACTGCTGACTACTACAGTTGAGTCAATGGTTCGAGTGCTTACAGTCCCCCTCACGGTCGATGTCGAAGGGGGCTATTCCGACGACCTTGAGTCGGTTGCTAAAGTTGTTGACTGCGTAGTTAGGGCTGGAGCGGTTGGAATCAACATTGAGGACGGAACAGGCAGCACCGATCTGATTTTGCGAAAAATCGAAGTGGCAAAGAAGGTAGCAAACAAGCATGGAATCGACCTGTTCGTGAACGTACGAACTGACGTTTATCTGAGATGTTTGGTAGAACCAGCGCGACAATTGGCAGAGACCCTCTTCCGTGCATCGCTGTTCGAGCAAGCAGGTGCAGACGGCATTTTTGCGGCTGGAATGGTTGAGAAAAACGACATTGCTACACTGTGCGAGGCAACGCGGCTACCCGTCAACCTGCTTGCCTGGAACGGCCAACCCGGCATGGATGAATTAACGAGTCTAGGCGTCAAACGGCTAAGCGCCGGTTCCAGCATTGCTGAATTCTTATACGGCGCCAACAAGGCGGTAGCCAAGAGCTTCTTGCGAACGGGAAAGCTTTTCGAGTATCCATTGGACGCATATACCTACAGCGACCTGAATAGCCTCATGGCAGCAAAAAAACACCTAAGCGAAAAGTAATCTTCGCCCTATTAATCTGTGATTCGTATGAAAATCGCCGCTGTTTTCCGCACCTCGAAAGCGATTTTTCACACCCATTCGAGGACGAGGCTACGCTCTAATGAGATCTTACAATCACGCTCTTCCGCCCAGAAGCGAGATGGTAAATGCAATGCTATGCAGCGACACCGCCTATGAGGGCGTTTTTTTCACTGCTGTCAAAACTACAGGTATTTTTTGCCGCCCTACATGTGGTGCACGTAAGCCAAAGCCCGAGAATGTAGAGTTCTTTTCGCAGGCCAACGAAGCGATGGCAGCAGGTTATCGGCCTTGCTTACGATGCAAGCCATTGGATCTCGCGGCTTCCGCGCCAGATTGGGTCAAGGGGCTACTGGCCTCTGTATCTGCATCACCTGACGCTCGCTGGAGTGATGCTGAACTAACTACGCGTGGTATCGATCCGTTACGCTTACGCAGGTGGTTCAAACAAAATTTTGGCATGACTTTTCATGCATGGATGCGTTCTAGAAGGCTCGGTGTCGCCCTAGGCCGGATTTCTTCGGGCGAAACGCTGGATAACACAGCATTTGACTTAGGATACGAGTCATTGAGTGGCTTTAGAGATGCTTTCAAAAAAACATTTCAAATGCCCCCCGGTAAGGCAACTGAAACGTCGCTCCTGCTTTATCGCCATCTGACTACACCGTTGGGCCCAATGATTGCCATGGCAGAGGAACGAGGTTTGGTACTCCTCGAATTTCTTGACCGACCGGCCCTAACCGCTGAATTAAACGAACTGCGTGGGCGTCATGGGTATTCAATTGCGCCTGGCGAGCATCTCTACATCAAGCAGATCGAAGCTCAACTAAAACTTTATTTTGATGGAAAACTAAAAAGGTTTTCAGTACCGCTCCATATGCCAGGCAGCTCTTTTGACAGGCTTGTGTGGGCAGAGCTTCTAAAAATCGACTATGGAACCATTTCAACCTACGGTGCCATCGCTAGGGGCATCGGTAAGCCAGGTGCAAGCCAAGCAGTGGGCAATGCAAATGGACACAATCGCTTATCTATTGTCGTGCCCTGTCACCGTGTCATAGCGACAAATGGTGCACTCGCCGGATATGGCGGAGGACAGCCCAGGAAAGAGTTTTTACTGCGTTTGGAGAAGACTGCTTTGCAAATGACTCAACAGAACGAATTCCTGTTGAATTAGTTGCTAAGCAGAATATACGCAGACACAACGACTCCTCGGAGCATCTTTTGTAAAGATCCGTCGGCAGTTATTTGCTAGCTGAACCAATGATATGCGTCCGCGCATCGCGCCTTGGGTAATTAAACCGGCTGCCAGTTATGCGGCAGCAACTGATCAATCTCACTCGCCCGCTGCGTCGGCAGTCGCGTGAGAACATCCGTTAAATAGGCGTACGAGTCATGACCATTGACCCGCGCAGACTGGATCAAGCTCATGATCGCCGCCGCCCGTTTGCCGCTGCGCAGCGACCCAGCAAACAACCAGTTCGACCGCCCAAGCGCCCACGGCCGGATCAAGTTCTCGATCTGGTTGTTGTCGATGGGCACAGCACCATCTCCTAGGTAGCGCGTCAGCGCTAACCAGCGTTTAAGGCTGTAATCCAGGGCCTTGGCCGTAGCCGAGCCCTCTGGGACAAGTTCTCGTTGCGCCAGCATCCACTCATGCAGTTTTTCAGCAATGGGCACCGCCGTTTCCTGGCGTAGTCGCCAACGGTCTTCAGCGCTCATTTCCTTGGCGTGTCGCTCGACTTCGTACAGCCCACCAATCGAGTGAAGCGCCTGCTCCGCCAATTGGCTTTTATTGGCTACATGCAAGTCAAAGAACTTACGGCGTGCATGGGCCATGCAGCCGATCTCGGTAATGCCCAGCCCAAAGCTGGCTTTGTAGCCGGCAAAGTCATCACAGACCAGCTTGCCGTTCCAGGTGCCCAAGAAATTACGCGCATGTTCGCCAGCACGGCTGGGGCTGAAGTCATAGACCACGGCCTTTAAGGTTGAGAACGGCGTAGTGCTGTAGGCCCAGACAGAAGCGCGGTGAGTTTTCCTCTCGCCGGGCGCCAGCATTTGTACCGGCGTTTCATCGGCGTGAACCACGCGCTGGGCCAGCACCACTTCGCGCAGCGCATCGACCAGGGGCTGGAGCTGCACGCCGGTTTGACCCACCCACTGCGCCAGTGTCGAGCGCGGTATGGCCAGGCCGGCACGGCCGAAGATCTTTTCCTGTCGATACAGCGGTAGATGGTCGGCGAACTTCGCCACCATCACATGCGCCAGCAGGCCGGCAGTGGGGATGCCCTTGTCGATCACCTGCGCCGGTACCGGGGCCTGGATCAGTGTTTCGCACTGCCGGCAGGCCCATTTCCCGCGAACGTGCTGTTCGACGGTAAACACGCCCGGTGTGTAGTCCAGCTTTTCGCTGACGTCTTCACCGATGCGCTGAAGCTGGCAGCCGCACGCGCACTGGGTGTTGTCCGGTTCGTGATGGATCACAGTGCGTGGGAACTGCACTGGCAACGGCGCGCGCTTGGGTTGCTGGCGTGGCTCTCTCTGTGCAGGAGCGGGATGAAGAGCTTTTAACTCGGCCTCGATGGCTTCGAGGTCGGTAGTGAGCAGGTCGTCGAGCAAGCTGCCTTGCACCGGGCTGATCTGCTCGCTGCGCTTGGCGAATTTGTGGCGTTTAAGGATGGCGATCTCGTGAGTGAGCTGCTCGATGATCGTTTCATTACGATGGATCTTTCGGCTCTGAGTGTCGACCTTGGACATCAACTGCGCAGCCAGTGTGCGCAGTTGTTCGTGGGTCATTTGGTCGAGATCGGGCAAAGAAGTCATGGTGTGGATTTTACCAAAGCAGCCCGCTGCTTCAGCAAAAGAGGCAACATTTAAAGCAATTTAATTGCGCCGCCCGCACCGACTCGTTGCCAGGGTAATCCAAGTACCAGCGCCTGAAGTTGTTCGGGGTCGAGTTCGACCTCCGTCCCACGACGGAGGCCTGGCCAATGAAACTTACCTTGATTCAAGCGCCGGGCGGCAAGCCAAATCCCCACACCATCATGCACCAACACTTTCATACGATTGGCGCGGCGGTTGGCGAACAGATAAGCACAGTGCGGCTTCGCCGCACCGAACACCGCGACCACTCGAGCCAACGCAGTCTCAGTGCCTGCGCGCATGTCCATAGGTTCGGTGGCGAGCCAGATGGAGTCAATGCGGATCATTGAGCCACGCCACGAATGAAACACGCGCAGCCGTCCGGATCCGAGGCTGGCCATTTTACGGTGATGGACTTATCACCCAGAGGCAGCGAGATGATCACCATCTCTTCTGATGCTCGCCTTGGTACCGTTTTTACCGGAACGAATGCAGGCAAGGTTGCAGGCGATTGATCCCGGTAATTCGGTAGCCACTTGCGGATCACGTTGGCGTTGATGCCGTGATGGATCGCTACGCTGGAAATCGTCGCTCCGGGTTGCAGGCACTCCTGGACGACCTGGGCTTTGAATGGTTTAGGATAAGAGCTTCGTTGGCGCATTGAGATCCTGGCGATAAGGGCGATCGCGTCCGCTTAAAAATACGCGGACACCATCGCCCTTAATGCTGGAGTTCGGTAGGTGGCTTGGCCGGACGCTTACGCCGTATCGCCCATAGGGAGTTTCCGTGGCAGATGCCTGATAGCGAGTATGTGCCTGTGGGCGAAAACTACTTTCCGGTGCACACGGGTATCGAGCAGTGCTCATGCGCCCAGTGGCCTTTCTTGGCCTCGAGTCCACTCTTGAATTTCGCCAAGCGCGTAAGGCAGCAAAACGAAGCGAGCCGTCTAAGCGCCTAAAGGGAGGCATTTAGACGGTTCACGAACCACGTTTGATGCGTGTTTAAGTGAGAGTCAGTACTCGGAGGGCAGAAGCAGCGTGGTGACGCTTCTGTCTCTTTCAGTAATGATCCAGAGCTTTTTTTGATCCCCAGCCTCAATCTCATAGGATGAGAACAAACGTTCGCCATATTGAAGCGCTTGTTCGTTACTCAGCTTGTCTTTATCGCATATTTCACCCCAGTCACCACTAAGGTGGCGATTGAGATACAGGTGAAAATTCAGCAGTTCCTTTTCAATGAGTAGGTGTACACCCGCAGTCATCATTAGTGCGCCTGGCTCGAAAAAAACGCTGGTGCGCTTCAGGCTGATTGAATTGCTTTCACGTCTTAGCATGATGCGTAGCACTGTTGGTTTGTCTTGCTCATGCTCAATGATCAATCGCAGTTCCAGCCAATGCCGATCAACTCGATCCCCGCAGGGAAGAAAACGGTACAGCCCGAAATCGTAAAACGGTTCAATAGCGTCTACTTTTTCAAATCTGTGGATGAGGCATGCGTACGCGGCTTCAAGGGTTTCTCCCAATCGGCTTCCCAGATCGCCGATGTCCGATGGCTGCTCTAGGTAAACCGCTTCGTGCCAGGCGCCCTCTGAGAAGACAACCGGTAGTTTGAGCAATTGAGATTGGAGCGAGGTAAGATTTTCGAGCTTCATGTGCCTCTCCGAAAAAAGCCCAAAACGGAGAGACACATCGCCCGTACGGGGAGTGTTCCCCGTGTGGGCTGAATAGGTGTGAATCAGGACGTGGACAAGACCGACGTCTTAGAGCGAATAGGCCACAGATTGGTTACTGTTGGTTGAGGGGATGCGGATCTTCAGGATGTGATAACTTTCCCGTAGACCTCGTAAAGGTTCTTCAAGATTGGAAAGCCAAAGCAAATGACCAGAAGCCAAAATTGCCAGCGAAGTAGCGTCATACTCGACTCTAGCTTAGTGATAGCCCCATCGAACTGGCTGCCTTGACGTTCAATCAATGCACGCAACTCCGTTCCTTGAGTTCGGATAGCAGCACCCTGCTCTTTAATTAAGGCAGTGAGATCGGTGCGCAGCTCAGAAATCGAACCCTCCAGATGGGATTCAGTACGCTCAAGGTCAGATTTTGATGCTAGTTGTTGCACATCGGCCTCCCAAGCATCTACTACTGCTTTAGCTTTATCATTTGGCACGCTGATAGAAGTCAGTGCGTCGTACAGATTAAGCGATATTTTCATCGTGTCTCCTGCATTTGGCAAGTGACGCAGAGCCCCCACCTGACGGTAGGTTCCCGTCACAGTGAGGGTTGGTGCATCCGGTCGGCGAGAATGTCGACGACTGTTCGCGCTCCCGAATGCGTTGCGAACTGCAATTGATCAACGCGCTTATAGCGTCGTGACCTTCAAGATCAAAGTCACCTGGGTAGGTGCTGTCGACGACAGCGATCCAGCCCAAATAGTCGACTTAAACGAAGTGATGATCCAGTCAGACGTTTCCTGTAATCTTGTAGGGTGTGTCAGTCATGAAGACTTGTGTCTTACAAGACCTGCTGGGTTGACATTTAAACGTCTGAGTCCCCTCATAAGGGGAAGGTTGGTCGTTCGAACCGGCCCTGGGACACCATACAATCCAAGGCTTCCAGCCCATTAGGTCTCTCAGTTCAATTGCCCGTGACAGCAGGGCGACAGAGGTAGGCCTATTTTCTTCTATTAAGTCCAGCTCTTTTGTCACTCCGCGAAGGGGAGAATCGGCTTCAGCGAGAAATCGCGCGAAGATTTTTCCTCACGCTCAGGGGGGCTCGCTCACCAGGCTTTCGCTATGGCTTCTAGTTCAGTGGAGTCGATTTCATGCAAGCACATGAGGTCTGCAAGTCTCTGCCCAATTTGAGAAAGTCTCGTATAGCCTGGGAGAGCTTCTGCGGACGCAAAGCGCTGGTCTGAATTTCCTGTTGCAGGTCGCTTGTAGAACAGCTGGCGTTGATTAAGATAGGACGCTTGTTCGCCGATACTGGTGGTCTCCTCAGATAGAACATCACCGAGTATCCACATCCTATGTCTCAAACTAAATTCTGTTTTTTGTTTCGCGGATGCCAACCCTAGCAAGCAGAACTGGCAGAATGTCAAGGATTCTGCGAGGCTAAGAAGGTAGTTCGCCTCTGATCGTTTCACGCTGCTGTCGAAAACGAGATTGATGTAAAAATTTGCGAGGTAAGGGAGTTTTAGTTGTTCATGCTCCTGTTTGGCATTTAAGAGAACGCCTTCAAGAAGTTCCTCTGCGGGTGATGGAGTATCAGCATCGCCATCGAAAAAATCGTCATCCCTCTTGGTCCTCCAGAGGAGTCGCTCGCGAATTCCGTCAATTGCTAGAGCTGCTACACCAGCGACACGCTGCTCTTCTCTTGGCGATAGAAATCGGTTGGCGAGATCGTCTAAAACCACCACGCAAACCTCTCCAACAGCGGCACCGATGGCTGCGCCTGCCACTGTGCCAGTTGGCCCAGCCAGCGAGCCAACGGCACTTCCGACTGCTGCTCCCCCGATTTTGCTGCCTTTTTTCAATAGCGTTAGATGGTTCTTTAACGTGACCCCTCACTTCTCTGCGGATTTAGTTCGCGATCTGGTCGCGGATGCGTAGAACATTAGTAGTCGAACAGTTCGCGTGCCGAGCAGTCGCGCGGATGCCGAGGCCCGCGGCGAGGAGTTCGGACACACGCTTGTGCAGATCGACGTCAACCGGGCGCCCCTAGTACTTGCCGGCGGCCTTGGCTTTCTCGATACCCTGTGCCTAGTGCTCGCGGCGTTGCTCGTAGTCCTAGCGAGCAATGGCGGTCATCATTTCCACCAACATTGAGTTAATAGTGCCCAGCATCCGCCCGGTGAACTCGTCGCCTTTGGCGTCCTGCATCCCCTGCTGGCTCGCTGGCAGATCGAGCGCGACGATGTGCAGCCCTTGGAATCGATCGCAGCCTTGAGCTTCTGCCAATCTCCACCGGCAAGCGGCAGAAACGGTCTATCGACTCCTCCAGCAACTGATCATCCTTGCGGGCATCCTTCAGCAGGTGCAGCAGCTCAGGCCGGTCGGCGGCGGCGCCGATGCCCCTCTCCAGGTACACGCTGGCGATGATCTTATTATGGTCGCTGGCGAACTGCTCAAGCTAGGTACGGGCGCGGCCGGTGGCTTGGTCTTCGGTGAATGTTCGGAGGTATGCGCTGATGTGCATGATGAGGACCGGTATCACTTAGGGCGTTCGAAATTCTATTGCACTATGGGTACCACTTATCAAGCGAACCCGAACAGGGCAAAAGTAAGCCTGTATCTGGATAGGCATACCATGAAGTCGCCACACTGAAGATAGAGCGGCCACCTGCCTCTACAGTGAATTCAGTATGTCGAATGCTCGCGCCACCACTCGAGGTACCTGTCCATTTCCAAGGGCTTTAATCCGGTCCATCCGCTGGGCCAGCCCATCAACCACTCGACCCACTCCGGGTTCAACTGGCCACCGTCTGAGGCCATTACCGCGTGATCCAATCGATCTTTGGTTCGATCTCGTCCACATTTGCGTTTTAGAGATTTCAGTGATGATCCCTTGGCCATGCTCGCTGTGGGCGTAGGCCAACAACCAGATCCTGTTACGCTTGTGAGGGGCACCGCATTCCGCCGCTGATACACAACACCAATGCGCGTCATACCCCATTTGGGCAAGATCACCGACGACCAATGCAAGACCCCGCGTGACGAGCATGGGCGAGTTTTCCAACCACACGCATTCGGGTCGAACCTCGCCGATGATTCTAGCCATCTCTTTCCAAAGTCCTGATCGGCTGCCTTCGATTCCTGCACCACGTCCTTGAATAGAAATGTCCTGGCATGGAAACCCGCCAGATACCACATTAACAATGCCTCTCCACGGCGCTCCGTCAAAACTGCACACGTCAGACCAAATCGGGAAAGCCGGCAGGGCTCTATCGTTTTGTCGTTGCGCGAGAACTTGTGCTGCGTAGGCATCACACTCAACGGCGCAGATGGTGCGCCATCCCAGCAACTGGCCTCCGAGTATTCCTCCACCAGCACCTGCGAAAAGAGCCAGCTCATTCATCCTTGATCCTAACGTTGAGCCAGCCTTAGCTGCACCCGTCGATGAAGGGAGATTCCTGAGTGAGGTCTACTGATGATCAGATGTGAGAGAGAAGCGGGCGCCCGGGAAGGGCGCCTTGGTTGAGGTCAAAGCCAGCCATCTTCCGCAAAAGATTTAGGTGTGCCTTCTCCGATAATGAAATGGTCGAGAAGTCGTATGTCCATGAGCTGTAGTGACTCTTTCAAAAGCTTGGTAAGCCTGCGATCAGCCTGGCTAGGGTTGGTACATCCGGAAGGATGATTATGAGCAACAATGACTGCCGCTGCGTTCAACGCAATCGCCCGTTTGGCTATTTGCCGTGGGTAGATGACGGTCGAATCGATGGTACCGTGAAAGAGCACCTCAAATTTGATGAGTCTGTGCACGCTGTCCAAGTAAATGACAGCAAAGACTTCATGCTCCATTTTTGCGATTTGTAGCTTCAAATAGCTCGCTACTTCCTGAGGTTTTTCTAGCTTGGGCCCTCGAGAAAACAGTCGGCGATCGAGCACCTCTAATGCGGTGTTGATCACCAGGTCCTCATCCTCCCGGCATTGGATCGATAACACCGTTTGCCCGACTTGGGTATTGGAAGAACTCATCAAAACCTCGTTTGTAGTCACAGAGGTTCGCGTCCCCAAGAGGGAATCGTGTTCCCCCAGAATTAGGTGAGGGCGCCTATGAAGGCGCCTTGGATAGATGTCGATCAGTCGTCGCTTTAGGCAGGTTCTGAGCGGTCCATGTCAATGTCAGAGGAGGCGCTCTCTGCAGTGTCCTTTGGCAGAGCCCTGAACACAGTTTCGCCGTTGATTCTGAGCATGGAGATGTAGAGCAGCCGGCCTTTAAGACTTGCACCTGGCTGACCTTTCTTCTCCCCTTTTTGATACGTAAACGGTGATATCCAAATATCACCTATCGTGAAACCCACGAGGACCTTATCGTCCGAGTTGATTTCTTCCCTGCAGTGACGAATCAGCGTATCTGCTTCAGCGCCAGTGACCCGGCAATCGATATAGGTGTATTGAACGTCATTAGCCGCGCCGTGAAGCGCAGCGACAGTAACGGCTAGGTACGTTTCAGCTCTACTGACTGAAACCTCACGAGCACGGCATAGGTAGCCGATACCGCGGGTATGCAGATCGAAGTACTTGGTTTCGTTTGTGAGCGATTGAGGCATGGGGTTCTCCGTTTTACATTGAAAACGAGAAATCACTCGCCCCGGGGGAAGGTGACTCCCCGTTGGGTGATGTACTAGGCATTCGACGCCGAGAAAGCTGACGTGTAACCGCAAAGAATGAATGCGAGGGCGGCTGCTTGATGATCGACGCACGCCATGTGCGGTACAGCTTTCTAGATCAGAGCTGCCTTTACCATGTTGCCGACATCGTCAGCAGGCACATGGGAAGAATGAGAATGTCAGTTGGCTAAGACTAGTCGTCAATGTCGATAGGGTCTGTAGGAATGATCAACCTGGGAATCCAAGGTTTCACATTTGCATCGTGCCACTCAAAGAGATTGATACCCCGACGGGTCATACTCGGAATGTTGCCAAGCAAATCGTAGTCTGGTGGGTTGGTCATCTCCCTTTGTCGTAGAGCTTTCAACGCTTCACGGCATAGGGTTCCAACAAGGTAGCCAATTTGGTAGCTGAGAACGGACATATTTTCTCTCCGGTTGGGTATGAACGGAGAGGTCCGCCCCATACGGGGATGTGAACTCCCCGTTGGGTGTTGCTATGCATTCAGTATCGAGAGTCTCGATAGGCGTCGCGCTGCCGAATGCGATGCGATTTCCATCAGATCAACGAAAGATTCTCGTCGTGGCCTTGAGTATCTGGAGCCACCTGGGCATGCAGCCGATAGTGCCGGCTGAGCATTTTAGTGAGGACGTTAAGGCGTAAGCGAATGGCTAACACGCCCATCCTCACTATTGCCTGCACATTGTTCACCAAGAATTGAAATGTGGAAACCACACTGTGTCGGCAATGCCGATTATCAGTCGAGGTTCTTAAGTGGGCTGTCGGGAAACGTGGCCTTAAACACAATGCATAAAAAATAAACACGCAGGCATTCAAACCAGTTTTGCCATCGTTTCGACAGGACCAAAAAGCCATAAAGAGCGGGCAAACGGAAATGGTTCATGGGAAGGGAATCTAAGGGGAAGAGGCCTACCTGCAAATGGGCTGTCATGAGCTGAAAAGCGAAAAGGCTCTCCAACGATTGATGCAGGTGAATAGCTGAATGTTCTGGCAATCAAAGCTAAAAAAGACAGTCCGTGGCGGATCCTCAGAACCCATGAGTACGCCTTCGGGATACCACGCGCCTCAAACGGCAAACCAACTTTTGAGCACTCCGCGTCGGAGTAAGCTCCTCGAGCATATCTGGCAGCGTACCTCGCTCTCCCGTTCTCAATTTGAGAAGCTTTATCTTGATCCTGTGAAGCGATACGCCGAGCTTGTTCAGGAGCTACCGGCCTCGGAGAGCCATCATCATGCGCACCTGGGTGGCATGCTTGATCACGGCTTGGAGATCGTCGCCTTTGCGCTCAAAATTCGTCAGTCCTACCTTTTGCCACTAGGCGGAACGCCAGAAGCGCAAGCGGCGCAGACCGAGGCTTGGACAGCTGCCATCGCCTACGCCGCTTTGCTTCATGACTTAGGTAAAGTTGCTGTCGATGTGGAGGTTCATTTTACTGACAACACTCTATGGCATCCGTGGCATGGACCCATTAATCGGGAGTATCGCTTCCGATATTTGAAAGATCGTCAGTACAAGCTACACAGCGCTGCGGCCGGCCTTAGCTACGTTCACGTGCTCACAACGTCCATCATGGACTGGTTGAGTGGATACCCTGAGCCTTGGAGCGCCTTACTCTACGTTCTTGCTGGACAGTACGAGCATGCAGGGACTCTTGGCGAGCTCGTTATCATGGCTGACCAGGCTTCGGTCGCACAGGAGCTAGGTGGTAACCCTTCCCGTGCTCTTGCTGCGCCTAGGCATTCCATTCAGCGGCAGTTGATTGAAGGGCTCCGCTATCTCGTAAACGAACAGCTCAAGCTGAATCAGCCTCGCGCATCCGATGGTTGGTTGACTGATGACGCCCTATGGCTCGTGAGTAAAACCGTCGCTGACAAATTGCGAGCCCACATGCTGTCCCAAGGTGCCGAATCGATCCCAACATCGAACTCCACGTTGTTCAACGTCCTACAGGATAACGCGATCATTCAAGTGAACGCTGAAGGCAAAGCTATTTGGACCGCGACGGTTCAAAGCGGTAAGTGGAAAAAGACCCTGACTTTTCTGAAGGTTTCACCCGCTTTGATCTGGGAGCGGGGAGAGCGTCCGTCCACCTTTAGCGGGAGCGTCATCGTTACGCCCGTTGTAGAGCCTTCAGAGGAAAGGGGAGACGGCGAGAACTCATTGTTCTTACCGTATGCAGCTACTTTGCCGTTGGAGGAAACGCCCCTTCCTACGGCATCTCTTACAGATAACAGTTACAACGTTGTGCCGTTGGAATACATGGAAGCTACGCCATACCCAGACGATCTTTGGGAAGGGATGACGACATGCCGAGCGGGAGAGGGTGATCACCTAGTAGCGAATGGAAGTAAGGCAACTGTCTCAAACGCTCAGGACTTTGCACCGCCGCTAGAGGTAGGGGGGCAAGCAAAATCATCAGTTACGGGGTCTTGTGGCGCGAGCGCCCGAGAGCTGGGAGAGGCTTTTGTTCAATGGCTGCGTCGTGGTGTTTTGACTGACAAGATCATTATCAACGATGCCAAAGCAAAGGTTCACAGCGTCGATGGCACCGCGTTGCTAGTGACTCCGGGGATTTTTCAACGTTACGCGCAAGAGCATCCCTATATCGCCAGGATGGCGAAAGAACAGGGCACCACTGATTGGCGTTGGATCCAGCGATGCTTCGAAAAGCTGGAGCTGCACAGGAGGTGCTCTACCGGGCTGAACATATGGGCTTGCGAGGTTCGGGGTCCAAGAAAGACTAGGGACATAAGAGGCTACCTGCTCAAAGATCCGCTTCTGATTTTTACCGAGAAACCCTATGACAACCCTTACTTGGCGTTGAAAGGGTCGCAAATATTCAAGGACGAACATTCATGCATTTAATCTCAGAGCTGCCGGAGATTTATTTTTTTGAGAAGCATCTGCGAGAGACGTCACAGCAGGGATATCGCGTTGCAACGAATGCGCTGATTCGGTTTTCTGGGGATTGTCTGATTGATGAAATCAACAGGATGACTGTTCTCAATTGGCGTCGGTCGGTCTTGGGCAGTGATATCAAAGAGGTGAGTTGGAACACGTATCTGCGGCACCTACGGGCGCTCTTTGGTTACGCCATAAAAAACAATCTGACCAGTCAGCTCGACAATCCATTTGAGGGTTGTGGCGTGCGCTGCCCAAATCGTCCACCGAAAACAGTCAAGCATCGAGTGGTCCGTGATGCACGGATCATTCTCGTCGGGATGGCGCGCTCTGAAATGAAGACGTTTGCGATGGCATCGCTCCATCCTGCTTGGTTCTGGAGGACGGTGTTCGAGACGTTTTACTACACAGGCATTCGAGCGAATGAGCTGTTGAATCTTCGTCCTCAGGATGTGGACATGGATAGCATGCAGTTCTGCATTCACCCTGAGGTTTCCAAAAATTTCGATGAGCACTTCGTGCCTATACACAGCAAGCTTGCCAGGTACCTCAGGATATTGCTGTTGAATGCTAAAAAGCGCGGCATCAAATCCAATGAACAGCTTTTCAACGTCAACAAGTTTTCACAGCGCCACATGCGCAGAACGATGGATATGAGCCAGCTCTCACGGTTTTACACCTCGCTGAGCCGCAAGCTCGGAGTGCACGTAAGCCCACATCGTTTCAGGCATACGATCGCGACTGATCTGATGAAGCAGCCCAAGAGCAATCTTCATATCGTCAAGGATTTGCTGGGGCACCGGAGCATTGCGACGACCCTGAAGTACGTCCACGTCGATGTTGATCAAGTAAGGTGTGCATTGGAGATGATGCGGTAGCTGACTGCTACCATCTCCTTTTCCTACAGTCTGATGAATTATGGAAATGGTGGATGAGTCGGCGCTGATCTACAACGGGGAACGGCTACACCTGTCCCTGAAATACAAAACGCCCGATGCGGTGCATCGAGCGTTTTGAGACTGAAATAGGTGTAAACCTCTTTCAGGACTAGACAGAGCGGTAAATCCGACTTTTTCAACACAATCGGCGAACAGCGGCTCTTTAAGCCTCTCCGCTAAAAGTTTGGATCAACGCGATTCGTTCTAGGAAGAAGCCTTCCAGCCCCCACCCAATACTTTGTACAGGCTGATGCGGTTGCTCTGTTCCGATAGCCCCAAAGTAATCAGGTCTTGTTGCGCGCTATAAAACGAGCGTTGGGCATCCAGGACATTGAGGTAGCCCTGGGCGCCGGCCTTGAACAACGCCTGTGACAAGTCGTAGCTCCTCTTCGTGGCGTCAGTCAGGGCCTGTTGCGCAGAGGTCTGCTCCGCCAGCGTGCTACGCTGGGCCAGTGCGTCGGCCACTTCCTTGAAGGCCGTCTGCACGGCCTTTTCGTAGGTGGCGACCTGAATCTCGTGCTCGGCCTTAGCCGAGTCCAGGCTGGCCTGGTTGCTTCCAGCATTGAAGATCGGTAGGTTCAACGACGGCGCGAAGCTCCATACTCCACTCCCGCCCTTGAACAGTCCCGATAACGACGTGCTTGCAATACCGGCCTGCGCCGTCAGGCTGATGCTTGGGAAAAACGCCGCCCGCGCCGCGCCGACATTGGCATTGGCCCTTTGCAACGTATGCTCGGCAGATAGCACATCGGGACGTTGCTGCAGCACGCTAGACGGCAGCCCGGCCGGCACATCGAGCAACTGCGCCACATTTGACACCGCTGCGTTATCGGGCAGCAGGTTGGCCGGCAGTGTGGTGCCGAGCATCAGTTCCAGAGCGTTGCGGTCCTGCTGCACTGAGGTGGCGTAACTGGCCACATCCACACGCGCCGATTGTACTGAACTCTGCTGTTGAGCCAGCTCCAGGCCCGAGCGACCGCCCAGAGCATGACTGCGTTCCAGCAAGTCGTAGCTGCTCTGCTGGCTCTTGAGGGTGTCCTGGGCCAAGGCCAGATGCTGTTGGTCAGCAGCCAAGGTCAGCCACGCAGTGGCAACCTCCGCCACCAGGCTGATCTGTGTGCTGCGCCGGGTTTCCTGCAGGGCGAGATAATCTTGCAGGCTGGCGTCGCTGAGGTTGCGCAGACGGCCGAAGACGTCCAGCTCATAGCTGCTGAAACCTACCTGCACACTTTTGCTATCACTGGTGGTCGTACCCACACTGCTGATACTGCGTTGACGGGTATCGCTGGCCGTGGCGCTGATAGCTGGAAAGCGCTCGGCGTCCTGAATACGGTAGGTGGCACGAGCCTTTTCGATATTCAGCGCGGCCACCCGCAGGTCGCGGTTATTGCTCAACGCTAACTCCACGATCTGCTTGAGGCGCGAATCGATAAAGAATTGTCGCCAGCCGATATCCGCGGCATTGGCCATGCTGTGTGGCGTGATGGTCGGCCACTGCCCGGCCACCGGTGCATCGGGGCGATGATAGTCCGGGGCCAGGTTGACGCAGCCGCCGAGCAGCGCCAGGGAAAGCATCAATGACGTCAGCAGGCTACCGGGGAAATTACGCAATGGCATCGGGCTTCTCCAGCAAAAGTGGGTCGTTCGCTGGTTGCTTGGCGAACAGGTGTCGAATCAGGACGAAGAACAGCGGTACAAAAAACACGCCCAGCAGTGTGGCGCTGAGGGTACCGCCCAACACACCGGTCCCGATGGCTGTACGTCCAGCGGAGCCGGCGCCGCTGCTCATGGCAAGCGGCAACACGCCGAACATGAAGGCCAGGGAGGTCATTAGAATCGGTCGCAGGCGCAGGTGCGCCGCTTCCAGCGTGGCGTCCAGCAGGGACTTGCCCTGCTCTTGCAGTTGCTTGGCGAACTCGACAATCAGAATCGCATTCTTTGCCGCCAAGCCTACGGTGGTGAGCAAGGCTACCTGGAAATACACGTCATTGGCCTGCCCCGTTGCACTGGTGGCCAGCACCGCACCGAGCACGCCGAGCGGCACGGCGAGAATCACCGAGAACGGCACCGACCAGCTCTCATACAAGGCTGCCAGGCAGAGGAACACGAACAGGATCGACACCGCATACAACAACGGCGCCTGGCTACCGGACAATTTTTCCTGGTAGGACTGCCCGGTCCATTCGAAGCCCACGCCCTCGGGCAATTGCTTGACGATATCTTCTACCGCTTGCATCGCTACCCCAGAGCTGACCCCCGTGGCCGGCTGGCCGACGATTTCCATCGAGGCGAAGCCGTTGTAGCGTTCCAGCAAAGGCGAGCCGTAGCTCCAACGCGTGCTGGCGAAGGTGGAGAATGGCACCATTTCGCTGGCATCGTTGCGTACATACCAGTTGCCGATGTCCTGGGGCAGCATGCGGTACTGGGCGTCGGCCTGCACATAGACCTTCTTCACCCGCCCTGCGTCGACAAAGTCGTTGACGTAGCTGCTGCCAAGCGCCGTGGACAAGGTGTTGTTGATGTCGCTGGACGACAGCCCGGCCGCGCCGGCCTTACGGTCGTCGATGTCGATATGCAACTGCGGCGTGTCCTCCAGGCCGACAATACGCAGACCGGTCAGGCGCTGGTCGGCGCGGGCCAGGCGCAGAAACTCATCCCGCGCCTCGACCATCTTGGCGTGGCCGAGGCTGCCCAGGTCCTTGAGCTGCAGGTCGAAACCAGAGCTGTCTCCCAGGCCATGCACCGCCGGAGGCGACATGACGAAAACGCTGGCGTCGGCAATCGAGGCCAAGTCCTGGGTGGCCTTCATGGCGATCGCGCTGGCGCTCTGGTCGGCGCGGTGGCGCTCGCTCCAGTCCTTCAACTTGATAAAGGCACGCGCTGCGTTCTGGCTATTGCCGCCGCTGCCCATTCCGCTGATGGAAATCAACGCCGCGACATCCGGCTGGTCGCGAAAATACGCCTCGAACTGCCGCAGCACCTGCTGGCTGCGGGCATCGGTGGCGCCGGGTGGGAGTTGGATCTGCGCCATCAGCACGCCCTGGTCCTCATCCGGCAGGAACGAACTGGGCAAGCGCATGAACAGTACGGCCATTACACCGGCGAGCAAAGCGAAAGCCAGCATGGCCAGGCGCCGATGCTGGACTACACTGCTGATCGCAATGCGATACTTCGCCGCCATTTGCTCGAAGCCACGGTTGAAACGGGCGAAGAACCCCGTGCCTTTGTGATGGCCAACATCGGCACTGCGCAGCAGGCTGGCGCACAGGGCAGGGGTCAAGGTCAACGCCACCAACACCGACAGCGCCATGGACGACACAATGGTGATGGAAAACTGCCGGTAGATCACTCCAGTGGATCCGCCAAAGAACGCCATCGGCACGAACACTGCCGCCAGCACCAGGGCAATGCCCACCAGCGCGCCGCTGATCTCATCCATCGATTGGCGTGTAGCCTCACGGGGTGACAAACCCTGGTCACGCATGATCCGCTCGACGTTTTCTACCACCACAATGGCATCGTCTACCAGCAAGCCAATGGCCAATACCATGCCGAACATGGTCAGGGTGTTTATCGAGTAACCGAACAACGCCAGCACGCCAAACGTACCGAGCAACACCACCGGCACCGCAACCGCTGGAATCAGGGTGGCACGCAGGTTCTGCATGAACAGGAACATGATCAGCACGACCAGACCGATGGCTTCGAACAAGGTCTTGACCACTTCCTCGATGGAGATTTTCACAAACGGCGTAGTGTCGTAGCCTATCTCGCTGTGCAGCTGCAGCTTGGCCGGGAAGTACGGTTCCAGCTCTGCCAACTTGGCCTTGACCGCAGCCGCCGTGGACAGCGCGTTGGCGCCAGTGGCCAGCGAAACTGCCATGCCTGCCGAAGGCCGGCCGTTGTAGAAGGTAGTGACGTCGTAGCTTTCGCTGCCTAACTCGATACGGGCAATATCGCCCAGGGTCACCAGGGAGCCGTCGCTGGCATGCTTGATCACCACATCGCGGAACTGCTGCGCGGTTTGCAGTTTGCTGCGGGCAGTGATCGTTGCGTTCAGTTGCTGGTTGGCCGTGGCCGGCAAGGCGCCGAGTTGGCCGGAGGACACATCGACGTTCTGCGCACTCAGGGCGGTGCCGATATCCGAAGGCATCAGGGCAAACTGCTGCAATTTGAATGGGTCCAGCCATACGCGCAGGGCATAGCTGCTGCCCAGCACGGTGACATCGCCAACGCCATTCACCCGGCTGATCTGGTCGTACAGGGTGCTGGAAATGTAGTCGCCGATATCGGTGGCGGTCACGCTCTCATCTGCCGAGACCAATGACAGCACCATCAGGAAGTCACTGCTAGAGGCATTGATCTCGATACCTTGGCTCTGCACTGTGTCAGGCAGGCGCGAGGAAATCTTGTCGACCTTGTTCTGCACCAGCATCTGCGCGGTATTGGGATCGGTGCCGGCAGCAAAGGTCAGGGTAATGCTGGCGGTGCCGGCCGAGCTGCTGGTGGCCGCCATATAGGTGAGGTTTTCCAGGCCGGTCATGCCCTGCTCGATCACCTGGGTCACCGAGTCCTCGATGGTTTTCGCCGATGCCCCCGGGTAGGTGGCGGTCAGGCGGATCTGAGTCGGGGCAATGTTCGGGTACTGCTCCAGCGACAACTGGGTGATCGACAACAGGCCACCGAGCATGATGACGATAGCCAGCACCCAGGCGAAAATCGGTCGATCGATAAAGAAACGCGCCATGCTGATCGACTCCCTTACTGCGCCGCGCTGGTGGAGGAAACGCCACCGGCGCGGATCGAGTCAAAGGTGTGAGTTTGCACCGCATCACCCATCCGCACTTTCTGCCCGCCTTCGACCACCACGGTGTCGCCAGCCTTCAGGCCCTCGGTGATATGCCATTGGCTGCCTACCGCGCTGCTGGCCGTGACGCTGCGCTGCTGCACCTTGCCATCGACCACGACTAGCAAGCTGGTTTCGCCACGTTCGTCACGGGTGACCGCCTGCTGCGGCACCAACAGGGCCTGCTCGTCCACGCCCTCTTGTAATACGGCGCGCACATACATGCCCGGCATCAGCAGCTCATCCGGGTTGGCCACCTCGGCGCGCAGGGTGATGCTGCCGGTGCTTGCACTGACGGTCAGGCCGCTGACCTTGAGGCTGCCCTTATGGCCATAGTCGCTGCCGTCTTCCAGTACCACATCGATGCTGGCGCCGCCGTCTTCGGCCTTATGCAGCACGCCGCTGGCCAGCTCACGCTTGAGACGTAGCAGGTCGGCGCTGGACTGGGTGATGTCGATATAGATCGGATCCAGTTGCTGCACGGTGGTCAGAGCGGTGGTCTGCTCGGCGGATACCAGCGCACCGGGGGTCACGGTGGACGCTTCGGTACGCCCGGAAATTGGCGCGGTGATACGGGTATAGGCCAGGTTGATGCGCGCAGTGTTTACCGCCGCTTGCGCTGACTTTACCTCGGCATTGGCCTCCAGCAAGGTGGCCTGAGCGGTTTCGTTGTCCTGCCGGCTGATGGCATCGATCTTCACCAAGCCGGTATAACGGGTGGCCTGCAATTGCGCCGAACGCTGGGCAGCCTGTGCTTTGGCCAGGCTGGCTTGCGCGGAGTCCAGCGCCGCCTGGTAGCTGGCCGGGTCGATTTGATACAGCACGGTGCCGGCCTTGACCTCGGCGCCTTCGGTAAACAGACGCTTCTGCACAATGCCGCCCACCTGCGGGCGAATCTGCGCCACCATCCGAGCCGTAGTACGGCCCGGCAGTTGGGTGCTGATGGCCAGGTGCTGCGGCTGAACCGTCAGCACACTCACTTGGGCCACAGGCGTGGCAGGCGGTTCGGACTTTCCTGGCGAGCAACCGACCAGCGCTGCGCTGGTAACCAGGCAAGCCACCGGCATGAGGGGAAACGCACAAATGGACATAGCAGACCTCGATCAGGCCACACCATCGCGGCCCAGGATTAAACAAGGCCTGCAGAATTGCTGACAAATGTGCAGAAAATTTGAAGATTGCTGCCAATCACCCTGTACGCCTTGTAATGCTTGCCGAGCGGCGCCTAAATAGCAGCACTTTTCGCGCGATGGCCGTCACTATGATTCTGCGCATTACCCACAAACTGTTTCTCGCCGTGCTCGCCGCCACTCTCTGCGTCGTCCTGGCCATGGGCTTTGCCGCCCACGCCAGCTTTACATCAGGGTTTCTCGGTTACCTCAACGAGCAGGCCCTGGAACGCATGGAGAGCGTGCTGCCACGGATGACCGAGGCCTACCGTGAGCATGGCAGTTGGAACTTTCTGCTCAATAATCCGGATGCCATGTTTGTGCTGCTGATGCCCGCCGGGGTTACCGTAGCAGACATGAAAGGCGGCCACTTCCGCTCGCCGGTTTCCGATCTCACCGGCGCCCACCTGCGTTTCAGCCTGCTGGACGCTAACAAGACTTTCCTGATGGGCTACCGCGAGGCGGGTGTAGACGCAGTCCTGCGGCCCATCGATGTGGACGGCCATACTGTCGGTTGGCTGTCACTGGCGCCGTTCCAAAGTGTCACTGGCGAGGGCGACCTGCGCTTCCAGCAACACCAGGTGCGCGCGACGCTTTGGAGCGGTGCTGCGGCTCTGCTGTTCGCCATCGTCATCGCCTGGTGGATCGCCCGTTCGCTATTGGCACCGGTGCAACGCGTGGCCGCCGCCACTCATAGGTTGGCTGCCGGCGACTATCACACCCGCGTCGAAGCCAGCAGCGCCGATGAAGTCGGCCAACTGGCCCGCGACTTCAACCACTTGGCCCTCGCCCTGGAGAACACCGAGCGCCAGCGCCGCGATTTCATGGCCGATGTCTCCCACGAACTGCGCACTCCGCTTAGCGTACTGCGTGGCGAACTGGAGGCGCTGGAAGACGGCGTGCGGCAGATGAGCCCAGAGTCGGTGCGCTCGCTGCTCGGCGAAGTGGCCACCCTGAGCAAGCTGGTGGATGACCTTTACGAATTGTCCCTCGCCGATGTCGGCGCACTGGCCTATCGCAAAGTGGACATAGATCTGGCTGCGCTGCTGCGCGATACCGCGCAGGTGTTTGGCGAACGCTGCCAGGAACATGGCCTGCAACTCCAGCTGGCCATCCCCCCCTGGCCACTCTCCCTGCAAGCCGACCCGTTGCGACTTCAGCAACTATTCAACAACCTGCTGGAAAACGCCGTGCGCTATACGGATACCGGCGGTGTGCTGCAACTAGGCGTAGAGAGGCGCAGCGGTGTGCTGAGCATCACCTTCGCCGACAGCGCCCCCGGCGTACTCCCCGAGCATCTGCCGCACTTGTTCGAACGTTTTTTCCGTGTCGAAACCTCTCGCAGCCGCGCCAGTGGTGGTGCAGGTCTGGGTTTGTCAATCTGCAAGGCTATCGCCTTGGCCCACGGTGGGCAGATTCACGCCGAGCCATCAGCCTTGGGTGGACTACTGGTCACCATCAAACTGCCGGAGGTCCGATGAAAACCCGCGTGCTGGTGGTCGAAGATGAACCGAAACTGTCCGCCCTGCTGCGCGACTACCTGCAAGCGGCCGGCTATACCGTGGACTGCCTGGCCGACGGCCTGGCCGTGGTGCCTGCCATCCGCGCGAACGCCCCCGACCTGATGTTGCTCGACTTGATGCTACCCGGTCGCGACGGCCGCGAAATCTGCCAGGAGGTCCGCGATTTCAGCGACTTGCCGATCATCATGATTACCGCCCGCGTCGAAGAAATCGACCGCCTGCTCGGCCTGGAATTGGGCGCTGATGACTACATCTGCAAACCCTTCAGCCCACGTGAAGTCGTGGCCCGGGTGAAAACCATCCTGCGCCGCTGCCCCCCCAGCGCAACGACCTCGTCAGCCCCCACGCTATTGCTCGACGAAAGCGCCTACCATGCCATCTTCAACGGCTTGGTGCTGGACCTCACCCCCGTTGAATTCCGCTTGCTCAACACTCTCGCAGCCCACCCAGGGCGAGTGTATTCGCGTGACCAACTGCTCGACCTCCTTTACACCGACCACCGTGTGGTTACCGATCGTACCGTTGACAGTCATGTACGCAATTTGCGTAGAAAGTTGGAACAGGCCAACCCCGGCAAAGACCCGATTCGGTCCATTTATGGGGTGGGATATAAGTTGGAGACTTAGGCACGGACCGTTCGTATACATCCATCAGGAAGATTCACCCGTACTCCATTACTCATGATAGGGCGACCCTAGGCCTTCCTTCGAGTGTTTACTCATGTGTAGACGACTGAGAGCGAGACGACCTTGCACTGCTGATCAACATGCTCGTGCCCTTGTCACTCCAGGACATTTAGACTTTTAGTTACCAACACGGAGTGCCCGTTTTTGGTCTAGAGTGCGTAAAAACTCCTGATTTGGTTTTTATTTCGACAAGCAGGCGTTGATGTTTCGCGTCAACGCCTCATCCATTCAGAGCATGCGGCGCAACACGTCATTGCGTGGGTCGCGGTCGTAGAAGCGATGCTTGAGGGCGCCTGCGATATGCAGCACGATCAAAACCAGCAAGGTGTAGGCAAGGACTTTGTGCAGCCATTGGAACACCGCGAACCAGTCGTCATTCTTCGGCAACAACTCCGGCAGGTTAACCCCGAAAAAGAACACACCATCACTCATCGTGTAGCTGCTCGACATGGAGTAGCCCATCAACGGCACGATCACCAGCAGCACATACATTACACGCTGCGTCAGGCGTGACAGGAACCTTTCATACGCCGCCAGGGTTTCCAGCGGCTGCGGCAAATTGGGGGTGCGAAAACGCACGGCGAGCTGAGTCAGGACCACCAGGAACGTCAACACCCCGAAGGACTTGTGCCACGGGTAATAGAACTCGTATTTGCTCGCCACTTCGTCATTCATGCCGGTCATGTGCCAGCCGACCCACAGCAGGCCCAAGACGAGCACGGCACGCACCCAGTGCAACACGCGCAGGGAGGTCGGGTAGCGATCGATTGTCGATTGATCTATTGGGTTCATATCAGGCTCTCCACGGAGCGATGCACGGTTGAATGGCCACCCTCAACGTTGGAGGGTGGCTCGGTCAGGGTCGGCGCTGCACTCAGGCCGGTAGCAGCACGGTGATGACTTTCTCCTCGGTGTAGGCCAGTGCGCCGCTGAACCCACCTTCACGACCGATACCGCTGGTCTTGACGCCGCCCCAGGGCAGGTTGGCGTCCAATGGGCTCCAGCAGTTGATGCCCACGGCGCCGGCTTTCACCGCTGCCGCGACACGGTGCGCTCTGGCCAGATCGCTGGTCCAGACCGTGGCGGCGAGGCCGTAGCTGCTGTCGTTGGCCAGGGCGATCGCTTCGTCTTCGCTGTCGAACGTGATCAACGTGCCGACGGGACCGAAGATCTCGTCCCGGGCAATTTCCATGTCATTGCGGGCGTTGGCGAAGATTGTCGGACGCACGAACCAGCCTTGCTTCGGGGCCGAGACGCCGCCGGCCAACAGCGTTGCGCCTTGGTTGATGCCCAGTTGGATGTAGCGGTTGACGCGATCGAATTGCGCCTTCTTGGCCACTGGTCCCATCTGTATGCCGGGCTCGCGAGGGTCGCCCACGGTCACCGCCTGTGCGGCCTCGGCCAGTGCGGCGCCGAAGCGGTCGGCGAGGCCGCGCTGCACCAGGATCCGCGAACCGGCCGCACACACCTGGCCCTGGTTGGCGAACAGACCGAGCGTACAGCCGCGCAGGGCGTCCTCGAACGAAGCATCGTCGAACACAATCTGCGGGCTCTTGCCGCCCAACTCCAAGGCCACGCGCTTGAACAACACACCGGCGGTGCGCTGGATTTCACGCCCGGCCTCGGGGCTGCCGGTGAAGCTGATCTTGGCGATATCCGGGTGTTCGCACAGGGCGCGGCCGACTTCATTGCCGTAACCGGTGACCACGTTGATCACGCCGTCCGGGAAGCCCGCTTCCTGCGCCAGCCGCGCCAGTTGCAGCGCTGACTGCGGGGTTTCTTCCGATGGCTTGACCACGACGGTACAGCCAGCCGCCAACAATGCGGCGAGCTTCCACACGGTGATCATCAGCGGTGAGTTCCAGGGTACGATGGCACCCACCACGCCGACGGGCTCGCGTACCGTGTACGACAGGGTTTTGGTGCCGAAGTAGCCGCCGGTGGGAATGGTGCGACCTTCAAGCTGGTTGGCCCAGCCAGCGGCGGCGCGCAGGTTGGCGATCGCGTTTGGCAGGTCCATCCGGCGCGGTTCGATGGGGGATCGACCGATAGCATCGGCGTCCAGATCGGCCAGCAGTTCGGTGTCGCGCTCCACCAGGTCGGCGAGTTTTGATAGCAGCCGGCCACGCTGGGCTCCGTCGAGTTGGCTCCATTCTCCGCCTTCGAGTTGCCGGCGTGCCGCTGCCACGGCTCGGTCCACGTCTTTGTGGGTACCGCGCGCGGAACTGCCATATACCTGTTCAGTGATGGGGTTGACCAGGTTTATGCGGCGAAGGTCGGAGGCTTCGCAGGTCGTACCTTCGATGAAATGATTCAAGTGCTCAGTCATTTTGCGGTCCTCGAGTAATGGGCAAGATCATGCTTTGAGGGAAGCCAGGGCGTCGCCGAAGATGTCCAGTGCCTTGAAGAACAGCTCACGCGAGATTGTCAGTGATGGCATTACACGCATCACGTTGCTGTAGCGGCCACAGGGAATCATCAGCACGCCGTGGTTAAGCAGATAGCCCATCAATTGGCCGATCTTTTCGCCGGCCAGGGGAGCCTTGGTGAGCGGGTCTTCGATCAGTTCGATGCCGATCATCAGACCGCGTCCACGCACCTCACCCACCAAAGGGCTGTTGAAGCCGCGAATATGCGCCTGTGCCTCCAACCCCAGGGTGTGGGCACGGTTGATCAGGTCGAGTTCAGGGTCCTGCAGGATGTTGATGTTGGTCAGTGCCACCGCAGCCGACAACGAGTTGGCGGCGAATGTGTTGGGCATGGAACCGTCTGGGATTTTTGTTGCCAGGTCCGCGCGCATAATCAGGCCGGCCATGGGTAGGTCGCTGCCGATACCTTTGCCGAAGGTGAGCATGTCGGGCTTTACGCCGGAATGTTCGACCGCCCACATTTTGCCGGTGCGGCCGGCGCCGGACTGCACTTCATCGACGATCAGCAGTGTGCCGCTGCGGTCGCAGGCCTTGCGCAGCAATTGCAGGAATTCCGGCGACGGCGGTACATATCCGCCTTCGCCTTGTACCGGTTCCACAATCACGGCCGCCACGTCGTCGGCTGCGGTGTACGGGGTGTTCAATAGGTAATCGATGTACTCGCCGGCGATTTGCTCGGCGCTTTTGTGGGTCGTGTCGAAGGGAAAACGGTAGGCGTAAGGGTAGGGGGCGTGAATCACACCGCCCATCTGCGCGCCAAAGCCCTTGCGGTAGGCCGTGCCGGTGGTCAGCGAGCCCGAAGCGTTCCAAACGCCGTGGTAGCCGCCGTGGAAGGCGATGATCTGGTGCCGTCCGGTGACGCGCTTGGCGAACTTGATCGCTGCTTCCAGCGCATCACTGCCGCTTTGCGTGAAGAACGTGATGCAGTCGCCGCGCAACCCGTCGGGGGCGATTTCGGACAGCTTTGCGGCCAACTCGGTGCGGCGCGTGCTATTGATTTCCAGGGCATGCATCAGTACTTCGGACTGTTCGCGTATGGCTTGCACCACTTTTGGGTGGCAACGACCCACACTGCTGACGCCGACACCGGCGGACAGGTCGATGTAGGTGTTGCCGTCCGGGTCCTTGAAGGTTGCACCGAAGGCCTTGTCCATGGCGATCGGCATGCGTCCGCCGCCACGCGCCATGGACTCGGTGCGCGCTGACAGGGCCAGGGCTTCACACGTCTTGGGGCCAGGGAGCGTGCTGGAGGTGATTTGCGGTGCATCGGCGAAGTGCAGGGCTGCAAGCTTGGCTTCACTCATGACGGATTCTCTACGATGTTGATTGATGTGGGCTGATCATCTGCGTGAGGCGGGGCGGGCTGGTATCCCGAATCGGCACATGGGGGCCAACGCAGCTGAAATCGCGAGAGCCGAAGCTGCGGCGAACGTTGCATTAATTGCTTTATGTGAGAATATCGACAAATAAATCGACTTTAAAAAAGAATGTGTCCGGGGCATTCGCTCATTATGAGAAATAACAGCGTCAGCCAATTCAAGGATGTTCACGTTCATGCGGCCAACGTGCAGCAGTGGAACCAGGACTACAGCCAGTTAACCGCTGGCTCTACCGAGAGTTCGCTGATGCAGTTGACTACCGGCGGTTGCCACGTTTTCCTTGAGCAGATCAACCAGCGTGTCGTGCAGCACGGCGTCGCGCCGCGCGGCAAAATGTGCTTCGCGGTGCCGATCAACATTCCGGGCGCGATGCGGATGCAGGGGCGTGAGGTGGACGACAGCAGCCTGTTCTTTCTGCGCGGTGGCGAGGAATTTATGTTTCATATGCCGATGGGCATGCAACTGCTGTCCATCACGTTCGAGCGTGAATTGTTCGAGCAGGCGCTGGCGCAAACCGCATGGGCCAAGGATGTGGGCCTGTTGCTGCGTCAGCCAGTGATCAGGGTTTCCAGCCAGCGCTTTGCCGAAGCCCGTCGGCGCTTGCTCGCGGTATTCGCCCAGGCCATGACTAGTACTGCTCACGACAGCGTGCAGGAGCAACAAGACGACGAGGCGCTGGAGGAGTCGATGCTCGGTGAGTTGGTGCAGCTCATGACCGATCCGGCCTGCGATAAGTTGCAGCGCACGACCAGTTCCACGCGCAGTTTTATTGTCGAGAAATGCCATCGCATGGCGACTGCTGGACAGTTCGACGTGCCCAGCGTGTTCGAACTGTGCGAGCGCCTCCAGGTTAGCCGGCGCACGGTGCAGAACAGCTTTCGCGCCGTGGCCGAAACCACGCCGCTGAATTACCTGCGCTGTGTGCGGCTCAATGGCGTACGACGCACCTTGATGTCCACTCAGGCCGCGCATCTCTCGATTGGTAACGCCGCGGCCCAGTGGGGGTTCTACCACCTCAGCCATTTCGCGGCTGAGTACCATGCGCTGTTCGCCGAATTACCGTCCCAGACGTCACGCGCTGCCATATCGTCTTGTGTTAAACGCGGAACTGATCCATCAGCTTCATCTGTTGATTGGCCCGTGCGTTGAGCTGACTGCTGATCTGCGCCGACTCGGCGGCCTGTTCCGTCAGGGTTTCGGTCACAGTGCGGATGGTCGAGACGTTGCGATTGACTTCTTCGGCCACCGCACTTTGCTCCTCAGCCGCACTTGCAATCTGCAGGTTCATGTCGCTGATCACCGTTACCGCGTCGCTGATCTTGCCAAGCGCCTGTACGGCCTGATGGATCTGCCCGGCGTTGTCCTGGGCGAGCGTCTGGCTAGAATGCATGGTCGCCACCACGCCCCGCGTGCCGGTTTGAATACGTTCGATGACCATACGGATTTCCTCGACGGAATCCTGGGTGCGCTTGGCCAGGTTGCGTACTTCATCGGCCACCACCGCAAAACCTCGGCCGCTTTCCCCGGCGCGTGCCGCTTCGATCGCGGCGTTGAGTGCCAGCAGGTTGGTTTGCTCGGCAATGCTGCGGATCACTTCCAGCACTGAACCGATCTGCTCGCTGTTGAGCGCTAGGGCTTCGACTTCGGCCACGGCCTTGCTGACCTCTCGGGCTAAAGCATTAATATCCTGGGTGCTGCGCTCGATAAGGGCGATGCCCTCCTTGGACGCCTGGTCGGCACCACGTGCCGCCTGGGCGGCATTCGAGGCGCTGTGGGCGACCTCATGGGCGGTGGCGCTCATTTCGTTGGAGGCGGTTGCCAGTTGATCGATCTCGCGAAATTGTACCTGCATACCTTCACTGGTCTGCCGCGCGATTTCCGAAGACTGGTCAGCGGTGCCGCGCGCGTCGGTAATGCTCTGCTTGATCTGTGCGACGGTGGGTTGCAGTTTGTCGAGGAAGCGGTTGAACCCGTTGACCAGTTCGCCCAGTTCATCTTTTTTGCGGTAGTGCAGGCGTTGGGTCAGGTCACCGTCGCCGCTGGCAATCGCCTTGAGCATCTGCGCGACACTGTTGATCGGGCGCGTTACCCCGGAAGCGGTGAACCAGATGAGCAGCAGGCCCAGCAACCCGGCGCCGGTGGCCACCAGCAATGACTCCAACGTGTCGCGGGTTTGGGTCTGGTCAAGCAAGCTCTGAAGCGCTACCGAGTCGGCCAGCACTACCTGTTTGGGCAAATCAATGACCACCCCCCACGCCGGCGCGTCGGGGATCGGCGCGACGGGGTAGACGGCGCGGATCAGATCATTCCGGGCCAGCACCAGCGGTTTTTTTTGTGCCAATGCCGCGAGTATCGCCTTGCTTTCCTCACCCAATGTGCTGCTGAGCGGTTTGGCGACTTGGCCGGCATCCTTGCTGTACGCCGCGAGCACGCCGCTGTCGGACACGATCAGTAGGCTTCCCGAGCCGTTGAACAGCGTGCGCTGGGCATCGCTTGCAGCAGCTTGCAAGGCGCCAAGCGCGAGGTCCACGCCCAGAGCGCCGATCACTTTGCCATCGGCAATTAAGGGTATCGACAGTGTGGTCATCAGTTGTACCTGCCCGGCCTGAGTGTCGGCATAGGGCGCCATCAGACAGGTGCGCCGTGTGTCTCGCGGGCAGGTGTACCAACTGTTGTAGGGAGTGCCGCTGATGCTGAGCTCGGTCTTCTGCAAATCGGTTTCGGGAATCAGGATGTTCACCGACTCGCCAGCACCCCGGTTCCAGGCGCTGGCAAAGCGGCCGGTTTCGTTGGAGGCACGCACGGCGTCATTGGCGAAAGCGCTGTCTTGACCCTCCAGCGCATTTGGTTCGAAAACCAGCCACAGCCCAAGTATCTGCGGATTGTGCTCGAAGGTGGCCTTGAGACTTTGGTTCAGCTCCTCACGCAACATCGCGGCCGGTAACCCGCGCTGGATGGTCATGTTACGCAAGTGGGCCGCGTGGTCGGACAAGGCGGTAATGAGCAGCAGGTTGTTGCCGAATACCCGCTGCAGGTTACCCGCCTGCTCGGCGGCATTGGCCAGCAGCAGGTTTTCGCTACTGTCGGTCAGCATCTTGCTGCTGGATGTACTGATCAACCGGTTGTTCTGGTTGCCCTGATAGAGGTTCAGGCTGACGATCAGGCCAATCACGCCCAGAAGGCACAAGCCGGACAATAGGGTGATTTTCATACGGATGGAGAGGGCGTCGAGCATAGGAGTATCTCGCAGTTGAACAGCAGGCTTGTTGACCATCGGTTGGCCCGGGTCACTGACTTCTTATTGGGTGTGTCATACATCGGCAGTCTCGGATGTTAACGAGGCCGGTTCGCAAAACTAGAAATGCTCCAACAGCAAGCCGCCCACGATTCAGGTCAGCCAGGCATAGGGCCGGTACGCCTAGCATGCGCGAACGCGCACCCGCGCCGTTATCCCAAATCGGCGGGGGAATGAGTTGGCTCTGACCTGTTTTGGGGCGCTGTCCGCGATGTTACCGATTTGGGATAGCGAGGGTTATGTGGGCGGGCATAGGATCGAATCCAGCGTGCAAACTTAAGAATAAAAGCACTACCCGGCACCGATAGCGCCTGGATCGGGGTCACCCCACAGCGACTGCCTCATACAATAAGGTCAAGAACATGAGCGTAATTCTCCCGGTCAATAGCTCTACGGAGCTCAAGCGTGGCGCCCTGGGTGTCGGCTTCATCATCTTTTTCGTGATTTCTGCGGCAAGTCCGCTCAGCGTGATTGCCGGCGGCTTTCCGATCGGCATCATGCTCGGCAACGGTGCTGGCACCCCGGCGTTACTGCTGCTGGCGTTGCTGGTGCTGTTAGCGTTCTCGGTGGGTTACACCACCATGTCCCGCCATGTCACCAACGCCGGCGGTTTCTATGCCTTCACCTCCCGAGGCTTGGGTGGCCTGGCCGGCGGCTCGGCGGCAGTCCTGGCGATGTTCGCCTACAACATCTTGCAGATCGCCCTGTATGGCATGTTCGGTGGCGTGGTCGCCGGTACCATGGAGAGCGTGGCGGGGGTGATATTGCCCTGGTGGTCCTATTCGCTGATGGCAATGGCCAGCATTGCATTTCTTGGCTATCGGAAAATCGACCTCTCGGCACGGGTACTGTCTTTGGTGGTGATCGCTGAATACCTGGCGATTCTGACTCTCGACTTCGCCATTCTGAAGGCCGGTGGTGACGGCGGCGTCAATCTCGACTCGTTCAGCAGCCAACATGTGTTCAGCGGTACTCCGTCCATCGGCCTGCTGTTCTGCTTCGCCGCCTTCATCGGCTTCGAGGCCACCACCATCTACGGTGAAGAGGCGAAAGACCCTCAGCGCACCATCCCGATCGCCACCTACAGTTCGGTGCTGCTGATCGGCGGGTTCTATGCGCTGTCGGTGTGGTCGATGGTGGTGGGCGTGGGCGCGGACAAGATCGTGCCGATGCTGCAAGCCATGCAAGACCCGACCACCTTTATTTACGGCATGTCCGATCACTTCGTCGGCCCGCACCTGACCCAGGTCATCCGCGTGTTGTTCATGGTCAGCATCTACGCCGGGCTGTTGGCGTTCCATAACGCTGCGGCGCGCTACTTCTATGCCATCGGTCGTGACGGACTGTTGCACAGTGTGCTGGGTACCACTCATCGTGTTCACCAGAGCCCGCACATGGGGTCTGCCTTGCAAAGCCTGATCGCGGCCGTGGTGGTATTGATCTTCGCCGCGATGGACGCCGACCCGATCCTGCAACTGTTCGCCTGGTTCTCCAACCTGGCAACCCTGTGCGTCATCCTGCTGATGGCGATGACGTCGCTCGCGGTCTGCGTGTATTTTCATCGGCATCCCGAACTCAAGATCGGCCTGCTGCGCGGTCGTGTTCTGCCGGTGTTGTCGTGCTTGGCACTCCTGTGCGTGCTGGTACTGGCGGTAGCGCACTTCGATGTGCTCACGGGCGCCAGCCAACTATTGTCCTACAGCTTATGCGCGGTGATTCCCGCAGCCCTGCTTAGCGGACTGTATCTCGCCGCGCGCCTGCGCAAAGTGTCGCCGCTGCGGTTCCTGGCCCTGGGCAGCCACAAGCTCTAAGGCCTGGTCCTAAACCTCTATCCTGTGAATTGTTCGCTGCCGTCGTTCGGCAGGGCTCGCCTGCGTTTAAAGGAAATTGCATATGCACCATTACAAGATGCTTATCAACGGTGTTTCGGTTGCCGGTGAAAACGGCCAGTTTGACGTAATCAATCCAGCGACCGGCGCCGCATTCGCACACTGCCCGGCCGGCTCGCTGTCCCAGTTGGACGAGGCAGTGGCCGCCGCGCAAGCCGCCTTCAAGACCTGGCGCCACAGTACCCACGGACAGCGCTGCGAGCACCTCAATGCAATTGCCGATGGGATTGAACAGGACGCTGACGCACTGGCCCGGCTGATCGTGCAGGAACAAGGCAAACCGCTGGAACTGGCGTTTTCCGAAGTCATGGGCGCCGCCGCCTGGACCCGCTACGCCGCCGGGCAGGAGATCGCCGTCGAGTTGGTGGAAGAAACCCCGACCCAGCGCATCGAGCTGCACCGCAAGCCTTTGGGTGTGGTGGCGTCCATCACGCCTTGGAATTGGCCGTTCATGATCGCCGTGTGGCATATCATGCCGGCGCTGCGCGCGGGTAACTGCGTGATCAGCAAACCATCGAGCCTGACGCCGCTGAGTACGTTGCGCCTGGTCGAAATCATTGGGCGTCATGTGCCCCACGGTGTCATCAACTGCGTGACTGGCGAGCAGGGTTTCGGCAGCGCGATCACATCGCACCCGGGCATTCAGAAGATCGTGTTCACGGGCTCTACCGCGACTGGCCAGAGCGTCATGCGCGGGGCCGCCACTAACCTCAAGCGCCTGACCCTGGAACTGGGCGGCAATGACGCGGCGATCGTATTGCCCGGTACGTCGGTGGAGGAGGTGGCTGAAGAGATCTTCCAAGCCGCTTTCCTCAACATGGGCCAGACCTGCGCCGCACTCAAGCGTTTGTACATTCACCAATCCCAGTACCAGGCGTTTGCCGAGGCTCTGACGCGGATTGCCGAGCGCCAGGTGGTCGGTGATGGCCTGGAGCCCGGCGTCAACTTTGGCCCGGTGCAGAACCTTGACCAGCTACAACTGGTAGATGCACTAATCGCTGATGCGCGGACACAAGGTGCGCGGGTGCTGTGTGGCGGCGCACGCCTGGATCGCCCCGGCTTCTTCTATCCGCCCACGCTGGTGGCGGATGTGACCGATGGCCAGCGTCTGGTCGACGAGGAACAATTCGGCCCGGTATTACCGCTGATCGCTTATCAGGATATCGAGGATGTGCTGCGCCGCGCCAATGCGGGCGACATGGGCCTGGGCGGTTCGGTCTGGGGCCCCGATCTGGAGCAGGCGCAGGCACTGGCCAGCCGTCTGGAGAGTGGCGTGGCGTGGGTCAACTGTCACGCACGCATTCAGCCTAACACGCCGTTCGGCGGCAGCAAGATGTCCGGCTTCGGTGTCGAGTTCGGCCTTGAAGGGTTACTGGAATTCACCGGCCAGCAGTTGCTGTTCGTCAACAAACGCGCCGCCCAATAACGCTTCAACGACCAAGACAGCCTCTCAAAGGCGCACTCCAAGGAGCTTCGATCATGCGGTATCCCTCCACGTCATTTCTGAGCAGTACGTTGGCTTGTACGTTGACACTTTGCGCTGTCAGCCAGGCCCATGCCTATGAGTTGTACAGCGATGAGAGCCGGCATCTGAATGCCGACATGACCGCCGTGTTCGGCATGTTCAACAGCCGCAAGAACTATAACGGCACGCTGGGCGGTTCGACCTGGCGCGAGGGTTTCATCAAGTATGGCTTGAGCGGCGACCAGTCCCTGGCCGGCAATGGCACCGCCTACGGCGCCTTCGCGCTGGTGAGTTCCGCGACCTGGGGGGACGGCGACCCGGGGGGCAATACGTTGGGCAGCGAACGCACCACCAAAATCGAAGACGCTTACCTGGGTTGGCGCTCCGGTGATTTGTTTCCGGCCTTGGGCAAGGACGGGGTAGACATTTCCGGCGGGCGCCAGGTGGTCAAGGTGGGGCGTGGGTTCCTGATCAACGATGATGGATTGAACCTAGGTGAGGGGCCCGCTAACGGCACGATGAACCGAGGTGGCGCTTATTACCTGGCCGCACGGCATGCGTTCGATCAAACCGCAGTGTTGCGTCTGGGTGGGCAGGATGGCCTGCACGGCAGCGTGCTGTGGCTCAAGTCCGATAATCGTGTGCAGGCCGAAACCGAGTTGGCTGCCGGTACCCTGGATTACACCGCAACGCCAGGCACCCTCGGGCTGACCTGGGTCCATGGCATCGACGTGAACGACCGATGGGCCAGCGATTTTCAACGCCAGCGCAAGGGCATGAATGTCTACAGCGTGCGCGGTGAAGGCGATGCGGGCATCAAGAACCTCAGCCTGGCGTTCGAGTATGCCTGGCAGGACAAGGACACCGGGCCGGAAAAGGCCTGGTATGGGGAGGCGGGCTACACCTTCGCTGACACCGCTTGGGCGCCCAAGGTCACCTATCGCTACACGCGCTATTCGCAGAAGTGGGACGCGCTGTTCACCGGCTTGAGCATGGGCTACGGCACCTGGTTCCAGGGCGAAGTCGCTGGCAACTACGCCGGACCGTTCAATACCAATACCAGCATCCAGCACGTCGGGTTAAAGGCGACTCCGCTGGAAAACCTGACCTTGGGCGCGCTGTATTTCGATTACAACACAGTGCGCAAAACCAATGCGCTGAACCTTGATGGCCGAGAGCTGGATGTGTACGCCGAGTGGGCGGTCAACCCGCACTTGATCATTACGCCGCTGGTGGGGCTCTACAAACCCAAGGAGGACGCGACCACCGGTGGCAATCAAGTCGGCGGGAATGGCACCAACCTGTACAGCCAATTAACGGTGGCGGTGCCGTTCTGATCCTCGGTTAAAGGACGGTAGGCGCAGGCGGGTCGCGCATCTTGTCGGCGATCCGTTGCGCCGTGTCCATGACCATCTCGACCACCGCTTCCTCGCGAAGCAGCCTGAAGCTTTGGCTGCTGCCGACGGCCGAGAGACTACCCGCTACTTCGTCGATATCGGCCTGGAGGATGGGTGCGGCGATGCCCGTCAAGCCCAGGTTGAGTTCGTCGTGGGTCAGGCAATAGCCGTCCTTGCGGATTTTTTTCGCGACCTTGGAGAAGCTGGCCCAGTCATACGGGCTGTCGGGGTCGTTGGCCATGTGCTCATCAAACAGGCGTTGCAGGCGACGGCCTTTCTGATAGGCGATCAATACCTTTGATTGCGCACCGCGAAAGAACGGCAACGGCTGCCCGCGCCCGAATGCAAAGTGATAGGTGTCGGTGGGTTCGGCGATGTAGGTGTTGATGATGCGCCCGTCATAAAACACGCTGGCAAACACCGCCAGGCCGGTTTGCGCGGAGAGCTCGTGCATCAGCTCGCGTCCAGCGAGGAGGACCGGGTCGTACTGACGCATCATCCAGTCCAGCTCGATCACGCGCGGCCCCAGGCTGTAACTGCCGGCGTCTACACGGGTCAGCAGGCCGGCGTTACACAAATCCTTGACGTAGCGGTATACGGTCGCCCGTGACAGGCCCATGCGCTCGGCGATGGTCTCGGGGTCGATCTTCAACGTCTGTGGACCGAACAGGTCCAGGACACTCAGCAATTTGCTCAGGCTACTCATTGTGTTCCTAGGAGAAAGGGAAGGGCGTTTGCTGCGTGCCGATATTGGTCAGGCAATCGCACGAGCGCCAAGCACTGTCGCAACACTACCGCAGTGAGAGAAAAACGCAATGACGGATGAGTTTTAAGGCATCATAATTAATTCAAAATCTCATTTATTGAGATAAATACAAATTAAACGCTTGTTGCTTGGCTTTTTGTGTGTGATAAATCTCACTACTGCAAACGCTCAAGCAAGAGGGCTGAAAATGAATGGTGCGCAACTGATAGTGAATGCGGCAGCGGCAAGCGGTATCGAGTACTGCTTTGCCAACCCCGGGACCACCGAGATTCCGTTGGTGGCTGCCATGGCCAGCGCACCTGCTCTCAAGCCGGTGCTGTCGCTGTTCGAAGGGGTGTGTACCGGGGCGGCCGATGGCTATGGCCGGATTGCCGGCAAGCCGGCGATGACCCTCACCCACTTGGGCCCCGGGTTTGCCAATGGCATCGCCAACCTGCACAACGCGCGTCGGGCCAATACCCCAATCGTCAATGTGATCGGCGATCACGCCTCCTGGCATGTCAATTACGATCCACCCTTGGCCAGTGACATCCAGGCCCTGGCCGGCGCCGTCTCCGGCTGGGTGCGCACCTCGCGCACTGCGTCGGGTATCGGTGAAGATTTGCAGGACGCCGTGCGTGCGGCGTGGCAGCCCAAGGGCCAAATCGCCAGTTTGATCCTGCCGATGGACCTGCAAGCCCACGCGGTGACGCACAACGGTGTGTTCGCCCCGCTGCGCGCGCCGGTGCGCCGATTTGCTGGTGACCGTATCGAAGGCGTGGTGCAGGCACTGCGTGACGGCCAGCGTCTGGTGTTTATCGTCGGCGATGAAGGGTTGTCGGTCGCGGGCCTGGAAGCGGCGGGGCGCCTTGCGCAACTGTCCGGCGTACGGCTGTTTGCCGAGACCTTTCCGCGTCTCAGCTACCGGGGCGGCGGTTTGCCGGACCTGGATCGCCTGCCGTATTTCCCGGAAGTGGCGATTGAAATCCTTGAACAGTACGACCGGGTCGTTTGCGCCGGTGTGCCGGACCCCATCAGTTATTTCGGCTATGAAGGCATCCCCTCGCGGCTCGCCGAACGTGAACGTTTGCTGACGTTGGCCGAAGTCGGTGACGACGTTTCCGGTGCGCTCACGGCGTTGGCCGATGCCCTGAATGCACCGGCCTATGTGTCGACCCCGGAGGGCATCGAGCTGCCGTCGGGACATGCTGAACTCACGCCGCAATCGATCGGCCAAGTGCTGGCCGCGTCGTTGCCCCACGACAGCATTGTGTCGGTCGAAGGCGGCACCTGCGGCTATCCCTTTTTCACCGCCTCGGCCCGCGCCGCGCGGCACCGGGTACTGACCAACACCGGCGGCGCCATTGGGCAGGGGATTCCGGTGGGGTTCGGCGCCGCCTTGGCGGAGCGCGGCAACCGTGTGTTCTGTCTGCAATCCGACGGCAGTGCCCAATACACCATTCAAACCCTGTGGAGCATCGCTCGCGAGCAGTTGCCGGTGGTGATCCTGATCGCTGCCAACCATCGCTACGCGATTTTGCAGAACGAATTGCGCCGGTTCGGCATGACCGAGATGGATCCGCAAGCCCTGCGCCTCACCGTGCTCGATAGCCCACACATCGATTGGAAAGCCCTGGCCAAAGGCTACGGCGTACCGGCCTGCACGGTGAATACCAATGGCGAACTGCACCGGGCACTGGCGAATGCCGCCGCCGATGCTGGGCCTTGCCTGATCGAAATGGCACTGTGAAGGAGTCGATAATGCATCAGCTTGAATTATTACCGGCCGTCCAGGCGTTCCTCGCTCAGCCCGGACGCCTGTTCATCGGTGGTACCTGGCAGGACGCCGTCAGCGGCCGTCGCTTTGCCGTTGAAAACCCGGCCACTGAACAGATCCTCACCGAAGTCGCCCAAGGCGATGAGCGCGATGTGAATGCGGCTGTCGCGGCTGCCCGCGCTACCTTTACCGGCGCTTGGTCGTTGCAGTCAGCGGCACAACGCGGGCTGTTGCTGTTTCGCCTCGCCGATCTGCTGGACCAGCACCGTGAGGAGCTGGCGCAACTGATCACCCTGGAGAATGGCAAGCCGATCGCCAATGCGCGCGGTGAAGCGGCCAGCGCGGCGAACATCATTCGCTACTTCGCCGGCTGGCCAACCAAGATCGAAGGCAGCACGTTGCCGGTATCGCCGGCTAACGGCGCGCCGATGCTCAACTACACGTCGCGTGAACCGGTCGGTGTCTGTGCGCTGATCGTACCGTGGAACTTCCCGTTGACCATGTGCGTGTGGAAGCTCGGCCCGGCGCTGGCCACCGGTTGCGTGGCGGTGCTCAAGCCTGCCGAACAGACGCCGCTGATCGCTATCCGCCTGGTGCAACTGATCGAAGCCGCAGGCTTCCCCGCCGGCGTCGTCAACTTGGTCACCGGCCTGGGCGCCGACACTGGCGCACCGTTGGCACAGCACCCTGACGTAGACAAGATCGCCTTTACCGGCTCGACCCAGGTCGGCCGGCTGATCGCTCAGGCAGCGACCAGCAATATGAAAAAGGTCTCGCTGGAACTGGGCGGCAAATCGCCGAATATTATTTTGCCCGACGCCGACATTGTGCGCGCCGCCAAGGGTGCTGCCGATGGCATTTTCTACAACCAGGGTCAGGTATGTACGGCTGGCTCGCGCCTTTATGTACACGCCAGTGTGCTCGACCAGGTGCTCGAAGAATTGCAGCGCCATGCCGCCGCGTATGTGCTGGGTAATGGCCTCAACCCTGCCACCAGCATGGGGCCGTTGGTCTCGGGCCGCCAATTGAACACGGTCAAGGGCTACCTGCAACGTGGTCAGGAGGAGGGCGCCGAGCTGATCTGCGGGGGGCAACGTCCGGCCCACCTGGAGCGCGGTCACTTCATGGCACCGAGCATTTTCCTCGATCGAGCCGAGCGCGCCTGCGTCGCTCGCGAAGAAATTTTCGGCCCGGTCTTGACCGTCATGAGCTGGACCGAAATCGATGACTTGGTGCTGCGTGCCAACGATTCGCCGTATGGCCTCGCTGCCGGCCTGTGGACCCGTGACCTGCGCTCGGCGCACCGCGTGGCTGCACAGCTCAAGGCCGGCTCGGTATGGATCAACTGCTGGAACGTGGTCGATCCCTCTTCACCGTTCGGTGGCTACAAACAATCCGGCTGGGGCCGGGAAATGGGAAAAAACGTGATCGATGCCTACACCGAGACCAAAAGCGTGTTTGTCGATCTGGCCTGAACTGAATAATCACAAAAGGTAATTGCTATGGATCTGGAATTGAAAGGCCGCGTGGCCATTGTCACCGGTGGCGGTATGGGCATCGGCAAGGAAGTCGCACGTTTCCTCTCCGAGGAAGGCTGCAAGGTGGTGATCTGCGCACGGCGCATGGCCTTCCTGCAACTGGCGGCCGAAGAGATCAGCGCTCAGACCGGCAATGAAGTGCTGCCGCTGTTCTGCGACACCAATGACATGCAGGCTGTGTCGGAGATGGTCGAGGCGGCACACAAACATTTTGGCCGTATCGATATCCTGGTCAACGGTGCGGCGGCACCGTCGGGCGTGGTGCGCAACGACATCGAACACGCCGGTGATGATGAGCTGCTGTCTGACCTCAACACCAAAGTGATCGGCTACTTCCGTTGCGCCAAGGCCGTGACCCCGCACATGAAGGCGGGTGGTTTCGGCCGCATCATCAACATCGGCGGCCTCACCGGGCGCAGCAGCAAAGTGCTCTCGGGCATGCGCAACCTGGCGATCGCACACATGACCAAGACCCTGTCCGATCAACTCGGGCCGTCGGGCATCACGGTCAATCTGATTCACCCAGGCGTGGTGGACACTCCGCACATCCAGGAGCTGTACGACCGTGAAGCGGTCAAGCAAGGCAAGACTGCGGAACAGGTCGAGCAGGCTTACATCGACGCGACGCCGATTCGCCGCACCCTCGCACCGATTGAAATGGGCTGGTTGATTGGTTTCCTGGCGTCGCCCAAAGCCGCTGCGGTGACCGGTGAATCCATTGGCATCGATGGTGGCTTGACCCGTGGCATCTATATCTGAGGAGCATCTGTGATGAGCAACGGTACCCTTTTAGTCGCCACCGTGGGCCAAGCAGTGATCCGCAGTGCTGACGATGGCAAGACTTGGCATCGCCTGGGCCTTGGGCAGGACCTGGAGTTCGATGCGATCACCCGATCCCTGAGCCAGCACCCCGACACGCCCGAGCGGATCTATGCCGGTACCGATGTGGGCTTGTGTGTCAGCCACGATACCGGTGGGCATTGGCAGCGAATCGATTCGCCTTTCAACGGGCAGACCGTGTGGAAAGTTGCGGTTGACCCGCAGGATGCACAACGGATTTTCGTTGGTACCGGCGCGCCTTCGCGTGCCGTATTGTGGCGCACCTTGGACGGCGGTCTGAGCTGGGATCGCGCCCCGGTCGAAATTCCCGAGTTCTGCGACGGCGTCAGCCGTCCACGCCTGTTGGCATTTGCCTACGACCCCACCGACCGCAACCAGCTGTGGTTCGGCCTGGAGGAGGGCGGCTTGTTCCATTCCCGTGACGGCGGCGACAGTTGGACCCGCGTCGATGACCGGCTGCTGTGGGACTACAACTCGGACATCCACAACATTGTGGTACTGCCCAATCACGGTGAGAAAGTCATCGTGGTGGTCTGCGTCAATGCGGTGTACCGCAGCCTGGACGAGGGTCTGACCTGGACCGGCATTATCGGTCGCGAAGCTTTCGGCCTGTACTACCTGCGCGCGATGAATGCGCCGTTGGGTACGCAAAACGAGCTGTACCTGAGCATTTCCGATGGTACGCCGGGCACCACCAGCAAGATCCTCGTTTCCCATGATGCCGCGCTCAGTTGGAGCGTGCTGCCGTTGCCGCAGCAGCCTAATTCCTGTGTCTGGGCAATTGCCTTCAACCCGGTCAACCCGCGCCAAATGGTGGCGGGCACCAAGTATGGACACTTGTTTACGTCCGACAATGGCGGTGATGGCTGGCAGAAGCACTGGCGCGAATTCAGTGAGATTGCCGATGTGCTGTGGACGCCTGCCGTGGCGCAAATCAAGGCCGGGCATCAATCCATCGTCAAGAAAAACTGAGGTAAGCAGTGATGAAAGTCGAAATCCTTCGAACTCACTTATCACTATGGGTGAGTGATCCTGATGTGTCGGCACGCTGGTACGCCGACATTCTGGGCATGCACGAAAGTGCCCGTGGCGAGAGCTGGGTGATGATGGCGTTTGGCACCAAGCATCACGACATTGCGTTGATTCGTGCAGAACCCGGCGCTCATCAGGGCGGGCTGGGGCTGCAGCACTACGGTTTGGAGATCGCCGGTGATATGACCACCTTGCGCCAGCTCTACGGCATGTTGCTGAAGAAGGGCGTCGAGGTGGTGAAGATTACTGATCATGAAATCGGCAACGGCCTGTATTTCAACGATCCCGATTGCAATCGCATGGAATTTTTTCTCGAAACCGAGCATGACGACGCGTGCGGCAAGGCCCGCTTCAAGGCCGCCGGTGCGCCGAGTCGCAACATCACGCTTGACCCACTCGAACCCCTTTGAACAGAGACTACCCTATGAAAACCGCCAATTTCGCCAGCTACCACATCCGCAAATGGTACAGCTTTGTTGAAGAGACCCTCGCTAATGAAACCGGCCAACTGGCCGATGGCGAGCCGGTGTTCAAATACGCAGTCGCTGCGGTGGTCGCCAACCCGTATGCCGGCCTCTACAGTGAAGACCTTTCGCAATTGATTGAGCCGTCGCCGCTGTTGGGTGAAGAATTCGGCCGGCGCATCCAGGCCCTCGCCGGTTCGCGCCAGATTCAAAGCTACGGCAAGGCCATTCTGGTGGGCAGCGCAGGCGAGTACGAACATGGCAACGCATTCCTGACCAACCCGGCCGCCGATCCGGTCCGTGTCGCCCTGGGCGGTGGCAAGTCGTGGGTGCCGTCCACCGGCAAGCGGGGCGGCCCAGGTTCGACCATCGACGTGCCGCTGGCGCACAAAGATGCGTTGTACGTGCGCTCGCATTACGACAGTTTCTCGCTGACCTTCGGCGACGGCCCTTCGCCGGATGAGATCGTCGTGATCTGGGCCTTCGCCACGCGCGGACGCCTGCATGCGCGGTTGGGCGGGCTGAAAGCCGAAGACGTGAAAGGTCTTGACGGTCTGCACTGATAAACGCGCTGTACCAAGCGGTGCTGGACTCAAACCACAACAAGAAAAGCGGTGAATAGCGATGAAGCAGGAGAAGACCCAAGTTGTCATCGTGGGCGGTGGCCCCAACGGCATTACTGCCGCGCACTATATGGGAATGTACGGTGTCGACTGCGTCGTCCTTGAGCTGTCCGACGGCATCCTGCCTTATCCCCGTGCAGTCGGCATGGACGATGAGGCGTTGCGTGTGCTGCAGGGTATCGGCATTGCCGAGCTGGCGGTGCGCGACATGATCTGCGACGTACCGCTGCGTTACTACAATGCGCGCGGCGTATGCTTCGCCGAGGTCAAGCCAAGCACCGCGCATTACGGCTGGCCGATGCGCAATATCTTCATGCAGCAGTTGCTCGAAGGCACCCTGCGTGAACACCTCGGTCAGCACACCAGCGTCGAGCTGCGTCAGGGCCACGAGTTGCTGGAGCTCGAGCAGGATGCCGAAGGCGTGACCCTGCAGGTGCGCGATGCCCAGGGTGAGATTTACCAGTTACATGCGGACTACGTGATCGGCGCCGACGGCGGACGTTCCACCGTTCGCAAAAAGCTCGGCATCGAACTGCTCGGGCTGACCCATCCGCGCAAATGGGTGGTGGTCGACACTGCCAACGACACACTCGATGCGCCTTACACTGCGCTGCATGCCGACCCGCAGCGGCCCTTCGTGTGCATCTACCTGCCTTACCAGCAGCGACGCTGGGAGTTCATGCTGATGGAGGGTGAAGACGAAGCGAAAATGTGCGAGGAGTCGACGATTCGCACACTCATCCACGGGCATATCGGCGATGCCGTTAACCACCTCAACGTCATTCGTATCCGTGCCTACATCCACCACTCGCGGGTCGCGGCGCGCTTTGTCGAAGGGCGTGTTGCACTGGTGGGCGACGCTGCGCATATCTCCCCGCCGTGGGCCGGACAAGGTCTAAATTCGGGTCTGCGCGATGTGGCCAACGTCGCCTGGAAACTGGCAGCGATCATCCAGGGGCGGGCGGCGCCGTCGATCCTCGCTACCTACGACCAGGAGCGGCGTGGCCACGCGACCGAGTTGGTGGCGCTGGCCGACAACATGGGTGCGGTACTCGGCTTGACCAACCCGCTGATGGCCGGTGTACGCGATTGGCTGTTCCAGGCGGTCAACAGCGTGGATAACCTGCGCTCGCACTTGCTGGAATTCAAGTTCAAGCCCAAGGCCACCCTCACCAAGGGTCTGGTGCATCACGAGCGGGCCGAGTTGCGTGAGGATGATCTGGTCGGGCAGTTGTTCATCCAGCCCAATATCGAAGACGACCAGGGCCAGCGTCGGCGCCTGGACGAAGTGCTAGGCAATGGTTATGCCGTGCTGGGGTATCGCGTGAACCCGCGGGCTCATCTCAGTCAACCGGTGGCCGAGTATTGGACTCGCTGGGATACACGTTTCATCCAGGTCAATCGCTCGCGCAGCGGCGTTGGGCGTAACCAGCCGTTGACGGCCAATGACGCCTTGAGTGTGGAAGACGTGGATAACCGACTGGGCGAATGGTTCTCGAAGGTGCGTGACTGCATCGTTGTCGTGCGTCCTGACCGCTTTGTCGCCGCCATCACCACGCCTGAGCGGCTTGACGGCGTTCTGCGCAAGCTGGCGGAGCAACTGTCATGAGTGGCGCTGATGCGTTGCTTGGCCAACTCCACGAAGCCGGGAATCGCGCCCGGGCCATTGCTCCGTTGCCGCCTGAGACGCTGGACCAGCGGCAGGGTTACGCGCTGCTGAGTCAGTCCCTGGTGCAGCGCCTTGCAAGTGGCGAATACCTGAGCGGTTGGAAAGTTGCCTTCGCCGGCCGGGCGGCGCAGGCGCGCTTTGGTCTTGACGAGCCGGTGTATGGCGCGCTCACCTCTGCCATGGCGGTCGAGCCGGGCAGCGCGGTGTCGTTCGAGCGTCTGATTCAGCCCAAACTTGAGGTTGAACTGGCGCTGGTGTTCGGGCGAGCTCTGGCAGCGGGCTATTACCGTGACGAGGAGATTCTGGCGGCAATTGCCGAGGTGGCCCCGGCCTTCGAAATCGCCGACTGCCGCTGGCAGGGCTGGGCGTTCGGGCTTGGCGCGTTCCTGGCCGATAACGCCGCCGCAGGACTTTACTGTGTCGGGCCGCGGGTGCCGTTCGATGCGGTACAGCATGCCTGCGTGGAGTATCGCCTGGAGCATGAGGGTCAATTGCTCGGTAGCGGTGATACCCAGGCGCGCGAAGACAGCCCACAGTTCAACCTGTGTTGGCTGGTGCGGCGCCTGTTGGCGGACGGTCATCCCGTGGAGGCCGGACAGGTGGTTTTGTCCGGTGCGTTGCTGGCGCCGCTGGCTATCCAACCGGGTACTTATCGTTTGCGCATGCTTGGCACGGAACTGGCTTTGGATTTCCACGCAGGCCACGTGCCTGCGTAATCGCCAGCGACTGTTATGGATGACTGAGCCCACCTTCAGGCCAAAAACAACAATCTGGCCGCCGAGGAATGAAGCCTATGCTCGCCGAAGTCCGTACCTTCAATGACTCCCAACAGCACGCCGGCTCGATCCAGGGTTGGCAGCAGGTTTATGACCAGCTTGGCCGCGGCTGCCTGACCAGCGAGTTGCGCCAGTTGTCCGGCGATCGTTTCCAGATTTTCCAGGAGGTATTGGACAAGCGCGTGGTGCAGCACGGCCGCTCGCCCAAAGGGCGCTTGTGCGCGGCCATGTCACTGGGCAGCCCGCCGGTGGTTCAAGGCCAGCAGGTGAGCGAGCAAAGCGTGGTGCTATTGCGTGACGGCGAAGAGTTCGTGTTGCATGCGCCGCAAGGCACGCACTTTTTCGCCCTCAATGTTGATGCCGTGCGCTTTGCCAAACTGGCTGCTTTCGAACTGTCCAATGATCAGCTCAAGCGCTTGACCAGCGTTTCTGCGCTTAGCCTAGATGAAACGTTACTGTTGCGCATACGCCAGCGTATCCATCCGCTGTTTCGTCACTTTTTGGAACATGCAGACGCTATCAGCCCCGCCTCGGAAAAGATGCTCGAAGACGAATTGCTTGGCGCGTTCCTCGATCTGTTCAGCCACGCTGGCGATGAGGTGCGTTGCCGGCGTGGCAATTTCGCCGTGAGCGCCTATCTGGTCCGGCGTAGTCAGGAATTGATCATTGCCAGCGGCGACACGCCGTTGAGCATTCTTGACCTGTGTGAGCAGTTACACGTCAGTCGCAGGACCCTGCAAAATAGTTTCCATGCCGTCACCGATATGCGACCGGTCGAATACCTGCGCAATCTGCGTCTCAACGCGGTCAGGCGACAGTTGATCGCAACTCCTGCGAGCGATAAAAACATCGGTGACATTGCCGTGGCCAATGGCTTTTTTCACCTGAGCCATTTCGCCACGCATTACCGCGAGCTGTTTGGTGAGTCGCCGTCCGAAACACGCCGAGCGTCGTACTGACGCGACAAAGCGCGCGCTTATCAACCTTGAGTCTTGCCTAAGAAATTTCAGTCAATCGCATTCTTGTGTGGCGAGTGGGCTTGACCCGCGTTGGGATGCGCTCACGCCTATGGACGTGGGAGCTGGCCACCAGCCACGGCTTTACGCCATGCCCAGCCTTACGGCAACGGATTGAATGATGCACCGCAACCGTGCACGTTCGGCGACGGTTTTACGAGGGATGATGTCAACGGGAATTAATTTTTCCGCTGAGCCGGGGGAGGTCACTCAGGCGAAGCGGATGCGCTCGGCATAGGCACTCTGCAGCATTTTGCGCTGGTAATCGCAGGGCGTCGTACTGACCAGCTTTTTGAAGTCGCGCAGGAAATGCGACTGATCAGAAAAACCCAGGTCCAGGGCCAGGTCCGAGAACGACACATCGCACCGGGTGTTCAGGGTTTCCAGCGCCGCCTGGCAGCGAATGATCCGGCAAAACGTCTTGGGCGACAGGCCGGTGTCCTGGCTGAACTGGCGATGAATCGTGCGGCTGGTGTAGCCGCTGAGATCTTCCAGTTGCTGGATACGCAGGTCGCCGCGATGCGCAAGCGCCTGTTGGATAACCATGGTCGTGAGTTTCGAGCTTCGGCCCACGAGGCGCGGGGCCAGGTAATCGCTGAACAGCCTTATCTGATCTTGCAGCTGTGGGGCTTGGACGATGCTCTCGAAAATGCGCTGGGCAAATGTCGATACTTCCAGCAGATCCCATTCCTGCTCGGTCAGGTCCTCGGCCACGACGTTGATGAAACCTGGAATGACCCCCGGCGCAAAGCGTACGCCGAAGTAATGGTGACCCTGCAGCAGTTTGACCTGCTGTGCTTCCAGCGGGGTACCACAAATCCTCACACTTGGTCGCGTGGGGTCACAGTCGAACACGATATCCACACAGCCGTCCGGCACCGCCAGCAGATCAGCCGAGTGAGCGACATCGAAGGCGTAGAAATGCGAAATCGCCGGGTGCTCGGAAGGCATTACCGAATACCGGGATGAGTTAAGTACGAACCAGGGTTGTTCGTAAGCGGTTTGCCGCAGCGGTGGTGAACAGAGGTTGGGCATGGCCGGACCCTGGAGTGATATATGCGGGAATATTCACGCATTTATCGCGCCAACTCTGCGGACAGGGACGAACCTTGATGTCCGAAATTTACAATACCGTGGAGAGGCACTCACTGATACTCGACCTCGATAGCGTGGGAGCAGCGCCTACCGCAGCGACTCCATCTTCAGTCGAGAATAATAATGTCCACTACCACAAAAATTGACTTCATCTATCTTTCCGAGCAGGACATGATCCGCGCCGGCGTCACCGACATGCTCGCCTGTGTGAATACCATGGAGGAGATGTTCGGCCTGCTCTATAGCGGCGACTACCGTATGGCAGGACCCAACAACGATTCTCACGGCGCGATGGTAGTGTTCCCGAAGGATTCCCCCTTCCCGAACATGCCCAAGCCCACCGCTGATCGCCGCATGATGGCGATGCCAGCCTATCTGGGGGGCAGCTTCTGCACCGCAGGCGTCAAATGGTACGGCTCCAATATCGCCAACCGCGAAAAAGGCCTGCCACGTTCGATCCTGATGTTTACCCTCAACGATCCCGACACCGGCGCACCGTTGGCGCATATGTCCGCCAACCTGCTGTCGGCGTATCGCACCGGTGCGATCCCTGGCGTAGGCGCGCGGCACCTGGCCCGTAAGGACTCGAAGGTGGTCGGCCTGCTCGGCCCTGGCGTGATGGGCAAGACTACGCTCGCTGCTTTCATTGCCGTTTGCCCGCATATCGATACCTTGAAGATCAAGGGTCGTGGCGAGAGAAGCTTGAATGATTTTATTGGCTGGGTGAAGGACACTTACCCACAGGTGACCACCATCAGCGTGGTCGACAGCCTCGAAGAGGTGGTGCGTGGTTCCGATCTTGTTACTTATTGTAGCTCCGGTGAGACCGGCGACGCCTCAACCTACCCAATTGTGAAGCGCGAGTGGGTCAAGCCGGGTTGCTTCATGGCCATGCCGGCAGCCTGCTCGTTGGATGAGGGGATGGAACGCGCCGACGTGCGCAAGGTGCTGGACAACACCGGCCTCTACGAAGCCTGGTTCGAAGAGTTGCCCAAGCCTGCGCATAACTGCGTGCCGGTCATCGGCGTGCGATTCATGGACATGATCGCTGAAGGCGCGATGCAACACGCAGAGCTCGAAGACATCGGCAAGATCGTCGCCGGTGATGCTCCGGGCCGTCACAACGATGAAGAGATCATCATCATGTCGGTCGGCGGTATGCCTGTGGAAGACGTGGCGTGGGGCACCGTGGTGTATCGCAATGCCGTAGAAAAAGGCATCGGCGTGAAGCTTAACCTGTGGGAAACCCCGGTCCTGCGCTAAGCCATCCTTTAACCCACTGACGAGACTTACACCATGCCCAAAATCATCAAGCTCAAGACCGGCTCACCCTTTGAAGACCAAGCCAGCTATTCGCGCCTGGTAGTGGTGGACAACTGGATCTATGTGTCCAATACCGCCGGGCGTAACCCGCAGACCAAGCTGATCCCGGAGGACATCCTCGAGCAGACTCAACAAGTGTTCGCCAACATTGAAAGCGCACTCGCCGCCGTGGAGGCCAGCCTGGCCGATGTGGTGTGCTCGCGGGTGTTCATCCAAGACCCTAAGGACGTACCAGCGGTGATGGGCCTGATCGGCGAGAAGTTCCGGGGTGTCGACCCGGCCAGTACCGTGACGTGCCCGCCGCTGGGTTCGACGGTATACAAGGTGGAGCTGGAAGTGACGGCGTATCGCAATGCCTCCAAGGCCCAGGTCGAAGTGATTCGCCTGGCGCAATAACCCGTCCTGCGGCCGCGCACTCGCGCGGCCGACCTCTATTGCTTTGCGAGTCTTGATCATGGCCCCGACTATTGTGCCCGTGAATACGTCCACCGAATTTCCCTCCGCGACCACCGTCGTCATCATTGGTGGCGGCATCATCGGCTTGACCGCTGCGCTGACACTGGCCGAACGCAATGTCCCGGTGGTGGTCCTGGAGAAAGGCCGTATCGCCGGCGAGCAGTCCTCACGCAACCTGGGCTGGGTGCGTAAGACCAGCCGTCATGCCCACGATATTCCGCTGGCCCTCGCTGCCGACCGATTATGGGCACAGATGCCGGGGCGGGTAGGCGCGGATGTGGGCTATCGGCAAGAGGGCATCATGTTCGTGGCCCGCAATCAAGCGCAGATGGCGATGCATGAAGGCTGGCTCAAGTCAGTCGAGCACCTGTCACTGGATTCGCGGCTGCTGAGTCACCGCGAGATAGCACAGAAGGTGCCGGGCGGTGAGGGGGAGTGGGCTGGTGGTATCTATACACCGTCCGACGCGCGCGCCGAACCGACCTTGGCCAGCAGCGCAATTGCCAAAGCCGCCATGGCCCTGGGCGTGGTGATCATCGAGCAGTGTGCGGTGCGTACGCTGCAGATGTCCGCCGGCAAGGTCAGCGGCGTGGTCACTGAAAAAGGCGAGATTCGTTGCGACCAGGTGTTACTGGCTGGCGGAATGTGGTCGCGGCGATTCCTGGGCAATCTAGGCGTGTCGTTGCCGACCCTGGCATTGACCTGTTCGGTATTACGCACTCATCCAATGCAGGGCCCCACGGAAATTGCTGTGGGCGCGCCGGACTTTTCGTTTCGCAAGCACCAGGACGGCGGCTTCATCATCACCCAGCGCGGCAAGCTGGATGCTTACCTGACCCTCGATCACCTGTTGCTGGCCAAGCAGTACATGCCCGCATTTCGAGCGCAGCGCAGTGTGTTGAACGTGTCACTGGGCAAGTATTTCTTCAACGACCTGGCGCTTTCGCGACGCTGGTCGGCCGGCAGTGTCAGCCCGTTCGAACGCGTACGCGTACAGGACCCTGCGGCTAACCCTCGTCTGAATAATGATGCAATGAACAACCTCAGGGCGGCCTGGCCGGTGTTCGAGCAAGCCAGCATTGCCCAGGCCTGGGCGGGCACGATCGATGTGACGCCGGATTCGAACCCGGTGATCGGGCCCGTCGCGCAGATCCCCGGCCTGACGGTGGCCACCGGTTTCTCCGGGCACGGCTTCGGTACGTCGCCGGCGGCAGGCCATCTGGCCGCCGATATTGTCAGCGGGCATACCCCGATCATCGACCCGAGTCCTTATCGTTTTGATCGTTTCTAGGTCAGCGTGCAGCGCGACAGTCTCAGAAAACGGTGTTTATCTTTCATTGAGCGGCGGAGCCAGGCAATGTCCCCAGACAGCATTTTCTTTACCAATCGCACAGGCTTGCGTCTGCACTATCTTCGCTGGGGCAAGTCAAGCGGCGTGCCTTTGGTGCTGCTGCATGGTCTACGCGCGTATGCCCAGACCTGGGAGTCGCTGGTAGAAGCGCTGGGCGATGGCTATTGCATCTATGCCCTGGACCAGCGTGGGCGCGGGCTCAGTGACTGGGCGCCAGCTTCCAGTTATCACACGCAGTCCTATGTGGACGACCTGCAGGACTTTATTGCTCATGTCGGCTTGCATCGGTTTGTGTTGCTCGGGCACTCGCTGGGCGGCGCCAACGCCTTGGAATACGCACGGCAGCACCAAGGGCGCTTGATCGGCTTGATCATCGAAGACATCGGGCCGGGTTCTTCGAGCCAAGGCGATGGCGCGGCGCGCATTCGTCGCGAGATGAACCAGACCCCGTTGCGTTTCGATAGTTGGGACGCCGCCCGCGCGTTCTGGCAGGCATCGCGTCCTGGCTTGTCGGCGCAGGGCCTGGCGTCGCGGCTGGCGCACTCGATGCAGGAAAGCGCCGGGGAGATCAGCTGGCGCCACGATCAACAAGGCATCGCCGAGGCGCGCCTGAGCATTGAGCCGACCGATCTATGGCCGGCGGTCCGCGCGCTGGATTGTCCGACGTTGTTCATTCGTGGTATGCGCTCGGACTTTCTGCCAGCGGCGACCCTGCAAGCTATGCGCGACAGCAATGCACACGTGCGTACCGCCGAAGTCGCAGACGCCAGCCACTATGTGCATGACGATCAGGGCGAGATCTTCAATCGGCTAGTCATTGCGTTTCTTGACAACCTCGCGACCGCCGGCTCATGAAGCCGCCGGCACGCCTGATTGTGCTGCTCTCATGCCTAACAGCTTTCGGGCCGTTTTCGATTGATACCTACCTGCCCAGTTTCCCGCAAATCGCCGAGGACCTGTCGACCGGCAACGCGCAGGTGCAACATACCATCAGCGCGTTTCTCGCCGGGCTGTGCCTGGGCATGTTGTGCTACGGGCCGCTGTCCGACCGCTGTGGCCGGCGTCCGTTGCTACTCGGCAGCCTGGTGCTGTACGCCACAGCGACCCTGGGTTGCCTGTTTGCCGGCAGCATCGAGCAACTGATTGCCTGGCGCTTTTTCCAGGCGCTGGGCGGCGCGGGCGCGCTGGTATTGGCGCGTGCCGTCGCTCGGGACAGGGTCGGCTTGGCGCAGACAGCCAAAGTACTGTCGTGGATGCACGTGCTGACGATGGTGGCGACACTGGTCGCGCCAATGATCGGCACCTGGCTGGTGTTGATCCAGGGGTGGCGCACCATATTCGCCACCTTGTTCATCTTGTCCAGCCTGTGCCTGTTGCTGGTTGCCCTGACCTTGAAGGAAAGCCTGCCGGTGCAAGATCGCGGAGCGTCAGTTGGCGCGGCCTTTGCGGCCTACCTCACGATTGCCCGGCAACCCAGGGCGATGGCGCTGATCCTGTGCATGTCCCTGGGGTTTGGCGGAATGTTTGCATTCATCACGGCGTCGCCTTTTGTGTACGTCGTGTATTTCGGGGTCTCGCCACGGATGTTCAGCGCATTGTTCGCCCTGAACATCCTCGGCATCATCCTGGTGACCTTCATCAACGCGCGCTGGGTAGGCCGTTTTGGGCCGCAACGCATGCTCGGCGTGGGTGCGGTGCTGTTAAGCGGGGCAGGGCTGGCACTGATGTTGGTCGGGTATACCGAATGGGGCGGGCTGGCGAGTATCGTGTGTTGCATGGTGCTGTACATGGGTGTGACTGGCCTGATCGGCGCCAATTGCATGGCCAGCCTGATGATGCTGTTTCCACGCCAGGCCGGCGCGAGCGTTGCGCTGGGCGTTTCGGTGCAATTTGCCACCGGGACGTTGGCCAGCCTGTGGGTCAGTTATTTGGTCGACGGAACCGCCTGGCCGATGTGTTGGGTGGTCGGGTGTTGCGGGTTGGGCTCGTTGGTCGCTTATTGCGTAACTCTTCGCACGCCTGCCCAGGCGGGCGCCGTGACGGCCGTCGTCAGGCAGGCGTGAAATTCTGTTAAAAAAACCGGGTGTGCCAGATGAAAACTACAAAAATAAATCCGATCGATAAAACCTCCGTCTATGTGTGTGCGGGCCTGGTTTCAGGCGCAGGTGCTTTGTTATTGAACGTGCTACCCGTGCTGTTTGGCGCGTTTGCCGAGCGTTTCGGGCTCGGCGAGCACCAACTGGGCAATCTGGCCATGGCCATGAACCTGGGGTTTGGCGCGTTCGGGTTGGCGTCCCTGCTGTGGATTCACCGGTTCAGCTGGCGACTCATTTCGGCGCTGTCGTCGGCGCTGGTGGTGGGTGCGATCCTGTGTGTGCTGCGCGATCCTTCCTATGAGTCGCTGCTGGCGATCATGGCCCTGGCCGGCGCCGGGACAGGTGCCTTGTACGCCCTGGCGATGACGATCTTCGGTGACAGTTCGCAGCCTGAACGTGCGTTTGGTTTCAAGCTGGGTATCGAGACTGTGCCGGGCGCGATCCTGCTCATCGTGTTACCCGTAGCGGTGGCCCCGGTATGGGGCTTTGAAGGCATGCTGATCAGCATCGCCATTGCCATGGTGGTGATGGGCATCCTGCCGCTGCCCTGGGTACCGCGCTTTAGCGAGCGACAGCTGGAGGCGACCGGTAGCGCCGTGCGGATTGCCAGCGCTGAGAGCCGGATCATCGTATGGTTGAGCCTGGTGGCCAGCCTCGTGTTCCTGACCGGCATTATGTCGGTATGGGCGTTCCTGGAGCTTATGGGGAAGAAGACCGGGCTGGCCTCCGACACCATCGGCATGGTGCTGGCGCTGGGTTTCCTGATAAATGCCGGCGGCGGCTTCATCGCGTCGGCAATCGGCCTGAAGATGGGGCGCTTTATGCCAATGGCCGTGATTATCCTAGCCGAGCTGCTGGGTCTGGTGGCACTGGCGCAGTTTTCTTCCCTGACGGCCTACGTCGTCGGCGTTATTTGCTTTCTCTTTTCGATCGGCTTCGTGCTGGCTTATACCTTTGGCGTCATGGCTGAGTTCGACCTGTCGGGCAAACTTATTGCGCTGGGCGCGCTGTGCCTGTCCCTCGGGGCAGCGTTCGGGCCGGCCATCGGTGGGTTTCTGATCGAGGCATTCGGCTACTCGGCGGTGCTTGTGTTCTCCGGCGCCTGTTCGGTGGCGGTGCTGGCCATCTATGGTGCGGCGGTGTTGAGAGCTCAGTTGGCATTGCAGCACGTGCGTGCTTCAGGCATCGCCGTTATGCCCGGATTGTGAGCGAGTGAGGAGGAGGAATACTCATGCGTGGCCAAGCGTTGTCGACCTGGAACGAACGTGTACACGCGACCTGCGGTCGTTTTGACACCCGCTATGACCATTGCCAGAGCCTTTTCATCGGGGAAATGCAACAGACGCTGGTGGGCACCACGGCGGTCGCGCACATTCGCAGCAATGCCAGTGTGATTGCCAAGGCCGCTCGCTCAAGCGGGCGCAGCTCATCAGCGCGGTGTTTTCTGGTCCTGCAGCAACAGGGCTCGATGGTCATTGAGCAGGGCGACAAGCTGCTTGAGCTGCACGCAGGTGATCTGGCTCTGCTGGACTTTTCCGGCGCGGTAAAAATGGTCCCCAAGGGTTTGTTCTCCCATGTGTCGATCCCGTTGCCGTGTGAATTGCTCAAGGGCCTGGACCGCAGCCGCTTCGGCAAGCTGTCGACCACGGGGGCATGTGGCCAACTGCTGGGCACGCTGGTGCGGCAGGTGGCTGCGCGCGAGCTGGCCCAGTGGTCTTGCCCGCAGGATGGTGATGGTCTGCAAAGGGCATTGGTGGCCTTGCTGGGTTCGGTGTTGGAGTACCGTGCGAGCGACCATTGCTCCGGGTGGCAGCTGCATGAAGTGCAATCTGTCATTCAGCAGCGGCTTGACTCACCCCGGCTGTCGCCGGCCGTGCTGGCCGACGAGTTGGGCATCTCCAGTCGCCAGCTCTACAGATTGTTTGAGGCGAGTGGCGACAGTGTCTGCCGCTATATTCTGCGTGAGCGGCTGTTGAAGGCCGCGCAAGACCTTCGCGATCCCGTTTGCGCGCATCGCTCGATCACCGATATCGGCAGTTCTTGGGGCTTCGCCGATTCGGCGCATTTTTCCAAGACGTTCAAGAAGCAGACCGGGCTGACGCCGAGCAGCTATCGCAGCCGTGGGCACTAGTCGGGTTGTGGCGAGGCAGCACGCTCCCTCGCCACAGGTACGTTGGGGTCAATAGCGGATGATCACGGACTTCAGCTCGGTATAGTCGTCGATAAACGCACTGCCGAATTCACGGCCCAAGCCCGACGCCTTCATCCCGCCAAACGGCACGCTCGGGTCGACGAACGTGTGCATGTTGACCCACACTGTGCCCGCTTCGATTCGCGGGATCAGGCGCAAGGCTCTGGACAAGTCGTTGGTCCAAATACTCGCCGTGAGGCCGAACGGGCTGTCGTTCATCAAACTGACCAGTTCTTCTTCATCGTCGAATGCCAACACACAGACCACCGGGCCGAAGGTTTCCTCGTGCAGCAGCGGATCATCCTTGCCGGTGGCGATGATCAGCGTCGGCTCCACGTAGTAACCGGCACGGTCCACCGCACGCGCACCGCATACCACTTGGTTGCTCTGCAGGGCGCGTTCGAAAAAGCCGAGGATTTTGTCGAAGTGTGGCTTGTTCGACAGCGGGCCGAACTGCGCCTGTTCATCCAGGGGCGAGCCTGTGACCATCTGCGCCAACATCGCCGCCATCTTTTGTGTCACCTGCTCGACGATGGAGCGGTGCACGAACAAACGCTCAGGGGCCGCGCACACCTGGCCCTGGTGCACATAGGCAGATTGCACGAAGCGTGCTACGGCGTCATCGACATTCGCATCGGCCAGCAGCGCGGCGGCATTCTTGCCGCCCAGCTCGAGGGTGACGCGGGTGAGGTCGGCGGCCATGGCGGCCTTGCCCACGGCGATGCCGGTGGGTACTGAACCGGTGAACGACACCTTGCGCACGGCCCGGTGTTCGATCAACTGCTGACCCACCTGGCCGCGCCCGTTGACCACGTTGATCACGCCTGGCGGAATCCCGGCCTCGATCGCCAGTTCCGCCAGACGCAGCAGGGACAACGGTGTGTATTCGCTGGGCTTGAGTACCACGGTGCAGCCGGTGGTCAGCGCGGCGCCGAGTTTCCACACGCCTATCATCAGCGAGAAGTTCCACGGCACGATGGCTGCCACCACGCCCACCGGCTCGCGCAGGGTGTAGGCGCTGTACTGCTCACCCTCCATGGCGGGGAAGGAGGGGGTTATGGTCTGGCCGCCGATCTTCGTCGCCCAGCCGGCGAAGTACCGCAGGAACACAGCACTCTGGCCCACTTCGATGTGCCGCGACAGGTTGATCGATTTGCCGGAACTCAAGGTTTCCAATTGCGCCAGTTCTTCGCCATTGGCCTCTATCAAATCAGCCAGTCGGTTGAGCAACACGCCGCGCTGGTAAGGCGTGATCTGCGCCCAGGCGCCCTTGAAGGCAGCGGAGGCGCTGTCGACGGCTAGGTTCACATCCTCGGCGAGACCGTCACGCAGTTGCGCGACAGTCTCGCCGGTTGCGGGGTCGATCACGCTGATGCGTTGGGTGCAAGCGCTGGTGCGCGCGGCACCGTCGATGAAGTTGGAATGGTCGCGCCCCAGGAAGGCAACGACTGAGGGTAGTAGGGCAATGTGCATGGTGGCGCTCCAATGAAGGATTCGTTGCGCCCTGGGGCGCTCGAAAGACCTTTGCATTAAAAACCCGTGCACGTGTGGTTGCTTGTTCGAGCCTGCCAGGAAATTGGTTATGCCTGACAGGTTGTGCCGCTGACCTAGGGTTCGCCGAGGTTGTCGAACACCGTTTCGAGCATGCGGTTCAGGCGCTGGATCTGCGCTTCAGTCATGCCGGTGAAGCTGCGTTTGAACACGTCACTCGTCGCGACCTGGATACGTTCAATCGCCTCGCGTCCTTGTTCGGTGATTCGCACCTGCGTCACGCGGCCGTCGTCCTCGCAGGGCGCGGTGTCCACCAGCCCATCTTCCTTCATGCGATACACCGTCTTGGTGATGGTCGAGAGCTTGGCGATGGCATGGGTGGAAATTTCGGAAATGCTCGACTGGCCGTTCTCCTTGAGAATGAACAGCACCCGCCAGCGCGGGATATCCAGGCCGATTTTCTTCAGCGCCTTCTCCATGTACTGGCTGTAGCGACCATGCACCATGGCCAGCCAGTAGAACGGGAAATCCTCTTTGTGAAAGTCCTCACTGCCGGGGTCGTAGCGGCCTGCATGTTTTTTGGATGCGCTCATGGTGTGCTCATGTAGATGGGGCAGCGGGCAATCATAGACTTTTCCCGTGAATTCGGCACGACTTTTGACCGGGAAGCAGCCCGCATCGAGCTTGGTAATTTAGTTGACAATTCACGTAATATTCAGTGAATGTGAAAAAAGGAGAGGGCGCATCGAGCGCCCCCATTCCACACTTCACATTGAAGGTAACCCGACATGACCCTGGTGATTGAACAGCTTTCCATAGGCGGCGATGGGCCGACCGTAATGGTCAAGGACACGATCGATGTGGCTGGCCGGCCCACCCGCGCATCGAGCCAGGCTCTGGAGAATACCGCGCCTGCCACGACCCACGCCGAAGTGGTGCAGGCGCTGCTGGAGCAGGGCTGTCGTCTGGTGGGCAAGACCAGCCTGCACGAACTGGCGTTTGGCACCACGGGCATCAATCACTGGACTGGCACCGCGCCCAACCCGCGATTTCCGGGTCGTATCCCGGGCGGTTCCTCCAGTGGTTCGGCCGCTGCCGTGGCGGCCGGGCTGGCGGATTTTTCCCTGGGAACCGACACCGGCGGCTCTGTGCGCATCCCGGCGTGTTGCTGCGGGGTGTTCGGCTTTAAGCCGACGTTCGGGCGGGTAAGCCGCCGGGGCGTCATGCCGGCGCACAGTAGTCTCGACTGTGTCGGTCCGTTTGCCGCGAGCCTGCCGATGCTGGTCACGGCCATGCAGGCGATCGACGACACCTTCAAGCCAGTGGCGGTGCCGGACGCACCTCGCCTAGGCATCGTGACGGTGCAGGCTGGCGCCGCCGTGCAGCGGGTGCTCGATGCCGCCATCGTGGCTATGCGGCTACCCGGTGAACGCCTCACACTGCCCAGCCTCAAGGCGGCTTATGACGCAGGCATGGTGGTCATCAACCGCGAAACGTTCGATGCCTGCGGCCACTTGCTGGAAACCGGCAAGGTGGGCGCCGACATCGCCGCGCGCCTGGCCGCCGCCGGTAATACCACAGCGGCCGCACTGGCCGAAGCCGAGCGGGTACGAAGGCAGTTCACGGTCGAAGTCGACGCCGCCTTGCAGCATGTCGATGTGCTGGTACTGCCGACTATGCCGGACTTCCCCTTGACGCTGGCCGAGGCAACTGACACCCAGGCAGTGCTCGGGATGACCGCCTTCGTGCGTCCTTTCAACCTGTCGGGACATCCGGCGCTGAGCATTCCGCTGGCAAGTGCCGAAGGACTCCCGGTAGGCCTGCAACTGGTGGGGGCCAAGGGGGCCGATGAGCAACTGCTGGCCATTGCCGGCCGCTTGCTCGAACGCCTGTATGCCGGCGCAGGGGTCTGAAATGAGCGCAACCATTCCACGAGCGGACCTGGAAAAACGCCTGCGCCGTTTTGAAATCGAGGCCAGCGCCCGTACCTGCATGAACCGCTACATGGTGCTGTGTGATGCGCTCGATGCTCGCACGCCACTTCACGAACTGGCCAGCCTGTTCACCCATGATGCGGTGTGGGAGGGCAAAGGCGCCAAGTACGCCCAGAGCTTTGGCGGTTATCGCGGACGCGAAGCCATTGCCGCGATGTTCGCCGGTTACATGAAAACCCCGGCGCACTTTGCTCTCAACGTGCACTTCCTCACCAGCGAGCTGATCGAGGTGCAGGACGATGCCGTACTCGGCAGTTGGGTGATGTTGCAGACGTCGACCTTTGCCAGCGGCGCCTCCCACCTTAACGCGGCGCGTCTGAACGTGCGCTTTGCCGAGGAAGACGGCCAGTGGCGCATGGCGCATTTCCAAACCGAAAATCTCTTCAGCCGCCCGGTTGAGGCCTGGAATAGCGACGCCGAGTTACCGGTGCCTGGCCAATAGCGTTCACTCACTTCCGTTTTCACACTCCCGCGACTGCCCGACAAGGGCGGTCGCGCCGTGCGCGTAGCTCCTGGAGATTGCCATGAAACTGTTCGAATTGTTGACCTTTACCCTGCGTGTTCGCACCGTCCCTCAAGCCTTGCCGCGTCTGGAGCAGAGCTTGCGCGAGGCGGGCGAGGACGTGCATTTGATGGGCTGCTGGGTGTCGGAAATCGGCCAGCAGAATCGCATCGCGGTCCTGCGTGGGTTCGACGACGGCGGCGCTCGTGATCGCGAGCGTGAGCGCTATCTACTGGCGGCCGATGGGTTTGCGATTGGCGAATTTCTGCTGGACCAGCAGGTTGACGATTACAGCGCCTTCGCCTTCGTCAAGCCGCTGCCTCCCGGGGTTCATGGCCCGTTCTACGAGTTGCGCGAGTACAACCTGGTGCCCAGTGGTCTGGCACCGACATTGCGCGGTTGGGGCAAGGCCATAGAACGTCGCACCGGATCGGATTATTCCCCGGTATATGCCGCGTTCTATGCCACCAGCGGGCATATTCCGCGTTACCTGCATATCTGGCCCTACAGCTCGCTTGAGCAGCGCCTTGAAGTGCGCACTCGCGCCGTGGCCGACGGTGCCTGGCCACCTGAAAATTCAGCGCCGCAGCTCAAGCAGATGCATTCAACGGTTTACCTGCCGACGCCGTTCTCACCATTGCGCTGAAATCGCTACGCTCAAAATATCGCTTATATTTCCGATAATCGAACATTTATTTTTCGTTTTTTCTAAGGGTATTAAAGCTATAAAAATGAATTAATTCCAATTAAAACAATGAGTTAATTAGTACATTTAAAAATAAATGGCTTTTTAATTACGTGATTAGTGGTCTTTTTAATCGAGAAAAATCAATTGACAATTCACGTATATAGATTCAGATTCACCCCAACGGCACCCACAAAAACAAAGGTAACCACTATGCCGATCCATCGCTCCCGTTCCGTCTCCTGTCCCTGCTTGGCGCAACCTTCCTGCTCAGCCCAATACCGTTCCTGATAACGGAGTAAATGTTATGCATTCGCTAAAAAAGCCAGCGGTCGATAGCGTTAACCCGCTCGGCAGTGGCTCAGCCTTCGAGGCCTTGCTTATCGATGTGCGCGAGCGTGCCAGGGCCGGTGAATTCGACCGCCAGCGCCACATCTCGCAGGATGTGATCGACTCCTTCAAACAGCATGGCGTGTACCGGGCGCTGGTACCCAAGCGCTTCGGTGGTCTTGAGTATTCGCCCGCCGAGTTCTGCCAGGTGATCGAACGCATTGCCCAGGCCGATGGTTCGGCCGGCTGGGTTGCCAGCTTCGGCATGAGCCCGGTCTATCTGGCAGCACTGCCGCTCGAGAGCATCGCCAAGGTCTATGCCAACGGACCGGACGTGGTCTTCGCCGGTGGCATATTCCCGCCGCAACCGGCTGAAGTGATCGCGGGAGGCTTTGTGGTCAATGGGCGCTGGAAGTACTCCAGCGGTTCCCTGGGCTCCGACATCGTCGGCGTTGGTATCGCCCCGAAAAGCGGCGACACCTTCGGCCTGCCGCGCATTGCAGTAATGCCGCGCAGTGAAATCCGCATCGACGAAACCTGGGACACCGTCGGCCTGCTCGGCACCGGCAGCCATGACCTGATCGCCGAAAATGTGCGGGTTTCCGAGGAGTGGACCTTCGTGCGTGGCGGCCTGCCCAACTTGGACGAACCGTTCTTCCGCTATCCATCGCTGTCATTCGCCACTCAGGTGCTCTCGGTGGTCGGCCTGGGGGTCGCCCGTGCGGCACTGGATGCCCTGGCCGACATGGCCAGTGGACGCGTCTCGGTGACCGGCGCTCCGGCGATTGCCGATCGGCCCCTGGCCCAGGTCGACATTGCCCGAGCGGAAGCCGAGCTACGTGCCGCCCGGGCGTTCTTCTACGAATCCATCGACCGCGCCTGGGAATACGTACTGGCCGGCGATGCAGTGCCGGTGGCCGCAACCAACCTGCTGCGCCTGTCGTCGACCCATGCCACCCGCGTCGCTGCCGATGTGGCGCGCACCGCGCAGATGCTCTCGGGCATGAGCGGTGTGTACAACGACAGCCCGCTGGCACGCTGCGTCAACGACGCCCAAGTGGTGACCCAGCACGCGTTCATGGGCGATATCACCTATCAAAATGCCGGAGCCATGTTCTTCGGAAAACAGCCTTTGCCTGGCTACCTCTAACCGTCGAGGAAATAAAATGAGCGATAAAAAGACCTTGCGCGTGCTGTTCTGCATGGGCATCAACCAGAATTTTTTCGATGCCCCGCGCGACGAACAATTGCAGGTGTGGGCAGCATTCAGTGCCATGTGGAACGGCATTCACGATCTCGCCGGGGTCAAGGTCCTAGGCAACATGGATGACGACCAGAGCATGGTCGGGCCGTCCGATGGCTTCCCCTGGACCACCTACCTGCTGGCCGACGTGCCGGACATCGAAACCGTGCATGCCGCGTGCAACCTGTTTCGTAGCACACCGGTGGGCGATGGCCCTTACAAGCTGTGGCGCTACACCAAGGTTGAAGCCCGGGTTGGGCGCGAGCTGATCATTCAGCGTACTTGATGCCGACGAGGACACTTCCATGAGCAAGCTGATTCCCGCTGTAAACCTCGCCGTCGACCCCGCTGGTCGTGTGCAGGCCGATCGCGTTCACACCTCGATGTATACCGATGCGCAACTGTTCGACGCCGAGCTGGAGAAAATTTTCTATAGCACCTGGATCTGGGTCGCCCACGAAAGCGAGATTCCCGACAACGGCAGTTACAAGACCACCTATATCGGCAAACAGCCGGTGATCGTGGTGCGTGACCGCAAGAAAGACGTACACGTGCTGCTCAACCGCTGTCGCCACCGTGGTGCCACCGTGTGCGAACACAAGAAAGGCAAGACCAACAGCTTCGTCTGCCCTTACCACGGTTGGGGCTACGCGCTCGATGGTTCGCTGCGTGGCATTCCACACCCGGAAAGCTATGGTGACTGCATCGACAAGGCCGAGCTGCCGCTGGTCAGCCTGCGCACCGAAAGCTATGCCGGCATGATTTTCGCCACCTTCAAGGACGATATCGAGCCGCTGGAAGACTACCTCGGTGCGGCGAAAAAATGGATGGACCTGTTCATGAAACAGGGCGCCGGTTATGGGATCAAGGTTCCGGGCGAACACCGTTTCCGCTTCCCCGGCAACTGGAAGATCCAGCTGGAAAACACCACCGACGCCTACCACTTCCCGTTGGTACACAAAAGCTTTCTGTCGTCGGTGGATGAGCAGACCCTGGAGCTGTTCGACTTCGTCAAAGGGCCTGGCTACGTCGAGGACCTGGGCAACGGCCACAGCGTGATGGTGATGATTCCCGACTTGATCGACCTCGAAGCCGACCTGGACAAGCCGATTCCCGAGCGCTTCGAAGGGTTAGCCGCCGAGCTGCGTGACGAGGGCATCGAAGAACAACAGGTGCGCCGGATCGTGCGTGCGGTCGGTGGCACCGGCTTCAACCTCAACCTGTTCCCCAACGTCGCATGCTCAATGGCATTTTTCCGAGTACTGCAGCCGATCTCGGTGACCGAGACCGAAATCCACCACTCGGTGATCACTATGGACGGCGGGCCGGCCGTGGCCAACCGCTATCGCCTGCGCCTACATGAGCACTTTCAGGGGCCGATGGGCTTCGGCACGCCGGACGATTCCGAGGCCTGGGAGCGGGTACAGAAGGGCGCGAGCGCCGGTGAAGACCTATGGATCATGCTCAACCGCGGCTTGCCTGGCGAACAGGCCAGCGCAGACGGGCTGGTATCCGACGTGAGTGCCGAGACCGGCATGCGTGCCGGCTACCAGCAGTGGAAAAAGATGATGTCGGCCTGATCCCTGGAGAACCTTATGAACCTGCAATTACTGCAAGAAGTGACCGCTTTCATCTGGCAGGAAGGCGACATGCTCGACCACGGTGAATACGACGGCTGGCTGAAGATGTGGACCGGGCAAGGCACCTACATCATTCCCATCGACCCCAAGGAAACCGACTTCGAGAACACTCTTAACTATGCCTACGACGACCAACATATGCGTGAGCTGCGGGTGCGGCGCCTGACGGGCGGCGAATCGATTTCCACCAGCCCGCAACCGCGCACGGTGCGCATGCAGTCGCGATTCCGGGTGCTCGCCGATGACGGTGTGCTGGTGACCGTGCGCTGCGCGCAGAGTATCCGTGAGTTTCGCAAGGAAAGCCTGAAGTTCTACAGCGCCGACCTCACCTACGAACTGATCCGCAGCGAGGGTGGTTTCAAGATCCAGCGCAAAGTGATTAGCCTGATCAACAGTGACGATGCCCTTGCCGGTATCGGCTACATCCTTTAAGGAACGCCGACATGAGTCATATCGCATTGGTGACGGGGGCGGGACAGGGGCTGGGGCAGCACTTCTGCGCCAGCCTCTTGCGGGCCGGGTACTCGGTGGCGATCACCGACCTCAACCTTGAAGCCGCACAGGCCTGCGCGCGGCAGTTGGACCCCGGTGGCGAGCGCACGCTTGCGCTGCAACTGGATGCCGGCAGCAAAACCGACTTCGAAGTGGGCCTGGACCAGGTGCTGGTGCGCTTCGGCGCGCTGCATGTGGTGGTCAATAACGCGGCCGTCACCAAGAGTACGCCGCTGATGCAAATCAGCCCCGAGGAATTCGACGCCGTGGTGGGCCTGAACCTGCGCAGCGTGTTCCTCGGCTGCCAGGTGCTGGGTGCGTACATGGCCGAAGCCGGATACGGGCGGATCATCAACATGGCGTCCCTGGCCGGCCAGAACGGCGGTACCGCGACCGGCGCGCACTATGCCGCGAGCAAGGGCGGCATAGTGACGCTAACGAAGATATTCGCCAAGGAGTTTGCCGCGCGCGGGGTGACGGTCAATGCCATTGCCCCAGGCCCTATCGAGTCGGCGGCGGTGCGCGCAGCCGTACCGGCCGAACGCCTGCCGGGACTGCTCGCCAATATCCCGGTGCAACGCCTAGGGGATGCGGATTTTCTCGGTGACCTGATTGTGCAGTTGGCCCGGCCCGAAGCCTATTTCACGACCGGGGCGACCTGGGATGTGAATGGCGGCTTGTTCATGCGCTGACTGATAACGACCGCCACGGCGGCCTTCGCGAATTCCATGGAATAACGGCCATGACTGAAGAACTGTTGGACGTAGTCGTGCGCAAGCGCGAGCTGCAAGGGGACGGCGTTGTCGTCCTGGACCTGATCCGTCGCGACGGAGCGCCGTTGCCCGCGTTTGAAGCCGGCGCGCATGTGGATATCCATATTGCCCCCGGGCTGGTGCGCCAGTACTCGTTGTGCGGTAACCCCGCCGATCCGAGCCTTTACCGCTTGGGCGTGCTCAAGGATCCGACATCGCGCGGCGGTTCGGTCGGAGTGCATGAAACCCTGCTCGAAGGCTGCGAGGTGCAAATCAGCGTACCGCGCAATCTGTTTGCGCTGGTACCGCAGGCGCGGCGTTCGGTGTTGCTGGGCGGCGGGATCGGCGTGACGCCTATGATCGCCATGGCCTACGCGCTGTATGCGGCTGGCCAGACCTTTGAACTGCACTACTGCGGCCGTGAGCGTAAGCGCAGTGCGTTCCTGGCGGAACTGGCCAGCGCACCGTTTGCCGCGCAGGTGTTCACTCACTTCGATGATGAAGGTGCCGAACAGAAGCTCGACCTGGTCAAGGTGCTGGGCAAGGGCGAGGCCGGCGTGCATATGTACACCTGCGGTCCTGCCGGTTTCATGGATTGGGTTATCCAGGGCGCCCGTGACCAGGGCTACACCGAAGCGCACATTCACAAGGAATATTTCCAGGTGGAGGTGGACAGCTCGGGAGGCAGTTTCGAAGTGGTGGCGGCCCGCAGCGGCAAGACTGTGCAGGTGGCGGAGGGGCAGAGCATTCTCGCCGCACTCGCGCAGGTCGGGATCAAGATCGAGATTTCCTGTGAGCAGGGGGTGTGCGGTACCTGCCTATGCGATGTGCTCGAAGGCGAGCCGGACCATCGGGACGTATACCTTACGGACGATGAAAAGGCTGGCAATGACCAAATTCTAGTGTGTTGTTCACGAGCCAAATCCAAGAAACTCGTGCTGGATATCTAAGAGGAACGATCATGGTAGACGTAGGCAGCTTTCGTAACGCAATGGCCATGTTGGGCGGTGCCGTGTCGGTCATCACCACCGATGGCGTGGCAGGCCGGTTCGGCTTCACCGCCTCGGCGGTGTGCAGCGTAACTGATTCGCCCCCCACGCTGTTGGTGTGCATGAACCGTTCCTCTCATTCCAACGAGCATTTCAAGCGCAACGGCACATTGTGCGTGAATACGCTGTGCGCAGATCATCAACATTTGTCCGGCGCCTTCGCCGACCGCACCTTGAGCATGGACGAGCGCTTTGCCGCTACGGCGTGGACCACGCTTGAAAGCGGTGCGCCGGTGATGTTGCAAGCGTTGGTGAATTTCGACTGCCGCATCGTGCAGGTCCATGAGGTGGGCTCCCACAGTATTTTCTACTGCGAGATCCAGACCATTCGCCAGAGCGGTGCGCACGAAGGTCTTGTGTATTTCAATCGTGCCTACCACCGGCTGGGCGAAGCGTCGAAGGCCTGTTGAGCCCCACCATGCAGGCGGGTGGGCGTCAGCGCTAAAAGCGACTACCCGTTGGAGAACCTCGGAGTACTGGATGCTGTCAGACCACTACAGTGTGCGTTGGAGATGATGCGGTAGCTGACTGCTATCGTCTCCTTCCAAACACGCGTATCAGGAATATGGAGCCGCAGGTCTTACCGGACCTACGGCTTTCGGTTCAATTACAATGTGATATCGAAACCCAACGCCCCGCGGCCTGCGGAATGTGCCATGACCTGCAATTGCGACGTGACGTGCGTCCGATAGGTCGAAGAATCACGGAAGAAGCGCAGCATGCGCGAGGATGTCCGCGCTGCCGTCGTCCCCGATGTCGTGAACATCAGCTGGATAGCGTCACACGCCATGCGGCCCGCCATCAACGCGGTTTGGCGCATCCTGGCATCATCGATATGCGTGAACGGCACTCGATCTTTTGCCCAGGCTTCGCATGCCTCGGTGTAGCGTTGCGCCGTCGCCAGTAGCAGCATTTCGGCGCTGTCGACCATACCGGTAGCTTCGCCATACCACATCTGGAAGAAGTCCGATTCCGCGCGAGGCTTGGGCGGCGGGAACTGGGTCTTTTGCGTCTCGATCAGGCGACGATATTCACGTAGTGCTCCCTTCGCCGCACCGACGATCGGCGCCGCCAGCTCGCACCCGAAATAGGCCATGATGCGGCCGAGATACAGGGGGTTTCCATGGATCTGGTATCCGATCGTCCCTGTGTCGCCAAGATCGCGACGTGGCCAGTCAAACGGTGCTGTCCAATGATCGGGGATGAACTTGTCGGTAATCCTGACCGTATTGGATCCAGTCGCCTGAAGACCGAACACGAGATCACCGCCCCAGTCGTGAAGGATTTCGATATCTTCGCGGGGGATAAGGAAGCCGATCGGCGGCAAAGTGCTGCCGTCTTCCCCAATCGCAGTCGTGGCACCCATGAACCAGTTCGCATGGGGGACGCCCGATGCATAAGGCCATTCGCCGTTCAGCACGAAGCCGCCTTCCACACGGTCTGCCCGTCCATGGGGCACTGCGCGTTGCGGACAGATGAAGTTGCCGTTGTCGGCAAATCCTTCGGCCTGCGCTTCCAGCGGAAAATAGGCGGCCAGATGGAGCGCGTGCCCCGAAGACAAGCCCAGGCCCCAGGCAGTGCCCGGATCGGCGCTGCCAACTTCCATCACGACGCGCAGGAAGGTGTCGAGGCCTTTCTCGAGGCCGCCAAACCGCTTTGGCGACAGGATGCGGTAAAAGCCTGCCTGCTTGAACTTCTGATGCCGCTCGTCGCTGCATTCGCCCGCGGCATTATTCGCCTCGCACTCGGCGGCCAGCTCGTCATGCATGGCTGCAGCGCGCGCTATGAGCTCTTCAGAGCTGATGTCCTGGTCGATCCTCCGATCTAATACCAAATCCGTCATATTTGCCTCACAAGGCTGTATATACCCCGAGATTCGTTGGTTCGGATGCTCCACTGCCAACTTTTTGTCTCCAGCCTCCGCTCGGGGAAAGGCGAGGGCGTGGTAATGACGATTATCCTACATACGATGGACCTTAGGAAAAAAATCCTGAAGCGATTTATACAATAATCAATTTTCTTTTGTCCATTAGTCCATACAAATCATGATTGTCCGTGTTGACAAATAATCGATTATTTATCAGCATGGCTAAACGATTCGGGCGCGCCTTGGCGGCGGCGACGCTTCTCTCCAACTGTCGCAGTGCCCCAATCAAAGCGCTTGTGCAGTCCGATCCGCTTGCGCTATTTGCCTCCAGCCTCGCCTCGACTGGCGAGCCATAACTCGAATAACAAAAAAGGATGAAACATGGCAGAGTCTTCGGATGCACCGGTCCTGATCGTGGGAGGCGGCCCGGTCGGCATGGCTTTAGCCATCGACCTGGCGCTGCGTGATATCCCCTCCATCGTGATAGAGCAGCGCAAGCGTGGCCAATTCATTCCGGCCAAGACCAACATGACCAACATCCGATCGATGGAGCATTTCCGGCGGTGGGGGATGGCCGACATGCTGCGCCGCAACGATGTCGTCAGCCCCGAGGTTCAGCGCGACGTGTCCATCGTCACCCGGTTGACAGGCCATCTCGTGCATCACTTCCCGAAAGCCTATGAAGCCAAGGATGCGCTGCAGTTCGCCGCCGAATTAGGTGAATGGGCACCTAACCTGACCATCGAAAAAACCCTGTTCGAACGTGCCGAGCAGCTTCCGCTCATCGATCGCCGCTACGAGCATGAGGTCAGCACTTTCACCCAGGACGATGGCGGTGTGACCGTCCACGCGACAGGCCCGAGCGGGCCGGTAGAATTGCGAGGTCAATACCTGGTCGTTGCGGCAGGCGCTGCAAACCACCTTCGCCGCGAGGTGCTGGGCGTGCGCATGACAGGTACGCCCAATTTGGGCAAGGCCTTCTCCTGGCATGTCCGTGCACCCCAGATCAAACATATCTGGAAAGCGGGCCCCGTCGTTTCGATGGTGTATTTCTACAACGAAGATCGCGCTGCGGACCTGCTGATCCCGCAGAACGAAACCGCTGACGAATTCCTGTATTACTCGTGCCCTATGCCAGAAGGTTTCGATGGCAACAACTGGGAAGAAGTGAAGGCCATGCTCCTGCGTGCCGTCGGGCAGGACATCGACGTAGAGCCTATCAGCGGCGGTGGCTTTAACCTGCATTCGCTGACCACGCCGCGCTTTGATTACGGTCGGGTCTTCCTTGCCGGAGACGCTGCGCACCTAGTGTCGCCTCAAGGGGGCTTCGGGATGAATCTGGGCATCGGCGATGCGGCTGATCTGGGCTGGAAACTCGCCGCTGTACTTCAAGGCTGGGGTGGCCCGATGCTGTTATCCACTTACACCACCGAGCGGCGCGAAGCGGTGCTGCTTTGCCAGCGCGGAGCGGAGGAAAATCAGGCCAAGCAGGCGCACTCGCTGGTGCGCGACGGCATCGAGAAAGACGGGCCGGAAGGTGACGAGATACGCCAGTTGGTCTCTCATGACATCGTCACGTACAAGACTCAGCAGTTCAAAAGTATGGGTGGCCAGCTGGGCTACAGCTACACGGCGTCGCCGATCATTGTTCGCGATGGCACGCCGTTGCCTGAACCGCAGTTCGCCGTCTACGAACCCTCTGCGAAGCCGGGCAATCGAATTCCTCACCACTGGCTTGCAGACGGATCATCGCTTTTCGATCATTTCAGCCAGGGCTTCACGCTGATCGATCTTGGTCATTTGGAGCACGATGCACTCCTGCGGGCCGCCCACATCAAGCGCATCCCGGTGACGGTGTTCACGCCGGACGAGCCGGATCGCAGCGAGCTGCGCAAAAAGTACGAGGCCGATGGCGTCCTAGTTCGTCCGGACCATCATGTGGCCTGGCGCGGTAACCAGTTGCCCAGTGACCTGGGCGAGTTGCTCGAGATCGTTACCGGCTTTCCCATCCAGCGCGCCCAACCGTCGAGCCACCAATAACGGCTCCGGCCACCGAGGTGCACTGTGCCTTTCGTGATCAATGACGGTTGCCGTTTGTATTGGCACCGGGAGGGTAGCGACGCCAAGCCTGCCCTGCTGTTGCTTAACCCTATAGGGTCGGATCTTACCTGTTGGGAGCGGGTTCTGGGGCGTCTGGCCGAGGTGTTCTGCGTTGTTCGCATGGACAGCCGCGGACATGGCGCTTCCGATGTGACGCCTGGCGACTACAGGCTCGAACAGTTGGCCAACGATGCGCGCGCGGTGCTTGATGCCGCGAGCATCGACCAGGCGATCGTTTGTGGCATTTCGCTGGGTTCCAGTATCGCGGTCACGCTGGCGGCCCGATCTCCGGAACGTGTTCGAGCACTGATCCTGGTGCCAGGGGCTGCCGAACTCGAAGCGGGTTGTTGGGAGCATCGCCGCGCCAGCGTTCTGCAAGAAGGCATGGCCAGCGTTGCCAGCGCTGTGACGGAAGATGTCGAGCAGGGGTTCGCGCGCAGGCATCCCATGCGAGTCGAGACGCTGCGTCAAACACTGCTTGCTACTGACCCGCAGGGCTATGCGGGCTGCTGCGCGGCATTACGCGATACCTTGCCGCTAGACCTGTTGTCGCTGTTGGCAGCGCCCGCCCTGGTCATAAGAACCACCGAAGCTGGCGCCATGCAGCGGGTCAGTCGCCGTGAGCCGACCGTGGCTGCCATTACCGGTGCAGTGACCCGGATGTTCGACACCGGGCATTCGCCACATATCGAGGCGCCTTCGGCCTTTACGGGCGCGGTTATTGGCTTCGCCAATAGCATCAACGGCGGCAATGAGGTGGAGGCCGCGCGGGGGGTGATTTACCAGGCCGGCATGAAGACCCGTCGCGAGGTGTTGGGCACGGACGTGGTCGATCGTCGCATGGCCGGGGTGAATGATTTCAATGCCGATTATTTCGAACTGGTCACCCGCTACGCCTGGCAGGAGCTGTGGTCGCGGCCCGGTTTGGATCATCGCACCCGGCGCTTGCTGGTGCTGGCCATCACCGCCTCGATGGGGCGCTGGGAAGAGTTTCGCCTGCACCTTGAGATCGGTCTTGAGCAAGGCGGGTTCACCCAGGACGAGGTTAAGGAAACCCTCTTGCAGATAGGCGTTTACGCAGGCTTGCCGGCGGCCAATACCGGCTTCAGCGAGGCCGCAGCAGTACTTAGTGCGTGGAAAAAGAACAACGCAAGGTGAACAACCAAATGTTGGCTTCGCCAATCGCGGCGCGGCTTCATCAGATAGAGGAACAGCGATGATCAAATACAAGAACAAAGTCATCATTACCTGCGCCGTGACCGGCTCGATCCATACGCCCACCATGTCGAATGCGTTGCCGATCACTCCGGACGAGATCGCGCGTGAGTCCATCGCAGCAGCCGAGGCGGGCGCCGCTATCCTGCACCTGCATGCACGCGACCCCAGCGATGGCCGACCGACGCCGGATCCCAAGGTTTTCATGCAGTTTCTGCCGCAGATACGCGAAGGTTGCGATGGCATCGTCAACATCACCACCGGCGGTGCCGCGACGATGAAGCTCGAGGAGCGCCTTGCTGCGCCTCTGCAGGCCTCGCCAGAAATGGCCTCGCTGAACATGGGCTCGTTCAACTTCGCGCTCTATCCCATGGCGAGCAAATATTCGTCATGGAAATACGACTGGGAAAAGGAATATGTCGTCGACTCGGACGATCGCATCTTCCGCAACACCTTCCGGGACATCGTGGGCGTCTACAAGATGCTCGGCGAGGGCCACGGAACCAAGTTCGAGCACGAATGCTACGACGTCAGCCATCTGTACAACCTGGCGCACATGATCGAGCAGGGCATGTTCAAGCCGCCGGTGTTCATCCAGTTCATCTTCGGCATTCTAGGTGGCATCGGCGCTGACATGGACAACCTGATGTTCATGAAACACACCGCGGATAAGTTGTTCGGCGATAACTATCACTGGTCCGTGCTCGCTGCGGGCCGCCATCAAATGCCGTTCTGCACCCAGTCCGCCATGCTCGGCGGAAACGTCCGTGTGGGATTGGAGGACAGTCTGACCATCGGCCGTGGCCAGCTCGCCAAGAGCAACGCCGAACAGGTTTCCAAGATTCGCCGCATTGTTGAGGAGCTGGGCTACGAAGTCGCGACGCCGGCTGAAGCGAGAGAAATGCTTGAGTTGAAAGGCGCGGACAACGTCAACTTCTAATGCGGCCCGGATCGACCTACCGTCAGGAGACTACCCATGCAGAGCTTCATTTTCGAAATTGCAAAATTGCGCGTGTTGTTTGGCCCAGGTCGGCGCCACGATGTGGCGGCCGAGCTGGACCGGCTTGATCTGAAATGTGCGCTGGTCATCGCTGACCCCAGCCAGCGTGCCATTGCCGAGCATCTGCACAAGAGCCTAGGTGAGCGCAGCGCCGGGATTTACGACAAAGTGGTGCAGCACGTGCCGCACGATGTAGCAGCAGCAGGCACTGAGCATGCTCGCGCGGCGGGAGCCGATTGCACCGTTTGCATTGGCGGTGGTTCCTCCATCGGACTAGGCAAGGCGATCGCGCTCGAAGCCGGCCTACCGCTTATTGCACTGCCTACCACTTACGCTGGATCCGAAATGACACCGGTTTGGGGGCTGACCACCAACGGCGAAAAGCGCACCGGACGCGACCCACGCGTGCAGCCCGTATCGGTCATCTACGATGCCGAATTGACCAGCAGTTTACCGCCGGCTATCGCCGGGCCAAGCGGCATCAATGCCTTGGCTCACGCGGTGGAAGGTTTGTGGGCCGAGAACGTCAACCCGATGATGGCGGCATTCGCGCAAGAGAGCGTCCGCGCCCTGGTGACCGGCCTGCCGAAAGTGGTCGAGAACGGCAGTGATCTGGACGCCCAGTCCACCGTGCAATACGGCACGTGCTTGGCCGGCATTCTGCTGGCGAGTGTCGGGATGGCGCTGCATCACAAGATCTGCCACACACTCGGCGGCACGTTCAACACACCCCATGCCGAAACGCACGCGGTCATCCTGCCTTATGTCACCGCCTTCAACCTTGCCGCGGCCGACGATGCCCGTCGGCGCCTGGAGGCGGCGCTCGGCCAGCCCGACGATGTGGCGTTGGCGCTGTGGAAGATCGCCCAACAGGTCGGGGCGCCTAAGTCCTTGGCCGATTTGGGTCTGAGCGAAGCCGACCTTGAAAGGGCCGCCGACATGGTCACGCGCAATCCTTATTACAACCCGCGGCCCGTTACCTACGAAGCCGTGCTCCAGCTGCTCAGAGATGCCCACGCGGGTGTTCCGCCATCACTCAGCAGCGCTGCGTGACCGCAACGCTATAGAGCAGGAGCTGGGTTCAGACCGCCCGCGACAGACTCTTTTGGTGGCGGCAAAAGGGATTTCCAGCAGGCCTGCGCGTGAACCTACATATACATAAGGAGCCATTTCATGGCTGAGCTTCGATTCGATGGTCAGGTGGCCGTTGTCACTGGCGCCGGCGGTAATCCTGGCCTGGGTAGGTCATACGCCAAGCTCCTGGCTGAGCGTGGAGCCAAGGTGGTCGTGAACGACCTGGGCGTGGGTCCCGATGGGCGTAGCGCCGTGCAGGCGAAGGCCGAAGTGGTTGCCCAGGAAATACGCGACGCAGGCGGTGAGGCGATCGCTGACACCCACAGCGTTGCCGTGGAAGAGGGCGCCGAAGCGGTCATTCAGGGCGCGTTGGATGCCTACGGGCGCATCGACATCTTGATCAACAACGCGGGCGTGGTCGATTTCAAGCTGTTCGAGGATTTCGAGTCCGCCGACATGGCGCGGGTACTCGAGACGCATATCCAGGGCGCGCTGTATATGTGTCGTGCCGCCTGGCCGCACATGAAGCAGGCGGGCTACGGCCGGATCGTCAATACCGTGTCGGGTGCGGTGCTCGGTGCGCGATACACGTCCATCTACGGAACCGCGAAGTCGGCGATTCTCGGTTTGACTCGCAACCTGGCGATCGAAGGCGACGCACTCGGTATCAAGGTCAACGCAATATGGCCCTTTGCTGCGACCAATGCCTGGACGCTCATGAGTGCGGAACAGGCGCAGCCGGACGAGCAGGTGATGCAGGCATTCTCTCCCGAGCTGGTCGCGCCTGTCGTGGGATTCCTTGCGCACGAAGATAATCCAGGTAACGGGAAATGCATCGTTGCCGAAGCGAATTCGATCTACGAGTTGTGGTTCGCCCGTACCGCAGGTGCCCACGTCGACGCGCTAAGTCCCGAGGCGATCAAACGCAGCTGGGAGAAGATCGTCGATCGTGCGCAGTACTCGGCTTATGCAGATCCCTATGATGGTTGCGCAGGTTTTACCCTTACGCCCAAAGGGTACTGATCGTTAGCGTCAAGGTGTGTTGAAATGGCCTGCGTTTCAGCACACCCAACTCAATCAGAAGCAGGCGTCACGTTAGTCTTCCCATTTTTTGCTGATCATCCTGTTATGTATTGACTCCTCGCACTGTGAATACTTACGTAGGCCGCCCCAATACACTGGTGGTACCCACGACTATGCTGGAAATGATCGAAACTACAATGAATAAAGATTGCTTGATCGCCATGCGGCGAGCGAAGAGCGAGCAGCAGCGAAGAGGCTGGAAGGCGAGGCGTTGAGCGAGGAGCGAAACTTCGCAGGGCCGCATAGATAGGTAAAGACTTGGGGGCTGCAGGGTTTCTACGAATCCTGCAGGCCCTATATGCTCAGAACCGGACGTCTATGCCCAGGTAAACCGTGCGAGGTTCACCTGGCATGTACCCGATATCTTGGGTGCCTTTGCGGCCCAGATAAGGGCTATAAGTCTGGCTGGCAAGCATCAACGAGCCACCGGATTCGTAATCGACATTAAAGATATTTTCCGCGAAAGCAAACAGGGTGACGTTCTTGTTGACCTTGTACTCGGTGTTTAACCCGGTAACGACGTAAGGGGCCGTCTTGTCCATGGTGTTGATCTCGTCGCCGTACACGTAGACACCCGCTGCGGCTACCGCCGTGCTGCCTATCTTCCACTTATCGGTCATCGCATAATCGACCCCGAGCTCGACAACCTGCCTAGGTATCCCAGGCATGATATCGCCCGGCTTGACGTTGATTTCCCCATTGACCGCCTGTGGGTTACTTGGGCTGGACATGGTGAATGCACTTTCGAAACGCGCGTCCATCAATGTGTAGGCGGCGCTAGTTGTCAGGCGGCCGTAGTTCCAGGCACCGGTAAGTTTCATGCCACGGCGTCTGGTGTTGCCAATCGAGCTGAACATGGGGCGGTCATTGAACTGGATGAACCAGAAATCGTCTTCGGCCGCCCTGTTAAACAGTCGCGTGTTCCAGGCGAACTGCCCGCCGAATGCTGGTTGCTGGCCACGCAGACCGACTTCGAAGGTCCGCGTGACAACCTGCTTCAACGGTTGGTCGGCGACGAAAAAGAGGTCAAGTGCGCAGGCTGATTCCATGTCGGTGCAATACATCCCGTTCGGCGTGGGTGCGCGGCTTTCGACAGAGTATCCGGCGTAGGCGGTGACGTTATCGCTCAGGCTGTAGGTAAAGCCAACGGCGGGGTTGAAGCTTTCAAACGTACGGTCGTCGTTGATTTCATACGCAGCGGTGTTGCTCGTACCGGACCGTTTTAACGTGGAGTAGTTATAGCGGCCGGATAGCCCAACGGTCAGTTTGGGCGTCACCGACAGGCTATCTGCCGCATAAAGCGACCAGTACTGGCTCTCGGCGTCGACCTTGGTCAGGCCAATGATGGCGCTGCCGTTGGCATCCGAAAACTCGGCATCGCTGGTGAACTCACCTACCCGCTGGGTGATGGAGGAGGTGGTATTGCCCCCGTTGTAGCGCAGCCCCACGACGAAGTTGTTGGTCATGCCGAACAGCGGATTGCGGTTTTGTAACTTGATGGACGCACCACGTGAATGGGTAACAGTGCCGAGATCGTATCGGTAGGCATTACCGCCGGTTTTGTCACCAAAGGCATCAATGGCGTTGCCCTGATAATCCAACAGCTGGCTCGGGCCGAAAGCAGGATTATTGCTACAAAGGGTATTGGGATCGACCCCCTTAAAACCCAGGTCACCGCATGACTCCAGCGCGACGGCCTTGGTGCGCTTGGATTCCCGTTCGAATCGCCCGATATTGATATCGCCCAGCAGGCTGACGTTTTCCGCCAGCTCATGTTTGCCGCTGAGACTGATTCGATAACCCTTGTCGTCGTCATAGTCGGGGTAGGCAAAGTACCCTGCCCGGTCGACCGCAAGGACCTCTTTAGGCACTGCACCGCCTGACTTATAGGTGCTGAACACATCGCTGCTGAGGTGGAGTTCGGTGCTTTCGTTGCGCCAGCCCAGATCCACGTAGGCGCGGTCGTCAGAATTGTCGACCTGCTTTCGCCAGCTCGAGTCTTTCATGGTGCTTGCCGCGACGTAAGCCGAGAAACTGTCCGTGCTGCCGCCGGCCTGCGTGAACGTCCGATAACGTCCATACGATCCGCCCAGGCCCATAACTTGGCCGCCCTGGTTTGTGAAGCCATTGGGCTGTGGCAGCTCGCCTTTGAGGCTGCCAAAGCCAAGCAGCAAATCTTCGGGTCGCATGCCGTTGAGTAGGCCGGGCGGTAGCACGATAACCGGACCAACATTGTCCAGCGCTGCGGGCCCACTGAGTGGCAGCATGTCCTTTTTGAATGCCGTACGTGAAACCGCCATGCTCATTGGAGGCAGCATCCCTTGCTCGCCGGGCATTTGGCCAGGAACCATTGGGCGATTGTTGGCCACGGCCTGGCTACTAGGCGTGACTTTTCGCGTAGTAACTGGATCCGGCTTTTCAGCTGCTTCCTTGGAGACCGGTAGCGTGTTGTCGCCGTTAGGGAGCGTATAGGAATCCGGAAGTTGCGCAGTTTGTGTCTGCGCACTAACGAACATGGGCGAAGTTGAAAGTGATGCCATTAACAGGATCGATGAAGCGCGATGTATGTACATCGATACCCCCATTTCTGATTGTTAGTTTTATTAAGAAACGGTAAAGGCTTAATTGGCTAATATATGATTCTGACTAAGGAATTTTGCGCGACAGCGCGCACGGCTTGCGGCTCGGGTAGAATTCTCCTGTATATAATTTGAAATTTTTTTGGATTTCAGATGAGGCTTATAGGGCACACCTTGCTTGGAGTGCCTATAAGAATTTATCTGTATCTCTGCACGTTAGCCCAAGTGCAGTCGACGATACTTTCCGGCAAAGTAAAGTAGCGGATCTCGCCGAGGATCAAAGGCGGCACGTTCCACTTTACCGATAAGGATGATGTGGTCGCCACCATCGTGGATCGCGTGCCGTCGACATTCGACGGTTGCTAATGAATGGCGGATGACCGGCGTTCCATGGCGTCCCATTTCCCAGTCAACTTGGGCAAAGCGATCTTCTACCTTGCTGGCAAAAAGATTGGACGTGGGCTGCTGCCCGATATGAAGTACGTTGATGGCGAAGTTGTCAGCGTTTTCCAGAGCTGCAATGCTCTTTGCGCTACGTGCTATACAGGCCAGCACCAGGGGCGGATCCAGCGACACCGAGGTAAACGAATTGGCTGTGAGACCAATGGGTTTGCCGTCCGGTGCAATGGCAGTCAAAACGGTGATGCCAGTGGCAAAGCAGCCCATCGCATCGCGCAGGGTACGCGCGTCCGAGCCGGCAATATATTCGGGATGCATCCTTGGATTTTTGCGCTCCAAGAAGTCGAGAAGGGTGGCGTTGAACAAGTCCAGCCTGTCGCTGGGAGAGCACGCTTTGGCATCTATCTCGGCAAACTCCGCATCGCGAATGGATGAGGCGAATTCACGAGCTGCCGTGTCGGACACGCTCTTGCCACAGGTATGAATGAACAAGGTGGGAACTTTAATGTTCTCGGCCGCCGCCACCAACCGTGGGCGCATGATATCGACGGAGACATTCAAGGCTTTGAGGTGGTTCGGGTCCCAGTCCTGCACGGGGTCGCCAGCTGTGCAATCCAGGTCCATGTTGGGCGGCACATCAATTACGACCAAGCCGGAGGAGAGTGGGGTGCTGGTTTCTCCAATCGCCACGCTGGCAATCCAGCCGCCTACAGCACTTGCAACGATAACGGGACGTGTCGGAAGTTGATCGAGCACGCGCCGAAGGTTTTGCACACAAATATCAAGCTCATATCGGCTGTTCTTATCGACTGAGCGATCCTCAACGTCGGGACCCCGCAGATCGATATTGAATACTTGTCGCCCCGCTTTGATCAGCGCGTTGGATATGACCGACCATGCTTCTCGAGTATGCCCGCCTCCGTGTAATAACAGCACCGCCGGGTCAGCAGGGGAGCCCCCACTTTCTCCGGTAAGAAGGGCATCGGCAAAACCTTTAAATTCTATGACGTTGGACATGACGTATATCCTGTTTTTTATCCGCGCAAAACTTAGCTCGGACGTCTCTTATTGTTCGCAGGTATTTCGTGCAAGGCGCAGGCTATTAAAAAGCGGTGTTCCAGGCGGCCACTTCGAATGGCCGCCTGTGACAGTCCTTATTTCGGACCAGGTGCTCCGGGTGCTCCGGGTGGTGGCGGGCCTAGCACCAGGTCTTCATGCTTGTCTTGAGTCTGATGCATCTCGTAAAGTTTGGCAGCGATATTGTCAGGGTCGACTTCCGTGCCCCGCTTGATTATTCCGCCTACATAGATTGCGCCGACATAAACACCATCTTGTTTTAAGGCGCCATGAAGGTTGGTCAGGTAGTTGCGCAATCCGGACGTTGCAATGCCGACGTTGGCCAGCGGCGGAATGGGTTTCATCGCCGAACCACCGGCAATGAACAGCAGAGAGCCACTCTTGCGTTCACGCATTGCCGGAAGAACGGAAGTTATCGCGCGAATCGCGCCGACAACGAGCAGATCGGATGCTTGTTGAGCCAGCTCCGGGGTAACGTCCAGCGCTGAGCGATAATTTTGCGGGCCGAGCGCCGGGCTGTATTCCAGCACGTCGATGCTACCGAACTCGTAACGCAGGCTGGCCAAGGCGGAGGTCAGTTGCCCTTGCTGGAGCACATCCGCAGTGCGGATGCTGACGTTGGTAACCCCGTCTTTCGCCAGATCTGCTGCTAGCTGACTGAGTTTTTCCTGGTTACGGGCAATCAGGCCAACGTTGTAGCCGTTTTTTCCGAACTGGCGGGCAATGGAGAGGCCCATCGTGCCCCCCGCGCCCACTATCACGATTGTCTTAGCCATTTCTCTTGTTCCTTAATGTTGATGAAAGACGGATGACGCATAAAAGCGTGCCCTGCTGATAGCGGCAGGTCCGAACTCAGAACATTTCTTTGGGAAAAGGCGGATTCTCTGGAACCGGCATCATCACATCCCAATGTTCAGCGATCTTGTCGCCCTCCACCCGAAAGATGTCTATGACGGCGAGGCCTAAGCCGACGGGATCAAATTTGAAGTTGTGGTGCACCACCACCAGATCGCCCTCGGCCACTATGCGTTTGATCTCGGTGGTCACATTCTCTAGTCCTTTGCGGAAAGCAGTACGCATAGCTTCCTTCCCTGGAGGGACCATCTGATTGTGCTGGATGTAACCATCATGAAAGTGCTCTAGCCCGGCATCGACGTCGTGTTCGACGAAGACCTTCTGGTAGAAGTCCCGGACGATGGCTTTGTTGCGTTCTAGTTTTGCGTCGCTCATGGCTTGTTGTCCTTATTGGATTGACGAAGCAAGCTCCAGCCTAGAATGAGCGCTCCATGAGCGTCAAGATCTAAAGCTAATAATCGATTAGATTTTACAGCTTGTGCATTGATTTTTTTTCGGAAATTTTTACTTTGAACGTGTTAACTGTATGAATAGTAAGCGTTATTTAATCGTTTTTCCTATGGGTGCGGCGCTGTGTTGACGCTCTTAAAATAATCGATTATCTTCAATTGCGCTTGCGCTGCTGCAATCTCCGGTAGCGATATAACTACAATTAAGATAGAGGTCGTCGATGAAACTTTTGAGCTTTCGCGTCAACGGTGAAGCCACATTTGGCGCTATGGTTGGTGACCGGGTGGTTGATCTGAAGCCTCGTTTGTTGGGCAAGTATGCTGATCTCCGATCGCTGCTAGAGGCCGGGGCCCTGTCCGAAGCCGAGGAGGTTTTGAAAGGCGCCGAAGGCGATTACCGTACAGATGAGATTTCTTATCTTCCTGTCATCCCCAATCCTCCGAAAATCATCTGTATTGGGCTCAACTATCAGACTCATGTGGATGAGACGAGTCGGGAGCGCCCGCCAAGGCCGATGCTGTTTGCCCGCTTCACCAACAGCCTGATCGAACATGAAGGTGAGTTGCCTGCGCCTCCGGAGTCGCCTCAGCTGGATTATGAGGCGGAGATCGCGGTCATCATCGGCAAGCGCGGCCGCCGAATCAGTCAGCAAGACGCGTACGACTATGTCGCCGGTTATGCGCCTTTCAATGACGGCTCCATTCGTGACTGGATGTGGCATTCGACCCAGTGGACGCCTGGCAAGAACTTCTACCGTACGGGGGGTCTAGGACCGTGCATGACCACGCGTGGCGAAATCGCTGATGGCCAGCCTATTCGTTTGATTGCTCGCCTCAATGGCGCCGAGATGCAGAACGCGACGTCTGATGAAATGCTGTTCACTATCCCGGAGCTGATCGAATACATCTCTGAGTGGACCGAGCTCGAGCCGGGCGACATCATCGCCACCGGGACCCCGGGCGGTATCGGTCTGAAGCGTGATCCGCAGATTTTCATGAAGGACGGGGATGTCGTGGAAATCGAGATTCCGGAAGTTGGTGTACTGCGCAACTACGTTCGTAAAGAAAACGTTTGATGTTGGATGGGGAAGGCTCCCTGGACGGAGCGATACGGCATATCGCGCAAGCGATAACCGGCAAGGCCCGCTCATTGAGCGGGCCTTGTTTTTTTGCGAAGCGCTTGGGAACCTGAAGGGCTCGCAATCAATCGGGTGCGAAGACGGCCAGTTTGGCAATTGATGACGCGTCAGCACTTCTTCAGATCGAATGCCTGCGCAATGAGCCTGTAGCTATCGATCTGTGCTTCGGCTTCCGGAACGATATTGGTGATGAGGAGTTCCTGCGCACCATATTCCTCGGCTACCGCCATGAGACTCCGTTTGACGTTTTCGGCGGTGCCTATGCTCATCCGGTTGGGTGGCGCGGTAAGCGCCGGATTCTTGCGAGCCCACTCCAAGGCTGCATCCACCGAAGAAAGCGGGATCATCTGCCCACGAAAAAGATGAGCCATGTTCATGATGAAGGGCAGCGCCAGCCGCTGTGCCCGTTCGTCAGTATCAGCCGCCACGGCCATGGTGGCGACAGCGACATAAGGTTGTTCCAGGATCGCTGAAGGGCGGAACAACCTTCGGTAGTTTTGGGCAAGCCTGCGCCCTTCAGGGTTGATGAAGTCTGCGATGCAATAGGGCAAGCCGGCGCTTGCAGCCAGCCCGGCGCTGTCTGTAGACGAGCCCAAAATCCACAGTTTCGGAGGCACTTGGCCGTAGGGCAGGGTGGTGCGAAGCGCCGCCAAGCCTTCATTGGCAACCAGGTCGACGCCTTTGTCGAAGTACGCAATCAGCTCGTGGACCTGTTCGGTGAAATCGCCGTAGTTCTGTGTGTGGTCTCTGCTTCGCTGCAAGGCTATGGATGACAGACGGCCACCTCCTAGCCCACGGCCGACTCCGAGGTCAATTCGCTCTGGCGCAAGCGAAGCCAGAACGCTGAAGGTTTCAGCGACTTTATAAGGGGAATAGTGCGGGAGCATGATGCCCCCCGAGCCGATGCGAAGATGTTGCGTAACGATTGCCAGGGCGCCGATGAGCGCTTCCGGGGCTGCGCCTGCAAACGTCGGGGAGGCGTGATGCTCGGCAATCCAATAACGGTAAAAACCCAAGTCGTCGCAAGCTTTGGCCAGCCCGAGCGTATTGCGTATCGCATCAGGTGCCTTCTCGCCATGAAGAATCGGGGATTGATCGAGCACGGACAGTTTCATCGGCAATTTCCTTGCAAGAGCATGAGGCGCCTCGCTTCGCTAAGCGAGCAAATGGTAGGGCTGGAATGGCGTCTGACTTGCCGCCAGATGACCAGCGTTTCACGACTTTCTCACTATTCCCGGCGAATCGCATGCTAGGAGATAATGCTCGCTTAGTCTATGTAATCGATTTTTTAAAAATCGAATTTTTACAGTTTTATTGATTGATAGGCTATGGTTTGCTAACAAATAATCGATTATATTTAAGCCTTGATGTGTTGGTACGACGCCGGGCAAGCCTGCCAATCAGACCCGTCGGCCAGTTTGCCAATCATAATAAGAGGCGCATGCATGATAGGTTCGAGCCCTCAGGCCTGGGTAATGCCAGGCGCGTTTTCCGCGATGTTGTGCATCAGCCTGCCGCTCCCCTGCATGGCGGCAGTGTCGTCAACACATTCATGGCTGAAGACCTCGGCTGGGACAAGCAGACGCTGGGCCTGCTGACGGCCCTCAATATTCTGGCCGGTGCGCTGGCCGGTGGCGTCGCGCTGGCGAGCCTGGCATTAACGGGGTCGCGGCCATCACGCTGTACTTCTCGTCTGCCCCGCGCTTGGTACCGATAAACCGAGCCGGAATCACCGCGATGCTTGAAATGGGCGTCGCTATCAGAATCAACAATGCGAGCGAATAAACCGATGGCCATCACCGGACTGGATTTCAGCCACCTCGGCTTGTACGTCAAAGACCTCGACAAGCAGACCGATTTCTACACTCGCGTGCTCGAATTCACCGTGACCGACCGGGGCACGCTGCCCGGTCCAGGCGGCACGCCGGTGCGCCTGGTCTTCATGAGCCGCAATCCCGAAGAACATCATCAGCTCGTATTCGCCGAGAGCGTGGAGCCGAGCGGGGTGTTCACCAAGCTGATCAACCAGCTTTCGCTGCGCGCCGACGGCTTGGGGACATTGAGAACGCTTCACGAACGATTCGTTGCCGAAGGGCTGGAGCGCATCGAGGCGGCCATTACCCACGGTAATGCGCTATCGGTATACGCACTCGATCCGGAAGGCGTTCGTCTGGAGTGCTACATCGATTTGCCCTGGTACGTGGATCAGCCATTCAGGGTTCCGGTCGATTTTGCCATGAACGACGAGACACTGATGGCGCATCTGGAATCTCATGCCAGCTCCCTCCCAGGGTTCAAGCCGAGGGCGGAATGGGTGCAGGAGATGAAAAAGCGAATGGGAATTGAGGCTTGACGCTGTGCCGGTGGCACGCCGCTGCAGTTGAGCAGCGGCTGGCCGGTCGCATCTTGCTGACCGCAACGAGATGTCTCTAGCGCTTAGGCAAGATGGGCGAGACAGACTGTTTGGTGGGCTGAAGCCCACCCTACATCACCCGTGACGACGGCAGACTTCAGAGCACTTCCTAGGATGGGCCTGACGGCGATCCGCCTAGCTAATCGATAGCGTGTCAGAGCGCTCCGAGCTGGCTCTCCATGACCTGCTGACGCAGCCCCAAGGACGCGCGGTAGCGCGGATCGCCGGTGGCCTGGGAGAGCGCGTCCAAAACGTCGAGCAGGGTCTGAGTACCGATCTGCTCGGCCCATTCGAACGGGCCGACCGGGTAGTTCACGCCTAGACGCATCGCTTTATTGATAGATTCTGTTTCGGCGATCTGCTGCAACTTACCTTCGAAGGCTTCGTTGACCAGCATTGCCAGGGTGCGCATTACGATCAGCCCAGGCCGGTCCGCAACGCGAGACACGGCAAAGCCAGCCGCCTGCAGCGAGCCGATCAAGGTCTGCCATGTCGTCTGAGCAACGTTGGACGATCCGGTAATGGCAATGCGGGTGGCTTGCGGATCGGTGACCAGGTCATAGAGCACAACCGGCTGACCGCAGCTCAGTGCATGGCTGACCGCGGCTTTACCGTCCGTTCGGATGATGCGTACGTTGCCCACCTGCCACTGCTCGCCAGCGAGGATTCTCTGGCGCACGCTCGTGTCATCGTCTCCCTCGTTACTCATGCCTGGCTCGGTCGCGGGCTGTGGTTTCTCGGTTCCTTCGGCATGGTCGTAAAAACCGCGCCCGGATTTGCGCCCCAGCCAGCCGGCATCCACCATGTCCTTCTGTAACAGCGATGGGCGATAGCGTGGGTCCTGGTGGTAGGCGTTGAAGACGGACTGAGTGACTGCGTAATTGACGTCATGGCCGATCAGGTCCATCAGGGTGAACGGGCCCATGCGGAAGCCCGCGCACTCGGTGAGCAGGGCATCGATGGTGACGACGTCGGCGAAGCCTTCTTCCAGCACGCGTAGCGCCTCGGCGTAGAAGGGGCGGGCCACCCGATTGACGATGAAGCCCGGGGTCGATCGGCAATGCACCGCCGTCTTGCCCCAGGCGTTGGCTGCATCAAAAACCGTCTGCGCCACGGCCTTTTCGGTCGCCGCACCGGAGACCACTTCCACCAGTTTCATCACCGGCGCAGGATTGAAGAAATGCATGCCCACCAACCGCCCCGGGTGCTGAAGCACCGAAGCAATCGACGATACGGAAATGGATGAGGTGTTGGTGGCGAGGATGGCGTGCGCTGCGACCACTTCCTCGATCTGCTTGAACAGTTGCTGCTTGATCTCAAGGTTCTCGACGATCACTTCGATGCACAGCGATGCCTCGGCAAAGGCGGCGATACTTTCCACGGGCTTGATGTTGCCGACGATGGCATCGCGCTTGACCGCCTCCATCTTGCCCTTGGCGACCAATGCATCGAGCCCCTTGGCGACATTCTGCAGGCCATGCTCGGCAGCACCGGCAAAAGCATCGAACAGCAGGACGCGATGGCCTGCGCTCGCTGCGACCTGGGCGATGCCGGCGCCCATGGTGCCGGCGCCGGCCACGGCGATAATTGCATCGGATGTAAGTGCTGTCATGATGCGTCACCCTGATTCCCGTCGCGGATCTGGGCAGCCACTACGGCGCGCCGCGCCGGGGCATAGGCTGGCGTACCGAAGGTTTCGAACAGCGCACGGGTGATATCATGGTGATGGGCCAGACCACCGCGCAGGGTGCGCTCGATGGGGCCGTCGGCATAGCCCAACCCCAGGCGACAGGTGAGGTCGATGGCTTCCTGGGTCGCCAGACCTTCGTCCAGAAAACGCAGCGCGGCGTTGTACTTGGGGCGCACCAGGCGATCGATGATGCGGCCCGGCTGGTCGCTGCATACGGCTACGGTCAGGCCGGCCGACTCGAAGAGCGCCTTGGCCGCTGCCAGCGCCTGCGGCAGGGTGTTCTTTTGTTTGACCAGTTCGACCAGCTGGGACGGCGCGTCACCGCTGTTTCGGTAGCGGGCGAAGCCTAAAACGTTGCTCCCTTCTTCACCGGCGCTTTCTCCGGTGTGGGCGCCCAGGGACTCGTTGCCCAACTCCACCAGGATGGCGGCCTTGTCGCTGTCGGCTTCCAGGATGCTGGCGCCCAGGAAGACCAGTATCTCGGCCTCGGTCGGCTCCGTCGCGTTGCGCAGGAAGTCGTCTCCGGCAGGAAAGGAGCGGCTCTCGCCCTTGCTGACTATTGCATAATTCATAGTGCTGCTCTCTGTTTTGATGGCGCGCAATCAGCGCGAAGGGATTCAAGCGATCGGTGGCATACACCGACTACGACGCCATTGAATCGACTTGCTACGCGCCAAACATGGCGTTGCCTTCATAGTTATAGAAACCGCGGCCTGACTTCCGGCCGAGCAGCCCGGCAGCCACCATGCGCCGCAACAGCGGAGGCGCAGAAGCTCGTGGGTCGAGTGTGATGGGATAGAACGCCTCGCATAGCCGCACCTGGGTGTCCAGGCCGACCAAGTCGATCAGCTCCAGCGGTCCCATCTTGTAACCCAGAGCGGTCTTGATGGCGTTGTCGATATCAGCGGCGTCAGCGACCCCGGCTTCTACCGCGCGGATGGCGTCGTTGTTGAACGGCACCAGCAGCGCGTTGAGGATGAAGCCGGGCTTGTCCTGCGTCTGCACGGGGATCTGCCCACAGGCCTCGGTGAACTGCCAAGCCGTCTGGAAAGTGGCGTCCGAGGTGAGAATGCCCGGCGACATTTCGATCAGCTTCATCAGCTGCGCCGGCAAGCAGAAGTGCATGCCAACAACTTTGTCCGGGCGCGGGAAGGCGGAGGCGATTTCCGTGATCGACAGGGTCGAGGTGTTGGAGGCGATGATGCAGTGCTCCGGCACTACCTTGCCGAGCGACTCGAGCAGTCCATGCTTGACTGATAGTTCTTCGAACACCGCTTCGATTACCAGATCGCAGTCGGCGAGATCATCTACGCTCGTCGTCACGCTCATGTTGGCGAGGACCTGGTCGCGTTGCGCCTGGCTCATCTTGCCGCGCTCTACAGACTTGTTGAAGAACGCCTCGGTGTTGGTGCGCGAGCGGGCGAGCATCTCTTCGGAACGATCGAGTGAAAGGGTTCGGAAGCCTGCGCGCGCCGCGACGATCGCGATGCCGGCGCCCATGGTGCCGCCGGCTCCGCAGACCGCGACGGTTTTGATTGGCGTGTTGTTGGGCGTAGTCATTTTTGGATGAAACTCCTGCCGATCAGTTGGCGGTGTATCTGGTTGGTGCCTTCCCAGATCTGGGTAATCTTGGCGTCGCGCATCAACCGCTCTACGCGATAATCCTTGCAATAGCCGTAGCCGCCCAGCATCTGCACCGCCTCGGTGGTCATGCGCATGGCGAGGTCTGAGGCACGCAGCTTGGCCATGGACGCTTCCATGCCGAAATCCGTGGCGCCGCCATCGATCAGGCGCGCCAGGTAGTCGAGCCAGCTCTCGGTCATCGCCAGGTCAGTGGCGAGGTCTGCAAGGGTGAACTGGTTGCCCTGGAATTCGATGATTCGCCGCCCGGACTGCGTGCGTTCATTGATGTAATTCACCATGTCCTTGAACGCGGCGCGGGTGATGCCGAGCGCATGTGCAGCGATGCTGGGGCGGGATTTGTTGAGTGAGGCCAGTAGGATGCGCAGCCCGTCGCCCGGCTCGCCGATCAGATTGGTACGAGGGACGCGACACTCATTGAAATTAATGGCGGCGGTGGAAGAGGCCTTGTGACCCATCTTGTTCTCCAGTCGACCCACTTCGAAACCCGGGGTGCCTTTCTCGAACACCAGTACGGAGATGGCTTTCTTGGGGTCTTCGATGGTGCTCCATTTGCCGAACAGCAGGATCAGATCGGCGCGGTCGCCGTTGGTGATGAACAGCTTGCTGCCGCTGATGATGATGTCGTCGCCGTCTGGGGTAAACGACGTTTTCATCCCCGTCGCGTCGGAGCCCGAGCCCGCTTCGGTGATGGCCAGCGCGCCCAACCCGCCTTCGGCGATACGCGGCAGCAGGCGCTGCTTCTGCTCTTCGTTGCCGAAATCGATCAGCGGCTTCATGCCGTGGAAATTGGTGGCGTAGATGATCCCGGTCGAGGCGCAGGCTTCGGAGATGATCTTGACCACTTCAAGATAGACCCGATAAGCCGAAGGAAAGCCGCCGTACGCCTCGGGTACGAAGATGCCGTTGAGCATCAGCTCGTTGAGGGCATCGAGGCTCTTCTGGGGAAACTCGGCTTTGGCATCGGCATGCTCGGCGTTGGGTGCGATGATGTCATTCGCAACGCGTTGTACCTGCTCGAGCACCATATGCTCTTCCTCGCTCCAGTTCCGCGAGCGAGCCAATTGTTCGAACACCTTCATGGGTTTCTCGCTTTAGTGGTTAATCCCTTGGCCGCCATCGATATAAATCGTCTCTGCGGACAGAAACCCGATGTTTTCGCTGAACAGTGCGCCAACCAATCGCGCCACCTCATCGACCTGTCCGGGGCGGGCAATCGGGATACGTTTGGAAAGCCAGCCGCGTACCTTTTCCTTGCTGAGGTAGTCGCGGTTCAGGTCGGTCTCGATATAGCCGGGCGCCACGTTGAGCACGCGAATGCCATCTTTCGCCCACTCCACCGAGAGGCAGCGGGTAATGGCGCCGACGGCAGCCTTGGAGGCGCAGTAGGCGACGTTGTCCACTACGCCGAGTTTGTCGAAAAAGGAGCCGATATTGACGATCAGCGATTGTTCGTTCTCGGCCAGATGTGGGTAGGCCTGCTGACAGACCATCAGTACGGCAGTGGTATTGATGCGCATCGTCTGCTCGAAATCCGCGACCGGCAGCGTTGCAGTCGGCACGGCGGCATGGGCGCCGGCGCAGTTGATCACCCCGCTGATCGTGCCGTTGGCGGCCACTTCGGCCACGGCATGGGCGACCGATTGCTCGTCGCAGACATCACAGGCAATGCCGTACCCTGCGGGTACCTCGCCCGAGCGGGACAGCCCGGCCACGGTATATCCGCGCCGTGCGAGCTCGCTAACAATCGCTGCGCCGATACCTCGGCTGGCGCCCGTGACCAGAATCTGTCCGTCAGCCATCTCTGAACTCCGCTGTGCGTTTTTCCATGAATGCAGCCATGCCTTCCTCGGCATCGCGGGTGCGATAGGCGAGGGTGGACAGGTCCGCTTCGATCTTCAGGCCTTCGTGGATCGGATGATCCAGTGCGCGACTCACCGCCTCGCGGGCGAAGTGGCTGGCTGCGAGGCTGTAGCCGGTGAACTCGGCGGCTAATGCCAGTGCCGCTTCAAGCACGTCGCCCTCGGCCAGCCGATTGAACAGGCCGATGCGCTCGCCTTCCTCGGCACCCACGGTGCGGCCGCTCAGGATCATGTCCATCGCGCGGGCTTCGCCCACGACACGGGGCAGGCGTTGGGTACCGCCGTAGGCGGGGATCAGCCCCAGCTTGATTTCCGGCAGGCCGACCTTGGCCCGCGCGGTGGCGATGCGAAAGGTGCAGGCCAGCGCCAGTTCCAGGCCGCCGCCAAAGGCGTAGCCGTGGATGGCGGCGATGGACACGAAGGGCAGGGCGGCCAGCTTGGCGAATACCGCCTGGCCCATTTCGGCGCCGCGCTTTTGCGACAGCAAGTCGCGGTTGCGCAGCTCCTCGATATCGGCCCCTGCGCAGAAAGCCTTTTCGCCTGCGCCGACTACGATCAGGGCGCGTACGGGCATCGCGGCGGCTCTGTTGAGTGCTTCGTCGATCTCCTTGAGCAACGCAAAGGAGAGCGCGTTGAGCTTCTCCGGCCGGTTCAAGGTCATCACGGCGCATTCGCCGTGCTGGCTGATTTCCACAGGCATGCTGGCTACCTCAATGGCCGAAGCGGGACGGGTTGGCTTTGCGCTTTTCGGCGAAAGCGGAGGCCAGCTCGTCGTGCTCATCGGTTTTCAGGTAGGTGGTGAGCAACAGGTCATGAGCCATGCGCGAGAGACCGGAAACGCCACCGTGACGGGCATTGAACGCCGCCTTGATCGACGCCAGGGCGAAAGCGCCGCGCTCGGCGATTTCGAGGGCGAAGAGGCGGGTCTCCTCGGCCAGCCGGTCGTCCGGGACGACCTTGTTGATCAGCCCGATCTCCAGCGCCTGTTGGGCGGTTATCTTGGGATTGCGGTACCAGATTTCCTTGGCTCTTTTCTTGCCGACCAGGTCTTCGAGATACCAGGTGCCGTAGCCCGCATCGAAGGAACCCACCATCGGACCGACCTGTCGGAACACGGCGCTTTCCTTGGCAATGGTGCAGTCGCAGACCATCTGCAGTACGTTGCCGCCGCCTACCGCGAAGCCGTTGACCGAGGCGATCACCGGCTTCTGTAGACGGTCGATGGCTTCGTACATTTCCAGGGTGGGCAAGGTGCCGGCGTACAGCGTGCTGTCTTCCATGCCGTCCTTGCGCCCGCCGACGCAGAAGAACTTGTCGCCCGCGCCTGTGATGACGATGACCCGTGTGCGGGTTTCGCGGCGGATGCTCTCGATACAATCGCGGATTTCGTGGCACATCGTCACGTTGAACATGTTGCCGTCGTCCGGACGGCTCAGGGTAATGGTGCCGATGGGACCGTCTTCTTCGTAGATGATGGTTTCGAAGTTCATATGTTTGCCTCGCTTAGATGACGCCGTTCGCGCGAAGCGCGTCCAGCTGTAAAGGCTCATAGCCCAGCAGATCGATCAAGATCGTTTCGGTGTGCTCGCCAAGATCGGGCGGAGGGCGGCGCGGGTAGTTGGACTGGCCGTCGATGCGCATTGCGGTGCCCACCTGTGGGATTCGGCGGTTACCTTTCTGAATGTTGTAGAAGAGGCCACGCTCCAGCATCGTTTCGTCGGTGACGACTTCGTCTACGCGATTGATTGGGCCGGACGGGATGCGCGCTTCGCGAAACAGGGCCAGCCAATGCTCACGCGGCTGGGTGATGAGGATTTCCTGAATGGTCGTAACGATGTGTGCGCGCAGATCACGGCGATCGGCATTGCTGGCGTACTGCGCGTCTTCGATCATCTGCGGCCGATTCAGCACCTCCCAGAAGCGCTTCCAGATGTTGTCGTTGCCAAGCCCGAGGGTGATCGGTTCGTCGGCTGTCTCGAACGCCTGATAAATGGCGATCACGCTGTCCTTGCCGCCCGAGCGGCGAGGAACCTCGCCGGAGCCTAGGTAGGGCACGATGCGGCAAGTGAGAAAGCGGGTCATGGAATCGACAAGCGCGATGTCCACCAGGGCGCCCTTGCCGGTGGTGTGACGCTTGAACAGTGCCGACAACGTGGCGAAGGCGGCATCCTGACCGGCCAGCATGTCGGCCGCGGGCGTGCCCACCTTCTGTGGTTCATCGCTTATTTCGCCGGTGAGGTCCATGACCCCGGAATAGCCTTCGGCAATCAGGTCGTAGCAGGGCCAGTCGGCCCGCTCGCCTTGGATGCCGAAACCGGTGATGGAGGCGTAGACCAGCCGGGAATTGATGGCCTGCAGACTGGCATAGTCGATGCCCAGCTTTTTCGCGACCCGCGACGGAGCATTCAGGATTAGCACGTCGGCCTTGGCTACCAGCGCCTTGAGCACTTCCAATCCTTCTGGGTTGGCGTAGTCGAGGCGCACACTCTGCTTGTTGCGGTTGACGCTCAGAAACCACAGCGACTCACCATCCAGAAAGGGCGGGCCCCAGGCACGGGCGTCATCACCATGATGACGCTCGACCTTGATCACGTCCGCACCCATGTCACCTAGCAACTGCGCGGCATAGGGGCCGGCCACCGAGGTGGTGAGATCCAGCACGCGAATGCCTCGCAGGAAGTCGAAATGGTGTCCGGATTGGGCCAGAGGCAGTGCCGCAGCGGGCAAGGTGTCATTCACGGTATCGGTCATGATCGGATCCATTTGTGGGCAGAACCCTGCGTTTAGGCCAGTTGAAAGAAGTAGAAATAGCCCGCAATCACCAGGCCGGAGAACACCAGTACCAGCAGGTAGCATGATCGGACCTTGCACTGTCCATCGCCCGTCACCTGACGGCACGGGCCGCGCATATGCGTGGCGAGCAACGTGATCTTGTTTATTCATTGGGCAGGATGAGGACTTTGACGTCCTGGCGCGTGCGCAGGCGGGCAATGGCCTCGACAGCTTGCTCCATGGCGTAGCGACGATCGATCAGCGGCGAGAGATCCATACGGCCAGCGGCGTGTAGTGCGATGATCGGGTCGTAACCGCCGATGTGGCCCATCATTGCGAAGGCCGCGGCGGCCTTGCGCTGGTAGGCCAGCAGGTGGCTTGGGTTGTTGCGGACTTCCACGCCCAGGTACACCACCTTGCCCCAGGTTGCGAGACAGGCTTCGATCTCAGGCACGGTGGCGTGGTGATCGCCAGCGGCCTCGACAATGAAGTCGGCGCCTTTGCCGTGGGTCAGCTCCATGACCTGCTGCCCCGGACGGCCACCCGCTTCGCGCAGGGTACGGCTGTTGTAGACCTCGTCGGCGCCCAGCTCGCGCGCCAGTTGGCAGCGGTGATCGTCGATATCGAAGGCGATGATTTTAATCGCGCCGCTGCAACGAGCCAGGGCAACCGCCGCAAGCCCAATGGGGCCGCAGCCGAATACGGCGACTGTCGTCAGGCCTGGCTGGAAGCCGCCGGCGCGCACGAACATGCCGTTGTAGGCGATGGCGGCGGGCTCGGCGAGCGTCGCGACTTCGTACATGGCCTGTTCGTCAAAGCGTGCACGCATCGCGCCGATGGGGCGGACCTGGCGGGCTTTGGTGACGAGGTACTGGGCCATGCCGCCATTGATCGTCAGGCCGGTGAATTCGGTATGAAGACACTGATTGAACAGACCACGCTGGCAACTGCTGCAATGCAGGCAGGCCCGCAACGCCTCGACGCATACCGGGTCACCCGGGCTCACGGTCGTCACTGCCGACCCCGTTTCCACCACTTCGCCAGCGATCTCATGGCCGGGTATCAGCGGCAGATGCAGAGAATAGGGCAGGACGACGTAGCCCTCATCGTCGATGTTGCCCATGCGGATGTTCGAGTTGGCCAGGCCGACGGCACGCACACGAACGATAACATCGTCCGGTTCGGTGATCGTCGGATCGGACTGATCCTCGACATTCCACTGCGGGTTGCGCCAAGCCAGACGCGCATCCGGCGTCCACTGGCGACGGCGGTCTTCATCGCTCAGATTGGCGTTGGGCCGCGGTGCCCATTCACCGTTTAACATGAGTGCCCGCATACCGGCCTCAGGCGCTCGTGCCCATGGAGCAGGCCATGAAAACCGCCGGCTGATCGCTCTTGTTGGTCCAGGCGTGGTAGGTGCCGTTCTGTACCACGATATGGCCCGGGCGCACTTGTACCGCAGGGCCCTTGTCCAGCTCCAGCCAGAGCTCACCTTGCAACAGGACCATGTAGTCGACGCTCTGGGTACGGTGGAAACCCGGGCGCTCAGGGTCGAAGGTTTCGGCCAGACCAGGCAGATGCTCGTTCTGCTCGGCATCGGCGGCGGCGAAATCCAGACCGGCAAACACGGACGCCGGAGGGATCTGAACCACAAACAGTCGGGAGCCGCCGGCCGGTGCGGTGAACGCAGTCAATGTGGGGGTAGGGTCTTCAGGCTTTCCAGTCGGCGCCTGAGCGCTTTCGGTAGCCCAGACCACGGTGTTGCTGAAGCCGGGGATGTGCTCGAAATCGCGGGTTCGTGGCGCCGAGCCGTCGGAGACGAGGATGCTTTTGCCGTCGCTGTCGATACCCGTGACGATGCGTCGTACGTACATGGTTTTCCCTTCTTATTCTAGTAGTCGAGCAATGACTTAGCGGTCGCTGACTCCCATCCACGCAATCTGATGGGCAGGGTTCGGCGCCCGCGATGAAGCTCAGCATAGGCACGGTCGCTTGGCTTATCAACAAATAATCGATTATTTTTGTTTGAGCGTTCTGTCAGCTAAATCAATGCATCTAACGTGAAATGTCGTCGCTTGTTCCTGGCGGCGCGTCGCAGCTTTTGCTCAAGGTTGCGTTGATAAACATTCATGCGTTGCATTACGGGCGCCGCGCGTAAGTCGAAGACTGGCGGGTCACCGTTGTGAAGACGGTCGGTAATCGAACGGGAAAAAAGCACTCTTGACGAAAATTGAGCTGGCAGCAAATAGCCAGTGTTGACCAATAATCGATTATGTGAAAATCTCGACTTCGCAATGCAACGCTGGATGGACCTCGAGAGAGGTCGTCCGCTGGTCCCACAATCATAATAAGAGACGCATGCATGAAAGGTTCGAGCCCTCAGGCCTGGGTAATGCTAGGCGCGTTTTCCGCGATGCTGTGCATCAGCATGTCGCTTCCCCTGTATGGTGGCAGTATCGTCAACACCTTCATGGCTGAAGACCTCGGTTGGGACAAGCAGACGCTTGGCCTGCTGACGGCCCTCAACATGCTGGTCAATGCGCTGGCCGGTCCGTTGGTGGTCAAGTCGGTCGGCAAGTTGGGCTTCAAGGCCTGTCTGATCATCAGCAGTTGCATCATGCTGGCCGGTGGCGTCGCGCTGGCGACCTTGGCATTCGAACCATGGCACGCCCTGATCGGCTTCAGCCTGATGATGGGACTGGCCGGCTCGTTCGGGTTGATTCCCTGCCAGGCCGGTGTGGCGACCTGGTTCGTCGAACACCGGACCCTGGCGCTTTCGGTGTTATATGCCTCAATGGGCGTGGTGAGCTTTTTGCTGATTGCGCTGGTCGGCAGCGTCGTCAGTAATGGTGGCTGGCGCCTGGGCTGGTGGGTGTTTGCCGCAGCCGGTCTGCTGGGGCTGATGATCAGCCTGTTGGTGGTTCGCCGTCCCGGGCCAGTAGCTGGGCGTTCTATCGCCGCTGATGATGGTTTGATGCCGCCTCCGCCGCCAGGCGCTTCGGCCACGCCTGTCGGTATCGACATGACCTTTTCTCAAGCCTTGCGCACGCCGCTGCTGTGGATCGTCACCCTGTGCATGCTGACGGTGGCGGCGGGCAACGGCTTCATCATGGGCCACTCGCAAGTGCACTTGCGCGCAGCTGGCATCAGCGCCGCCGATGCGGCGTCGACCATGTCGCTGCTGGCGATCTTCATGGTGGCGGGCAACATGGGCTTCGGGCTGCTGGCGCCGAAGCTGGAGTTGCGCCGCGCCTTCATTCTGGCCATGGGCTGCTTTGTCTGCGGTTTCGTTGTGCTGTCCAAGGTCAGCAGTATGACCATGCTGTACGGCTACGCAGTGGTCACTGGGATCGGCTTCGGCGGTGCGCAGGTCGGGATGATGGCGATCCTCAGCCACTACTGGGGCACCAAGGTTTTCCCGGCGCTGACGGCGTTCGGAATGATCATCCAGACCATCGGCGGCGGCATCGTGCCGGTGGCGGCGGGCGCCTACTTCGATGCGAATCAGAACTACATGGCGGTCATTTACACCATTGTTGGTATCAACGTGGTCGCGGCCATCGCGCTGTACTTCTCTTCTGCCCCGCGGCCACTCGCATCACATGACACTACACCCTCCATACCGGCGCAGGAAATGTCGCGTTGATCCAATCTACGATAGGAGCAGCAGGAATGACGACGACCGGACTGACCTTTAGCCATATAGGTTTGTACGTCGAGGACCTCGACAAACAAACTGACTTCTATACGCGGGTGCTGGGCTTCTTCGTGACCGATCACGGCGAAATTACGAGCCCGTCACAAGGCAAGATCAAGCTGACGTTTTTCAGCCGAGACCCTGAAGAGCATCACCAGATCGTGATGCTGAGCGGGCGCGATTCAGCGATAGACTACGATAGTGTCGTCAATCAGCTGTCGTTCAAGGTGAAATGCCTGGATGATCTTCGCACGATTCACAAAAACTTCCTTCGTGAAGGGTTGGACCGGTTCGAAACGGTGACGCATGGCAACTCGATTTCGGTTTATGCCCATGACCCCGAAGGGCTTCGGCTGGAGTTCTATCTGCATACGCCTTGGTACGCGCATCAGCCCATGCTGCTCCCGCTCGATATTACCGAGTCGGATAAGGACGTCATGACGAAGGTGGAAGCCCACGCGCGGTCGCTACCGGGGTTCAAGCCTCGAGAGGAGTGGGTTCGGGATATGAAGAAATTGATGGGGGTTGTCGACTAAAGCGCTTAGGTAGGCTTTGGGGTTGCAAAGTGCATCGCTTGCCAACCCCAAAGGTAACTCTTGTATCCATCTATATAAGCGCATCAATAGCAGATCAGCTTGATCCTGCCTGCGATTGTCAGGCTGGTAGCTCCAAGCCAAGCGGGCCTGGAGCCCTAGCAGGCTCCAGCAATACGTGAGTTTCGCCCTTCAACCATGGGGCTGGTACAGCTCCCCGCAATCGCTCGATCAGTCTTATTTCTTCGCCAAGTGAAGCTCGAAGATGGAAGTCGAGGATTCGCTTTCCGCCTGCAGCACCGCGTTAGTGGTCTCCTGGATATGCTGCGACAGCGCAGCGATCGCCGTATCGACGTCCCTATCCATGACGGCGTTGAAAATTATCTCGTGCTCGTTTTCCACGTCACGGCTGCTTTTTCCGTAGGCCGCCGAAAGCTGCCGGTAGCGCTCGGCCCGTTCGAACATGGTCGTGCAGGTTCGCATCAGCCATTGCGAATTACAGCCTTCTAATAGCGCCATGTGGAAAAACAGATGCAGTGCGGACCGATGCTCGGCTTCGACGAATGGTGTGGAGTAGGCCTGGCGCATGGCCTGGTAAGCAGCGGACGCGTTATCTAGCCAGGCTTGATCGCCCCGCTCGATAGAGATGCGCAACGCCAGGCTCTCGATGTTGATGCGCGCTTCGGTCAGGTCCAGCAGTTCTTCTTTGGAAATTCCCGCAACCCGGAAGCCTCTATGGTCCTGCGACTCCAGCAGCCCCTCCGCTGCCAGACGAGCCAAGGCTTCGCGCACAGCCCCAAGGCTGATCTTGTAGTGCTCGGACAGGTGCCCTGCGCTCAGCCTCTGGTCTGGCTCAAACTGGCCTACAAGAATTGCCTTGCGCAGCTTGTGAAAAACCGCGGATGTGATGCTGCGCGGCGGACTGGTGTCATGCGTGGCGTACCGCAGGTGTGGATATGGATCGACAATTTTCATATTAGGCTCTATTGAATATCGGAAGCCGGCAACAACACGTTATCCGAAATGGAAACCTAGTCGGGGTGCGGTGAAGCGTTCGTGCCGTAACGTCCATTTGGTGCCAGTTCATAACGTCTTATGCAACCAGAATACCAACCCATGATACGTCCAGATATTGGCATGGGCGACACCGATCAGTTCCAAGCAGCCGGATGGAGAATAAAGCGTCGCGGGAAATGCTTCTAGCGGCGGTATGTCGGTGTTTTTTCCAGCGGTTGTTTCAGCGCCCCTCGGAGTAGAGACCTCGTTTTCAACGTTACAGCAGTGCGTGTGCATATTTCTTGTGTGTTTCCTTGGGCCGACATTGGCGCGGCCATCTCGCCTCCGCTTATTGCGGCAAAAAATAATCGATTGTTGGTGACGGCAAAAAGAACTTGCGCTATGGTTTGTCCATGTGACGTAGCGACCTCGACGGATCGAAACCTCTCGCACAAGAAACACATGTGGCATTTATTTTTATTGCTAATCCTAGGATATACGGTGCTTTTCGGTGGATATCCGCATCACGTCCGTACTCGAATTTGATAAGCAACCTGTTTGACATACGCTTGGCCGGCACGATGGGATGATTCGGGCTAAATCAAGCATAATCGATTGTAGACTATCCATAATAAGAACGCTACGCCTCGGGGCGCCGCGTAATAAGAAGGAGAAACCCAGCGATGATTACTCTGCAAAACAGTGAGGCTCAGGCCCACGTTCAGACATACACAGATCCTGTACCCGCTCTGACTCCGGAGCAATTTATCGACAAGATCATCGGTCTGCGCCCGCTGATTCGTGAACAGCAAGCTGAAGCCGAAAAAAACGCGGGTTACGTTCAATCGGTTCACGATGAGTTGCTTGCCTTCGGTGGCTACCGCGCACTTCAACCAAAGCGTTATGGCGGTTTCGAATTCGATTTCCGTACCTTTATTCGCTCGGCCATTGAAATGGGACGCAGCGATCCGGGAAGCGGTTGGTGCTACACCTTCGGCGCTGGCCACATTGCCTGCCTCGCAGCGCATTACAACGAGCAGGCACAAGACGAAATATTCGGTCAGAACAATGGTCTGGCCCTGGCGCCGCTGCGCGCGCCGGTCCCCAATGGCACCATGCGCAAGGTCGAAGGCGGCTACATCGTCAACGGCACCTGGGACTTTGGGTCTGGCATGCGCTATGCGACCCACGTCATGCCAACGGCTCGGCTTGTAGAGGAAGGGAAGGATCTGCCACCGGACTTCTACGTGCCGGTCATCCCGATCGAGAACGTGACCGTCCGCTGGGACAGCTGGGGCATCGGCAAGTCGTTTGGCCTCGAGGCCAGCGGGTCTCACACATTCCAGATCGACAACGTGTTCGTGCCTGAACACATGGTAGCGCCGTTCTCGGAATATCAACGCGCAGGCGAAACCCCTGACGGCACTTTCGGCACCCGCCTCCATGGCAACCCCATGTATCTCGGCCTGACCACCTCCTTCTTCAGCTCGACCATCGCCTCTTGCGTTGTAGGCATGGCATGGGCTGCTATCGATGAGCTGGGTGAAATACTTCAGACGAAGAAAACCATAAACCCACCGTTCGACTTCCGCTACAGGAGTACCGACTACCAGATGGTCTTCGGTGAAGCACTGATGGAAGCCAAGGCGGCCGACGCGGCACTGATGGAATTCGCGCGCTGGTACCAACAGGCGCACGACGATTGGGCCAAGGGCATTCCGCTCACTGCCGAGAAGGACTTCGAGGCCAGCGCGCTGTGCACTCAGGCGGCGCGTATGGCGGCGGGCGTGGTTGAAAAGTGCACCTATGCCGCAGGCACTGGTGCTGCGATGGGGCGTATGGGCCGTTACTACCGTGCAATGGCCACCTACCGCACCCACCCGATCGCACAGTATCTCGCGGCGTCACAAGGCTTCGCCCAGGGCCACTTCGGTTTGCCGGTGCCCATGCTCGAGGCAGTCGGTGGAGGCCGTCGCGAAAAAGTGGGGTCGTGATGCACAGCGCTGGTCCAGGCGAAGCGCTTAGCGCTTAGCCCGGGCCGGCAACCTCCTTACATACCGAATGTATTGCCCGAACAATAACAAACAAGGCAAACGTCATGACTGTAAGCACTGAGCGGTATGGCCGAGTGGCCGCGAGTCTGCATTGGATGATCGCCGTCCTGATCATCATCAACCTGGTAACCGGGTTTCTGTTTTCCGATGAGCCGTTGCCCCCAATGCCAGTGGCCCTACCGACAGGCGAGCCGCCGGTTTTGCCGCCATGGGACCCGACCAAACCCATTCATATTTCGGTGGGCGTGTTGGTGCTGGTACTTACATTTGTTCGACTGCTTTGGCGCCTGCGTAACCGGCCTCCAGTGCACCGCCCCGATCATATGTCTCGTTGGGAGGTTCTCGCTGCCGTCTGGATGCACCGTTTTCTTTATTTTCTGATGATCGCTATCCCGCTTACGGGCTGGCTGATGATTTCGGCGCACAAGGTGTATCCGATCAGGCAGCAGTTTTTTGGTCTTTTCGATCTGCCGATGTTTTCGTTCATGCAAAGGTATGAGGTAAGCACGATCGACCAACTCTTTGCGCTGTTTCGCGACAGCCACTGGCTGCTATCGGAATGGGGTATGCCGATCCTGCTAGCGATCCATATCGGCGCACTCGTCAAGCATCACATGGTGGACAAAGACCCGATCATGAGACGCATGTGGCCGTGGGGTAAAGGCGCAGCTAAATAGCTATACGGGATGTCGTCCGGGCTGTTTGCCCGACTGCATAGGGTGAATCAAGCAGATAGGAGAAATAACAATGGCTCAATATAGAACGGTTCTTGAACTGTAGTGGATCAACTGATCTCGGACACTACGTTAATTTTTACCTCAGCAATGACAGGTGCCAGCGCTTTGTTGAACTGATGCGGGCGTCGCCAGTTGTACTGCTCCGTCAGGAGCCCGCCGAACATCAGCCTTCGCAGGTCTTTTGCGATGGTCAACGCCTCACGCCAGCTAGACTCGCTCCCGCTGGCGTGAGGCGTTTATAACAATAATGAAATCGGAGATGTCCCTTGGATCGCCTACTAAGTATAGAAGCGTTCGTTCGGGTCGCTGAGACTGGCAATTTCGCCCGTGCTGCGCAGCAGTTGGGAGTCACTCGATCAGTCGTGACTCATCGAATTCAGCAGTTGGAAGCGTTTATCAAAGCTCCGCTATTTCACCGTAGCACCCGGCATGTCCGGCTGTCCGAGATTGGGGCCAATTACTACCGGGAATGCGCTGACATGGTGGCGGGCTTCAATGCCCTTACCGAGCAGATGCGCGATCAGCGCGCCAAGCCCGCCGGAAAGCTTCGAGTCCAGATGTTGCCTGGCTTTGCCATCCATCACTTTGGGACGTTGTTGGCAGAGTTCACCAGGCTTTATCCTGACATTGAAGTCGATGTCATCGTGAATGACCGCGTGGTTGATCCTATTGAAGAAGGCTTTGACGTGGCCTTCCAAATGTTCCCTTCGCAAGCGGAAACCCTGATCGAGCGAAAACTGTTCAGCGTTCGACGCCTTTTTCTTGCGACCCGGGCTTATCTCGATGCCCATGGAGTGCCTGAGTGCCCTGAAGACTTGGCGAACCATCGCATTGCCCTCTATGAAGGCTACCCAACTCGAAATCGGTGGCATTTTCACCACGTCAGCGGCGTGATAGAGCTCAGCTTGCCTGGGCATATCCGTTCGAATTCTGTGCACCTGTTGAGGGATTACGCACTCACTGGCGAGGCGTTGGTTTGCTTGCCGACGCTCGTAGCAAGTGCAGATCTGCTGAGCAACCGCATGGTGCCCCTGCTAACAGACTATCCCTTATCATCGTTCAACTTTTCAGCTGTATTTCCGGCAACTCAGCGCAATGCCCTTAAGGTGCGCAGTCTCATCGATTTTCTCGTGGAACGAATGGCCGAAGAACCCTTCTGGGACAAGCCTTTGCTGGAACGCGGCTGGATTCGATAACAGTTGATTTTGGCAATGCACCGGGACGTATCGGCTGACTTCTGATACGCCCCGGTTGTTTGTTTTTTGCAAACACTGAGGTCGGTGGATGTGGGGTTGTTGTGCCCATCCAGGAGACTTACCTTGAACGCCACGAATACAACAACAAAGGTAATCGACATGAGCGCTGCATACCGCACTGTCTTCGGCTCCCTAGCAAACTACCGCAAGGGCACTATCGAATTGGTGAAAGGCGATGCCCGCCACTACGCCTTTTCGAACATTTTCGAAGTGGCTGAGAAATCCGTCCCTTACGAGAAAGTCGTTGTTGGCCTCAACCTCGGTTATGTCATCGAGGTGCTACGCGCGGAGGGCCGTTCCCCTTGGTATACCTGCGCTCATGACGAGTTCGCGATCTGCATGGATGGCGAGGTTCGTATCGATTTCCTCAAGCTCGTTCAACCTTTCGAGGGGGCCGAGGGTACTCAGTTCGCCGGCGAGGAGCCCAAAGGTCGCCCGATGGGTTATGTCGTGCTACGCCGTGGCCATCAGGCACTTCTGCCGGCCGGTTGTGCCTATCGCTTCGAAAGTCCCCGTCCCGGTGTGCTGCTTCAACAGACGATTCAAGGCCCTCTTTCTATCGAGAAGTGGGCAGACATCTGCCTGAAATAATTCCTCTTCGGACTGATAAGAACAAGGATCATGAACATGGCTATGCTTGATACGCTGGAAATCTATTCCCCCCTCATTGAGGATGTCGATGCAAGCGCGCCCGATGCCACAACCGGTTATCGCACGTATCGTCTCGGTGCTTTCACCATCTCCCGCGACGAATATTTCGCTCGTGTCGAATGGCCGGCAAAGGGACAGATAAGGTCCCACCTGATTCCCGCCGATGCGTTCCTGCGGGCCCTGATGCGTGACGTTGCCTGGGGCTTTTTTTATGGCTGGGTAAACTTCGACTCTGTCATCGGCACCCATAACCACTACGGCAAGGTCGACCTGTACGCAGGTACCTTCAACGGTGTTTTGCGTGATGCCGGGGTTGATTACATCGAGCAGTTCGAAACTCCGAAGATCATGGCGACTTTCAAGGCGATTCTGCGCGACTGGACGAACGAGGGTTTCGACCCGTTTGCAGCACCGGCCGAGACCGGCACGGCGTTCGGTCGCAAACACGGTGACAACATCAAGGCCATCGAACGTTTCCGTATCGCTACGAAACGGATGCCGGGTCTCCCGGACGACTCGCCGCTACGAAATGATCTCCCGGTGAATCGCCAGTTTGAGGACGTGCTGCAAGATGAACCCGAAGTGCACGTCGCTGCGGGGTTCGAAGGCGAGCTTCATGCTATCAACCTGTTCAAGTACCTGTCGCGCTCTGACGTGACCTGGAACCCTTCGGTGACCTCGGTGTGCAAGGCCAGCCTGTTCTGTCCCACCACTGAGGAATACATCTTGCCGGTCTTCCACGGAAATGACCGTGTCGAGTGGTTCCTGCAGATGTCGGACGAAATCATCTGGGATGTGGGTGATAAGGACGACGGCACCCCGCGGGCACGTCTCACGATGCGCGCCGGTGACATCGCCGCCATGCCGGCAGACATCCGTCACCAAGGCTATTCCACCAAACGATCCATGCTTCTGGTCTGGGAAAACGCAACACCAAATCTTCCGCAACGGTACGAGAGCGGCGCGCTCAAGCCGTACCCAGTCGACTTCTGATAACAACTTCGCATTCGCTGATGTTCAAAAGCCACGCCGCATTGATGTGCGGCGTAGGGGAGTGTTGACCATGCAAAACCAACTCTTCATTGATGGCCGCTTCGTTCCTGCCGCTAAAGGGGGTGAAATCGACGTACTTTCTCCAGCAGATGGCTCGCTCATCACTAGGATCGCCGCTGCTGAAGCCGAGGATGTCGACCTGGCTGTTGCCGCTGCCCAGCGCGCATTTCCCGCGTGGGCGGCTCTTCCAGCCGCCCAGCGCGGGCGTCTTCTGCTCAAACTGGCCGATGTTATTGAAGCGAATGCCGAAGAACTGGCACAGCTTGAGTCACGCGATACCGGCCACCCCATCCGCGATTCTCGCAACCTCGATGTACCGCGTACCGCCGCGTGCTTTCGCTATTTTGGCGGTATGGCTGACAAGATCGAAGGTTCGGTGATTCCTGTCGATGTGGGCTTTCTGAACTACGTCCAGCGCAAGCCGATTGGGGTGGTAGGGCAAATCGTGCCTTGGAATTTCCCGCTCATGTTCACCAGCTGGAAAATGGGCCCCGCGCTCGCGGCCGGCAATACCGTGGTGATAAAGCCTTCCGAGATTACCCCGCTATCGACCCTGCGTATCGCTGAGCTCATGAAAGAAGTCGGGTTTCCCGATGGCGTGGTTAACGTGGTGCCCGGGTATGGTCACACGGCGGGGCAGCGCCTTGCCGAGCATCCGGGGGTAGGCAAGATCGCATTCACGGGTTCGACGTCTACTGGCAAGCGTATCGTCGAGGCGTCCCAGGGAAACCTGAAGCGCGTCCAATTAGAACTGGGCGGTAAAGGCGCCAACATCGTATTTGAAGACGCCAACCTGGAAGCGGCTGTCAATGGCGCTGCCTGGGCAATTTTTCACAACCAGGGGCAAGCTTGCATCGCCGGCTCGCGTCTTGTCCTTCATGAACGTATTGCCGACGCCTTCCTGGAGAAGTTCATCAAGCTGGCTGAGTCCATTCGGCTAGGTGACCCGCTTGATCCCAATACAGAGATGGGGCCGCTGACCTCGGCCCTGCATCGTGATCGCGTTCTGTCCTACGTTGCTGTGGCAAAGGAGGAGGGCGGGAAAATTCTTTCCGGCGGTCGTACGCCCAGTGCGCCAGGTCTGGCTGACGGCTACTTTGTCGAACCGACGATCGTAGAAGCGCTGCCGCACCACCGTGTATCGCAGGAGGAGGTTTTCGGACCGTTCGTCACAGTGACGCGCTTCTCTACTGATGAGGAAGCCTTGGCGATCGCCAATGGTACAGCCTATGGCCTGGGCAGCGGCCTATGGACACAGAACCTGCAGCGCGCCCACCAAATGGCATCGAAGATCCGTGCCGGCATGTGCTGGATTAACTGTTACAAGCGTGTGAGCCCGGGTAGCCCCTTCGGCGGGGTTGGCCAGTCCGGTTATGGGCGTGAGATGGGCTTTGAAGCTATCCACGACTACACCGAGGCCCACTCAGTCTGGGTCAATGTCGATGCAGCCATCGCCCCCCATTACAAACGCTGAGATTGAGGTCGATGAGGTGGGCCCACTGCTGTATGAGCTCAATCGAAAGTTGGGAATACCCTTGGCTTTGGAGAGCCTTGGCTTTCCACCCGACGGCGCCGCTGAGACGGCACGGATCGCATGCGACAGCCCCTACGACAACCCGCGCCCCTTTGAACGGGCGCCGATTGAATAAATGCTGGAGCGTGCACGCCTTGGCATCGGCCTGACGTGTCAGTTCGGGATCAGGTCTCTTGCTGGAGACCTGTCCATTCTTAATCAGGGAGCCAATAACAATGACCCAGACCCCTGCAGAAGCCACCCTCTCAGAGAAAGCCCTCGCAAGCTTTAATGCGACCCCCGATGCCAGGCTGCGGGAGATAGTGCAGAGTCTGGTTCGCCACGTTCATGGTTTCGCTCAGGAGGTGGAGCTGACTGAACTCGAGTGGTTGGCGGGCATTCGTTTCCTCACGTCGACCGGCCAGAAGTGCGATGGTCTGGTTCGGCAGGAATTCATACTGCTATCCGACGTGCTCGGGTTGTCGATGTTGGTCGACGCGATCAACCATCGCGCTCAACACACCGTCACTGAAAGCACGGTGCTCGGGCCATTCTTTATCGAGGGCATGCCTAGTCGCAAATACGGTGAGAACATTGCCTTTACCCCAGGGGAGGCGGCGCTGGTGACAGGGCAAGTGGCAGGCAGCGATGGCCTACCGATTGCCGATGCGACACTCGACGTCTGGCAGACTGCGAGTAACGGCATGTATTCGGGACAGGACACCGAGCAGCCGACAGGAAATCTGCGCGGTCGCTACCGAACCGACAGCCAGGGAAGGTATGCCATCCGTACAGTGCTGCCGGTCAGTTACCCGATCCCCACCGATGGCCCTGTCGGACAGCTGCTGTCTGCGACCGGAAGACATCCGTGGCGTCCTGCCCATCTGCACTTCATGATTCAAGCGCAGGGTTACCGCACACTGGTCACCCACCTGTTTAACCACGATGATCCCTACCTGGATTCTGATGCGGTGTTCGGCGTGAAGGACTCCCTGCGAGTGGTGTATAGACCCTGTGCCGCCAGCCATCCACTCGGCCAAGAATTTGGCTTCGGTGGCGCGTTTCGTCATGCCGCCTATGATTTCGTCCTTCCGCGGGTGCCATCGTGAGTCAGTTCTTCGCCGTGTTCGCCACGGACAAACCTGAGCAGTGGCAGATCCGAGAGCGGGTGAGGGCTGCCCATCGCCAATACCTTCGTAACCCATCTCCCCATTTTGTGGTGGTGAGACTGGGCGGGCCGACCCTGGAATGCGCAGGCGGGAAGATGAACGGCACGCTGTTGGTGGTGGAGGCTAGTTCGGTTGAGGACGTCCAAGCGTTCCTGGCAGATGATCCCTACATGCGGGCGGGCATCTTTGAACATGTGGTCGTCCGGCCTTGGATATGGGGATTAGGCAATCCGGAGTCGTCGTGATGTGGGACAAGCGCATGATTCTCTGTCGGCTGGAGGAGATCGTTGACGGTGGTGCTAAAGCCCTCGAAGCAGTAGTCGAGGGCAAGCAGCAATCCCTTGTGGCAGTGCGGCGAGGTCATCAGGTCTGGGTCTACCGAAATTGCTGTCCTCATTTTTCTGTTCCGCTGGATTACAACCCTGGCGAGTTCTGCACCTATCAAAGACAGCTCATCATGTGCGCCCACCATTCGGCCATATTCCGCTTCGAAGACGGTCTATGTATCGACGGCCCGTGCACCGGGGCCCGCCTACAGGCCGTTGCCTACAAGGTTGAAGACGGGGCGCTGATCCTGACTTCCGACGATACGGCGATCCACACGCTCGGGTAAAATAGCGCTCCATGGACCGGGAACAGCATAGGTAGCTTCGTTCCCTGGCTATTGGAGTGCTTATGCCTATTCAGGGAGGGGCCCCTGGTGTGGTGGTTTGGGTCGGTAGACAATCGATGCAGACCAAGGAGCGTGTGAGTGAGTGGCTGCTAGACGATAATATTTATGCACGCAACGAACTGATCTGGAACAACTGATACGCAGACATGAAGAAGCCCGAGATCAATGTGTTCAGCGTAAAGGCTGGTAATTTTGCACGGCAGGATGGTAGGCCTTAGTCACTATAAGTGACTGAACTGTAGTGGCCTATCTCGAGCAGTTTTTAAGTGGCGCACTGAAGGCCTGGGCGAGCTCCGCTGCTGCAATATCACAGCTTGTAATATGAGGAGGAAGGTTACGGTTTTTCCTTCGCGCCTCGAGAAAAGTCCACCTGCGTAGCGTGCTCGCCGCGCAGGCGTTTTCCTCACAATGTCTAGGCGTCTCGAATCATGGCCGCATAGAGGCCGTCTTGGGTTAATAACTCATCATGGGTGCCCTGCTCGACTAACTGGCCAGCCTTAATGACGAGAATCTGCTCCGCCTCCCTGATCGTGCTCAGGCGATGGGCAATCGATATCAAGGTTCGCTGTCCGCTTAACGAAGCCAATGCATTCGCCATCGCCGCCTGGGTTTGGCTATCCAGCGCGCTGGTGGCCTCATCCAGAAGAATGATTGGCGGATCGCGTAGGAGCATGCGGGCCAAGGAAAGCCGCTGACGCTCACCGCCAGACAGCTGATAGCCGCGATCACCGACGCCTGCATGCAGGCCATCGGCGAGATTGCGCACCGTAGTATCCAACTGCGCGATTTCCAGCACACGCCACAACTCTGCCTCGCTGGCTTGCGGCTTGGCAAATCGCAGATTGGCCTCAATGCTGGCATTCAACAGGAAAGTATCTTGCGTGACGATGCCCACCAAGTCAGCCAGGGTGTCAAAACTCAAATCGCGGATATCAACGCCGTCGTAGCTGATGCGCCCGCGGTCGGCGTCGTACAATCGAGTGATCAGGTATGAGATGGTGGTCTTGCCACTGCCGGTAGGGCCTACCAGAGCCGTGTGCTTACCTGCAGGTATTTCAAATGTCAGATCATGCAGCACAGTACGTTCGCCGTAAGCGAAGCTGACATTTTCAAAACGAATGCCGGTGTTAAAGTCTTTGCCGGAGAAATTGACTGGCGAGCTTGTCTCTACCACCGTCGCTGGGGTATCCAGATAGCTGAACACCCGCGCTAGCAGGGCACGCCCCTTGGCAAATTCGATACGCGTTTCGAATATTTCGATAAGCGGCCATAGCAATTGTTCCTGCAGCGCGATGAAGGCCACCAAGGTCCCAATCGACACCTCCAAGCCCAGACCTATGAAAACCCCGCCACCGAGAAAAGTCAGTGCTGGCAGGATATCCAAGGCCAGGAAGACGATCGCAAATTCCCATTGCCCAGCCGTACTGGCTTTAATTTCCAAGCGAGCCAGATCCGCAGAGTCACGCTGAAAACGCTGAACCAGGAAATGTACCCGACCCATGGTTCGTGACAAGACGATACCGCCTGCGGAGAGTGACTCGGCGATGTTCGCAGACAGGTCCGCCACACGCTCTTGCTGTTGGTAAGTTACCCGTTCACGCAACTGCGCGACGCGACCATTAATCCATATCAGTGCAGGAATCACGGCCAGTGAAGCTAGTGCCAAGCGCCAATCGAGAAGCAGCATCGCTACTAAGGTCGCTGCGACTACGCTGAGGTGCTTGGCTAAATCGGTGGCGGTGTTGGTCAGTAAAACCTGCATACCGGCGACGTCGCTGGAAATACGAGCCTGTACTTCTCCGGCCCGTGTTCCCGAGAAAAACGCCAGCGACAAGCTCTGCAGGTGCTGATACAGGCGTGTGCGCAGATCGTGCATGATGCGCTGACCGACACGCACCGAAAAGTACGTCTGAGTCAGGTTCGCAACGGCGTTGAACATCGCCACTGCGATCAGCCCGCCTGCCAAATAACCCAACAGCGTCAAGTCTTTGGCAGGTAGCGCATCGTCAACGATGCTGCGTATCAAGAAAGGGCTGGCCACACCGGCGACGCCCGCCACTGCAATGAGAAATACGACAAAGCTGATCGAAGTCCGATGGGGATGAAGGAGTGCAAGAACCCGAGCCAAGGAGAAGTGACGCTCGGCAATCTCATCATAGTTATCAACTGAGTCTGACTCATCGTTTGGAGATTTTGAAACCTGTAGTGAAATTTTAGATGCCATGGTTTAAGTTAGTCTGTGAGCGACGAGCCGCATACAACAAATACCTAGCTTCATCTCTAATCAGTGAGAGATCAATTGATAGCTCTTGGATGGCTGCGTCTAAGATTATAAACGTTAATACTGTGGGGGCTATGATTGCCCAAATCCAGAAGTTTTTTGTGAAGAGGGTGGTTATTGTGCCTAATATAAGCAGCCCGATCAGCATGTATGGAATGTGAAATTGAAGGGGTATCCAAATTTTATTTAGTTTTTTTAATTTGTAATCATAAAGATTGGCTGAGTTTTCTAGCGCTTTTAAGTCAATAGTTGGGTTTGTGTATTTTTCGATGTTCATTATATAGCCTTGGTATAAGAGCTAATAGGTGCTTCTAATTATTTTGAGGCTGGTTGATTTGGCCAGAGAATTTCAAAAGTTGTTCCGCCCGTGTGAGATTTGCTGCAAGTAACTGATCCATGATGTGCCCATGCGATGGCTCTGACTACAGCTAGACCTAGACCACTTCCTCCTTGGGCCCGAGAACGTGACCTCTCACATCGTTGAAAGGGATCAAAGATTTTCCCTAGATAAGATTCCTCAATCCCCGGACCATCATCTGAAACACTTAGTATATTAATATTGTCTTTATTGATAAGCCGAACCGACACATTGCCGGGAGTGCTATGCCTGAGCGTATTTTCGAATAGCGCTGAAAGTGCCTGCAGTATTCGGCCCGGGTCACACCACACTGGCTCTTTACTTATGTCTAAGGTTAAAGTAAGACCCGCGGCGGTTAAGTGGCTCTTGAGTTCCAAGCTATCAGAGACGACTTTTTTACCTAATTCGCATTTTTGTAACTCTATGTTTAAATGATCGTTATCGGCTAGACTTACTACTCTTAAGTCCTCAGTGATTCTCGTCAATCCCTCCACTTGACGCATTAATATTGAAAATTGCGCTTGGTTTGGGAGAAACACGCCATCAATCAGTCCTTGGATGCGTCCTCTTAAGATAGTTAGAGGTGTACGCAATTCATGTGCAATAGCTGCGTTCCAAAAAGTTTGTTCTTGGTCAAGTCGATGTAACTTGTCTGCCATCTTGTTGAAGTCTGCTACTAAAATAGATGCTTCTTTCAAGGAGTTATCTGGGGCAGCGGCTCTTGCATTCAAATCTCCGCTTGCAAGACTGCGAAGCCCTAAGCTCACTGAGTTTAAGGGTATGATGATTTTTCGTGATACCTTGATGGCTGACAAGATGCCAACCGTCAAACTAAAGCAGCTAATTAATCCCAATAATGCCCAATCAGTAGATTCCCATACATCCGTTTCAGTTTCTTGGAATGTAGTGACATTCGAGAGAAGACTATAAAAAATATAGGATCCGGCTACGGCAAGTGTAATTACGCATATGACGACTGCCGAAATCCATGCTGTTATTTGTCTACTCAGAAACATTTCTTTCACTCATAGGGCTTTCTAGGTTTAAACTGGAAAAATCGATTCATGTGAATATTTTACTGTGTGAGTGTTGGCGTTTGTTGGAGGGAGTGTGGAGAAATGATGGATGTTGATTTTTTTTTGCCTTTGGCTATTCTGGTAGGGGTTGGTCGAGGATGTAGATTTTATGTCGAGACCTACTTGAATTTCGTGCTAGCACATTTCGTGATTTTAAATGGTTCTAGGTGGTACTGTTCTTCTACTCGAGTACTTGGTCGAACTCAGCGGTCACCGGTTGATATTGGCGCGTTCAGATTTCGACGCAGAAAGTCACGCTTAACCAGAATCTTTACGAACTTGAGCGCAAAACTAAACCGTTATCTGGATAGTCATCCGCTCGCTCTGGTTGATCACATAGCCAGTTAGCGGGCACGGCCAATAAGTATGAAAACCACCATTGCCAGAGCTCCGATCAGTACCGCAGAGGTGCTTAGCAGGATCGAGTGAGTGTTCAAGAACGCCATCTTGGCGGCCTCGACCAAAGTGCTGGCTTGCTCAGCCGGCAACGCAGCTGCGACCACATAACTGTCGCCTATCGAGCTAGCCGCCCGCTCGGTGAGAGAGGGTGATAATCCGTCCAGTAGATTGATCGAGCGCCCGTAGACCCTAGCCATGAACATGCCAAAAAACGTAATGCCCAGGCCAGTGCCCAGCTCGTAAGCCGTCGCCTCCAAGGCGCCTGCCGCGCTTCCTTTGCTGGCCTCTACCGCACCCATTATCGCAATAGACGATGCTGTGAGGCCGATACTCAATGCCAACCCGAGCACTGCTAGCACGGTGGGCACCCTGATACCTGGCGTAAAAAAATCAGCGAAGGCCAGATAGGCCAGCGCCCCAGCGGAAACAACCAGCGACAAGCTAGCGACCACGCGTAAGCCGAAGCGGTTAGACAAGTAGCCAGCTACCGGCCCCCCCATAGCCGCAGCTAACATGATCGGAATCATGAAGACCCCCGCTTGCAATGGCGTCTTGTCTAGTACGTATTGCAGCTCCATCGCCAGGGTCAGTTCCACGCCTGTCAGGGCGCCTATCGAGACCAACGCCATGATCAACCCGGCTATTAGCACTGGGTGCGCGAAGAGCGATAAATCCAGCATTGGTGTAGTAGTCCGAAGCTGCTGACGGGCGAAGACTGTAAGCAGCGCTAGGCTCAGGGCCAGCACTGGTACAACTACCACGAGTGGTTGCGTGCCTCCGATCCCGGACTTGATCCCGTAGACGAAGGCTATGATGCCGGCGATCAGGATCAGTGCCTGGCCGATTGGCCATTTGCCAGGTGTCGTGGTTTCAGTGCAAGGCAACAGTAGGACGGCAACTGGAATCACCACCGCCATGATCGGAACATTAATTAGGAATACCGAGCCCCACCAGAAGTGCTCGAGGAGTGCCCCGCCAATCAGAGGCCCCAGTGCCGCGCCGGCGGCACCAACGGTTCCCCAAAGACCAAGTGCCATAGCCCGTTCACGCTCATCTTCGAAGGTGCGACGAATGATGCCAAGCACGCATGGCATGATCATCGCGCCCCCCATCGCCAGCAACACACGGGCACCTATAAGCAGCGCGGGCGTAGGTGCGAAAGCGGCGAGCACTGAAGCCATTCCGAACACGCTCAGCCCGCCGAGAAGAATGCGCCGACTGCCTACCCGGTCGGCCAGAGTGCCCATAGGCACCAGCAGACCAGCCATCAGCAGCGGATAGATATCGATGATCCACAGGACCTCGGTGCTCGATGCGCCGAGCGCCTGAGTCAACGAAGGCACTGCGATATGCAGGATGGTCATGTCGATGACGATGGGCGTAAAGGCCAACATCACGGCGATCAGAATCAACCAGCGTTTGGGGATGGCACGGGGCATGATTATTGTTCCCGATGATTGGGGGTGGACGCTGCGTTGCTCGCGGTCGCGACAACAGTACGTTCACGCAGGCCTCCACCGAGCGCCTTGTACAGTGCCACGCTATTGACGGCCGCCTCACGGCGCAGTTCCAGCAATGTTTGTTGGGCGCTGTACAATTGACGCTGCGAATCTAGCAGTTCCAGGCGACCATCGACTCCGGCCCCATAGCGCAACTCGGAAAGCGTCACGCGACGCTGCGCGCTAATTACCATCCGGGACTGTGCCTTGATCTGCTGGTCCAGGGTAGCCGCGCCTGCCAGAGCGTCGGCCACCTCGCGAAAGGCAACTTGGATGGCGCGCTCGTACTGAACCACCGCTTCGGACTTACGCACCTTGGCAAGACCCAGCTCTGCACGCAGGCGCCCGCCCTGGAACAACGGCTGCGAGATTTGCGGTGTGAAGCGCCACACCTGCCGACTCGGGTCGAACAGGCTACCCAGTGAGGCGCTGGCATAACCGAATGAGGCGGTCAGTGAAACCTGCGGAAAGAACGCGGCCCGTGCCGCCCCGATATCGGCATTGGCCGCCCTTAGGGTTTCTTCGGCTTGGCGGATGTCCGGGCGCACGAGCAGTATGTCTGACTGCAAGCCAGCCGGGAGACGCGTTACTAGCGGTTGCTGTTCGAGCTCGCGCGCCCTCGGCAGGTCAGTAGGCAGCTCTTGACCGACCAGCAATTGCAATGCATTGCCAGCCTGGGCAAAGGCTCGCTGGCGTGCCTGCAGGTCGGCCTCGGCGCTTGCCACCTGGCCCTCGGCCTGGGCCACATCCAGGCCGCTGTGCTGCTTTGCGCTTTGCAGTAGGTGTGCCAGTTTTAAGGACTGCTGCCAGTCCTTGAGGGTGCGCTCGGCCAATTGCCGTTGCTCGTCGGCGAGTAGGCGGGCGAAGTAGGCATCGGCCACCGCACCAATCAGGCTAATCTGCGCCGCATCGCGGCCCTGCTCGCTGGCCAGGTAGCGGGCCAGCGCCGCATCAGATAGCGACCGCACACGACCGAACAGATCCAGTTCGAACGCGCTGGTGCCTACATTCACGGCTACTTGGTTGGTCACCTCGCGGCGCGATTCGCCGCCGTTGCCCTGCGCCAAGGTCCGCTCGCGGGTGCGACTAGCATCGAGCGACACCGACGGCAGACGCGTGGACTGCTGAATATTGAACATCGATCGCGCCGCATCGACATTCAATGCCGCTAGGCGTAAGTCGAGGTTGTGCGCCAGGCCCAACTCGATCAGTCGCTGCAGCTGCGGGTCGACGAATATCGTTCGCCAGCCTATTTCGTTAGGGGGCACGGCGTTGCCCTGCGTCATTGCGGCATTACCCGAACCGGGAAAGCTGGCTGGCACAGCTAGTATTGGGCGCTCCAGTTTGGGCGCCATTGAACAGGCGGACAGGCAGCCGATCATTGCGATTACCACGAAAGAACGCATGATCATTTCTCCTCACCGATCTGCGATAGGGCAGGGCTGTGTCGCGCACGCCAGAGCTGAAACCTTTCTTGGAATCCCATCACGATCACGAAGAACGACGGCACGAAGAACACAGCCAATAGGGTGCCGCTGAGCATACCGCCGAATACGCCGGTGCCGATGGCGTGTTGGGTTTCGGCGCTTGCGCCGGAGGCGAGCATCAGAGGCACCACTCCAAGGGTGAAGGCCAGCGAAGTCATCAGGATCGGCCGTAGGCGTAAGCGTGCGGCGGTCACCGCAGCGTCCACCAGCGAGCGACCCTCAGCATGCAGATGGCGGGCAAATTCGATGATCAGAATGGCGTTCTTTGCCGACAGGCCGATTATGGTGATCATCCCCACTTTGAAGAAAACATCGTTGGGCAGGCCGCGTAGCATCACCGCCACCACCGCGCCGAGCAGGCCGAGCGGCACAACCAGCATCACCGATAGCGGGATCGCCCAGCTCTCGTACAGCGCAGCCAGCACCAGGAATACTACTAGCGCCGAGAGCACCATGAGCATCGGGGCCTGTGCAGCCGATTGGCGCTCCTGCAGAGATTGCCCGGTCCAGGCCACCGCGAAGCCCTGCGGCAACTGGGCGACCAAACGCTCCATCTCGACCATTGCTGCGCCACTGGATACGTTAGGCGCGGCGCTGCCGGAAATACGTACTGCGGGGAAGCCCTGGAAGCGCATCATTTGCTGCGGCGAATTGCTCCATACCGGCGTGACTACTTCGCTGAGCGGCACCATGCCACCGTTGGCATTGCGCACGCGTAGGTTGAGCACGTCGTCAAGCTGCATACGAGCCGACGCGTCGGCTTGCAGTATCACCTGCTGCATGCGTCCGGCGTTGGGGAAGTCGTTGACATACTGCGAGCCCATGGCCGCTGACAGCGTGCTACTCACCGACGCGAACGACAGGCCCATTGCTACAGCCTTTTGCCGATTGATATTCAGGCGAATGCTTTCGCCCGCCGGCAGACCGTCTGGGTACACGTCGCTAACAAGCTTGCTCTGCGCGGCCAGCTTCAGCAACTGTGCCTGGGCCTTGAGCAGCTCTGCTTCGCCACGGTTGCCGCGGTCCTGCAAGAACATGTTGAAGCCCGAGGACGTACCCAACTCGTCAATGGCTGGTGGCATCAGGCTCATCACCGTCCCCTCGACATTGTCGGTCATAGCCTCCTGAACCAGCGCCGCTTCGTCGGCGGCTGTGGCGCCGTTACGCTGCCTCCAGTCTTTGAGCATGGTGAAGGCCATGGCCGCGTTCGGGCCGGAGCCCGAAAAGCTGAAGCCCTGCACCACTAAGTTGGTGTCCAGCGCTGGCCGTGAGGCTACGTAGGCTTCGAAGCGCTTGACCACATCCAGAGTGCGCTCGCTAGTGGCGCCAGTTGGCAATTGGATGGAGGTCATGAAGTAGCCCTGATCCTCCTCCGGCAAGAACGACGACGGCAGGTGCTGCGCGGCGATGACCAGCACGCCGCAGAGCAGCGCGAATACGGACATCATTCGCCCGCTGCGTCCGACCAGCCGAGTGATACCGCCTGTGTAGCGCTCGGTCAGTCGCTCGAAGCCACGATTGAAGGCGCCGAAGAATCCGCGTTTTTCATGGTGGTCAGCGCTCACCGGGCGTAGCAAAGTGGCGCAGAGCGCCGGCGTCAGGGTCAGCGCCAGGAACGCCGAGAACAGAATCGACACCGTCATCGAAAGGGTGAACTGCTGGTAGATCACGCCCACCGAGCCGCTGCCGAAGGCCATGGGAATGAACACTGCGATGAGCACCAGGGTGATGCCAATCACCGCGCCGGTTATTTCTTTCATCGCTTGCTGGGTCGCCTCGCGTGGCGACATGCCTCGGGTGGCCATCAACCGCTCGACGTTCTCTACCACCACGATGGCGTCGTCAACGATGATGCCAATAGCCAGCACCATGCCGAACATAGTCAGCGAGTTGATCGAGAATCCGGCTAGCAACATCACTGCGAAGGTGCCAAGCAGCGCTATGGGCGCGACGATGGCCGGTATCAGCGTATAGCGCATGTTCTGTAGGAACAGGAACATCACTAGGAATACCAGCACCATAGCCTCGATTAGGGTGTAGACCACCTTCTCGATAGACACTTTGACAAATGGCGCTGTGTCGAACGGCACCGAATAGCTCATGCCCGAGGGCATGCTCGGAGCCAGCTCGGCGAGCCTATCGCGAACCGCCTTGGCCGTGCGTACTGCATTGGCGCCCGGAGATAGCTGGATGGCGGCGCTGGTTGCCGACACCCCGTTCTCGCGGTTGGAGAAGCCATAGGACTGCGCCCCCAGCTCGACCCTTGCGACATCGCCGATGGTCACCCGGGAACCATCAGGGTTGGCCCGCAGCACCACTGCCGAGAACTGTTTGGGGGTTTCCAACTGACCTTCGACAGTCAGCGGCACGGTCAGGCGTTGCCCTGGCAGTGCCGGCTCGTCACCAATCCGCCCGGGAGCGATCTGCGCGTTCTGCTGCTCAATGGCCTGGGATAGATCGCTCATGGTCAGGCCAAAAGCAGTCAGCTTGTTGGGGTCGACCCAGATTCGCAGCGCCTGCTCAGCGCCGAAAAGCTGCACGCGGCCGACGCCTTCGATGCGACGCAGCTCCGGGACTATATTGCGCGCTAGGTAGTCGCTCAGCGCCACCTCGTCGAACTGTCCGTTCGGCGAGGTCATGCCGATCATCACCAGAAAGCCCGATGCAGCTGACTCCACCTGCAGGCCGCTCTGGCGCACCGCCTGGGGCAGGCGCGGCTCAACCGCCTTGATTCGGTTCTGCACGTCCATCTGGGCTAGTTCTGGGTTAGTACCTGGCTTGAAGGTGGCGGTGATCTGCGCGCTACCCGAGGTGTCTACCGAGGACTCGAAGTAAAGTAGGTTCTTGACCCCGGACAGCTCGCGCTCGACTAGGCTGACCACCGAATCGTTTAGGGTCTTAGGCGTGGCACCTGGGTAGCTTGCGTACAGCGTTACGGAGGGCGGCGCTACCGAGGGGTAGCGAGCGATCGGTAACTGCGGAATGGCGATGACGCCAAAAAGCACGATGAATATGGCTATGACCCAAGCGAATACCGGGCGGTTGATGAAGAACTGTGGCATTGAGATTTCTCCTGATCAGCGCGCTGACGAGTCGGCTAACTCGCCCGCACTGTCGGCTTGCCACTGACGTGCCTTGACGGTCATACCCTCGGCGAGGCGCTCGAAGCCTTCAATCACTACCCGTTGGCCGCCGCTGAGCCCGCTGACGATTCGGTAGCGACGGCCCACCAACTCTCCGAGCTCGACCGGCACTCGCTGCACCTGCTCGTCGGCACCCAGCACCCACACGCTGGCCTTGCCGTCGCGGCGCACCACTGCCTGCTGTGGCACGCTCAGGGCATCGACATAGTGCGCCCTTGGTACTCGCGCCAGCACGTACATACCCGGCAGCAACTGGTGGTTGGGGTTATCGACTTGAATGCGCAGCAGCACGTTGCCTGTACCAACATCGACGCTGATCCCAGAAAACAGGATCTTGCCGCCGATACCGTAAGCCTTGCCGCTGCTATCGAGCACTTGCACCGGTACTCCATCAGCGTCGGGGGGCAATTGGCTACTCAGTGCATGGCGCCAGCGCTCCAGGCTTGTGGCCGATTCACGAACGTCGACATATACCTGGTCGATCTGCTGGATAGTAGCCATCGGCGTGCTGTCGGTGGACGCTACAAGGGCGCCTTCTGACACCTGCGCCTGGTCGACACGACCGGAAATCGGTGCGCTTACGGTGGCGAACTTTAGGTCCAAGCGCTTGCGTGCCAGTATCGCCCTGGCCTGTGCAACGTCGGCAGCAGCCTGTTCGCGCGTAGAGGCGGCGTCGTCATAGACCTGTTGGCTTATCGCTTCCGCGCTGGCCAGCGGCTGTAGGCGTTCGGCCTGAATTCGCGCTCTTGCCAACACGGCTTGGGCGCGCTGCAGTGCGGCCGCAGCGGTTTGCATCTCGGCCTTGAACGGTGCGGCATCAATCTCGAATAGCGCGGCACCCGCTTTGATGTCGGCGCCCTGCTCGAACAGACGTCGCTGTACGATACCGCTGACTTGCGGGCGAATCTCTGCGGTTCTGAAGGCCGCAACGCGCCCTGGCAGATCCTCACTGACGTCTACGACCTGAGGCTTCAGTCTCAATACCGACACATGCACCGATGTCGGTTGCGCCTCGCCCTGCTGTCTCGAATCGCAACCACCCAGCATCAGGGCGAATAGGCAGAGCCAGATGACATACGGCCCTATTTGACTCTCCATAACCTCATTAACCTCACAGACGTTTCGTTCTCTGCGCACCGGGCGCAGCATCAGGGGGGCGATTGTCAGTGAAAAGAATTGGGATTCATTCGAGATTTTGTGGAGATAATATGGAACCCAGCCGTAAAAGGTGAATTCATGACATTGTCGCTACCAGAAACCTCTCCCGTGCCCCGAAAGGACGCGCTGGTCCTAATCGCTGAGGACGAGAGTGAGATCGCCGAGATCCTCGCAGCCTATTTGCAACGTGACGGATTGCGAACAGCATATGCACGAGACGGCCAAGAAGCCTTGATCCAACATCAGGCACTTAAGCCAGATTTGGTGCTGCTCGATGTGCAGATGCCACACCTAGACGGTTGGCAGGTGCTCAGCGAAATTCGCCATCGTGGCGACACTCCGGTGATAATGCTCACAGCCCTCGACCAAGATATCGACAAACTATTGGGCCTACGCATCGGTGCCGATGATTATGTGGTCAAACCCTTCAATCCGGCTGAGGTGGTAGCCCGTGTTACGGCAGTACTGAGGCGCTCCAAGAGGGAAGTTTCGCACGATAGTCGGCTACTGCGCGTTGGGCTACTGCAGGTTGACCTGGATCATCACGAGGCCACGATCAACTGCGCCGACCAGTGGCACGCGCTCGACCTGACCCTTACTGAATTCAAGATTCTAGTCACCCTCATGCGCGCTCCCAAGCGCGTATTTAGCCGTTCCGAACTGCTGGTCGGTTGTCTTCCCGAAGGCGACACCATGGAGCGCACCGTGGACAGTCACATCAGCAAGTTGCGGCGAAAGTTGGAGGGCCTCGGCGTCTACGGTACGCCTGTGAGCGTGCGCGGCGTTGGCTATCGCTTCGGAAGTGGCACATGACCGGCGCGGTGAGCGTGCGCCGTCAGATCGTGCTGTCGTTGAGCTTCATGGTGCTTGGCGTGATCCTGCTGACGATGGTCGGCACGTATGTGTTCTATGCCATCGCCTTGACGCTCTCGCCCGATAGTATTTCGGAAAGCTGGATCCCCTCCAAGGTAGAGATGCTGTGGATAGTTGGCACCACCATACTGGCGCTTTGTCTCGCTGGCTTTGTGGCGATCAGGCTCTCGCGGCGTATTCTCACCCCGCTGAACTCGGTGGCCCACAGCCTTCGGGAAATTGCCCAAGGCAACCTGCAAGCGCGCGCTGTGCCCGATGACCAGGCGCTGGGTGAGACAGGTCAACTGGTGCGCGACTTCAACGCCATGGCCGAGCGTCTGCAGAGCGTGACACGCGAGCAGCAATTCTGGAATGCTGCGGTGGCCCACGAGTTGCGTACGCCGGTTACCATTTTGCGCGGACGTCTGCAGGGACTGGCAGAGGGAGTATTCCCTCCATCCACCAAAATTTTTGAAGGACTGCTGCGCCAAATTGAAGGGCTCGGCAGATTAATCGAAGACCTGCGCGTGGTGAGCCTAAGTGATAGTCATCATTTGAACTTGGATCTTTCACTAACTGAGGTGACGCACGAAGTGTCGGTCACCGTTCACGCGCTCACTGAGAGCCTGCAGCTACGTGGATTCAAATTGCGAATTGAAGTTGGAGAGCAAATTCATACGGTGTGTGACGCGTTTCGCCTACGCCAGGCGCTCAGCGCACTTTTGGAAAATGCACTTCATCATGCCGATCCTGGTGTGCTAATCATCCGTACACTTACTAACAATGGGCTGTTCACGCTGAGCGTTGAGGACTCTGGACCAGGTATATCACCTAACCTAGCCCCTTATGTATTTGAAGCTTTTCGCCGTGGTGAGCCCTCAACGTCAGGAAAGAGTGGAGGTAGTGGCTTGGGCTTAGCAGTGGTGAAAGCTATCGCTGAAGCGCATGGTGGCAATGCCATATGTGTGCCTTCTGCAAATGGAACACGCTTCGAGATTCAATTGCCTATTCAAGGACCCGCATCCCTAGGAGTCAAGGAGCGGTGAGCGACGATTCATGACGTGACTTTAGTGATGGCTTTTGATCCGAATAAGGTTTAACACCTCCTTACGTTCCTGCTGCCTTGGTGTTGGCAAGCGCTTGCTAACCTAAGCTTGATTGATTTCGCTCATCAGCTGCTGTCGGATGTTGATTGTGCCGTTGCTGTGGTTGGGATTGATTGTTAATAGCCCGAACTATCACTCCCGCTTGTCCATGCACTACCGGGGAGCTATCGATGGCTACATAGTGTTATGGAAAATAGTCATCCTTTCCAACCAGCCATTGCACGATGGTGTGGGCGTCTGGCTCGAAGCGCGGAGATTGCACAAAGAGAAGTTCCATTCCCTGGCACTCACCGTGGGCAGGAGTCAAATTCGACGATGTATAGCTCAGTCGCAGGGGATAGGTTTGCCATGGCAGCAGTGCTGACAACACCCGGAGATGATACACGGCGCATCCTGCGCTTCCGGCTAAGTCGGATTTTCACCTTGGTTTGCTAATGCGCGACCTCCGAGAGGGCCGGGATAAATAAATCTCGGTCTTCATACTTTCTCCACAAAGCCTCCCACAAACATCCATACACGTAGCTCACACTCAGATCCTCCTCAGTTTCGAATAGAAACGGTACTCGAAGGAGTTGATATGTCTTTCAATATTGGCCTTAGCGGGCTCCACGCAGCCAATAAACAGATGGAGGTGACAGGCAACAACATCGCCAACGTCGCGACCACCGGTTTCAAGGCATCCCGGGCAGAATTCGCAGATATCTATGCCGCCACAAAACTGGGCGCCGGCATGAACAGCATAGGCAGTGGTGTGACCCTTGCGGCGGTGTCCCAACAGTTTACCCAAGGGGACATCAGTACTACCGGCGGTATGCTGGACATGGGTATCCAAGGTAGCGGTTTCTTCGTGCAAAAGGCCAGCGACGGTACTCTGGAATACACCCGCAACGGCTCCTTTCGTGCTAACAAGGATGGTTTTATTACCAACAATGCCGGAACCTCGCGCTTGCAAGGCTACAGGGCAGATGCTGACGGCAAAATCTCAAAAGGTAATTTGGTCGATCTCCAATTGAACCTGGCCAGCCTCCCGCCCAAGGCGTCTACCAAAGTGGACTCCACCAGTAACCTTAACTCCTCTTCTCCGGTTATCGATCAGACGGCCAAGCCATTTAACCCAAACGACACCAGCACCTTCAGCGCCCAATTCAGCACAACCTTGTACGATTCCCAAGGCAATGCGCACCCTATGGTGCAATACCTGGTGAAGACTGACGTCAACCAGTGGAACGCCTATACCTTGATCGACGGTCGAAACCCCAACGGGTCTGCGCCGACTGGCACGCCGTCCACCTTACCAGTGCCATCGACATTGACGTTTGATGGCGTTGGAAAACTCACCAGTGTTGTGACCTCAGGTATATCAGACAAGACTTGGCGCATTACCGGCTGGGTACCTGGAACGGTGAACAACGGTGTGTGGAATGCGAACGGTGCAGATGCCAATCCGGCGGGGATTGCGGTCAACATGGCCAATATCACCCAATACAATTCGGCTACTTATCGTAATCCACCGTTCACTGATGGCTATGCCACTGGGCAGCTCACCGGGCTGAAGGTTGACGGTAGAGGCCTACTGGTCGCCACCTTTAGCAACCAGCAGAACAAGGCCATCGGCCAGCTCTCTCTGGCCAGCTTCAACAACGAGCAAGGCTTGCAACCCGCTGGTGGCACCACTTGGAGAGAAACCTTCGCCTCCGGTCAGCCGGGTTACGATTTCCCTCAAACCAGCGGGCTTGGCTCAGTAGTCTCTAATTCTCTAGAGGGCTCCAATGTTAATCTGACGAACGAACTCGTCAACTTGATTAAAGGTCAAAGTAACTATCAGGCGAATGCCAAAGTAATTTCAACAGAGACAAAATTGGTAGAGGCGATTATTCAGTTGAAATAAGTTTTGCTTTCAGACACTCAGGTACACCAACCTGTTCTGGCGTTTAAACTCTATTTAAATTTATAGATCAGCTCGCCGATCGACGAAGGATATCCACATGCTTCCAGCACTTTATGTTGCCAAAACCGGACTGTCCGCCCAAGACACGAACCTTACTACGATTTCCAACAACTTGGCGAACGTCTCGACTACCGGATTTAAAAGAGATCGCGCGGAGTTTCAAGACCTGCTTTACCAAATTAAACGTCAGCCAGGGGCTCAGTCCACGCAAGATAGCGTGCTGCCTTCCGGGCTGCAAGTGGGAACAGGTGTGCAAGTTGTAGGTACTCAAAAGATTTTCACCTCTGGTGGCTTGCAAACTACTGGCCAACCATTGGATATGGCAATTAATGGGCGCGGTTTCTTTCAGATCTTGCAGCCAGATGGTACGACTTCATACACGCGCGACGGCACTTTCCATCTAAATGCGAATGGTCAGATCGTCACTGCCAATGGCTTCAGCTTGCAACCAGCTGTCGTCGTGCCGAACGATGCTAAAACTTTTACAGTGGGGCAGGACGGAACGGTTTCAATCAGCGTCGCCGGAAATCCTGCAGCTCAGGTCATTGGGAGCATCCAGACTGCCGATTTCATCAACCCTGCGGGGCTGCAGGCTGTCGGTAATAACTTGTTCTTAGAAACTGCCGCGAGTGGAGCCCCTCAAGTTGGCACTCCAAGCCTGAACGGTTTTGGCAGCATGTTACAGAACACTCTGGAAACCTCTAATGTGAGCACTGTGGAGGAGATGGTAAATATGATTACAACTCAACGTGCTTATGAGATGAACTCGAAAGTGATTAAAACTGCAGGAGATATGCTGGGGAACCTCACACAGAAGTTATAAGAATTTGCAGGGAGGGCAGGGTGGTTCAGTCCAGCAGGAATCTGATGCCTTCACCCTTATAACACCAATGCCTGCGGCCGTAGGCTATTTAGCAGGCCCGCTGCCAGCCCTCTCAGTATCGTACGCTATTTGTCACTCAGCCTGAAAGAGAGCCCCCCTGGCTGCATCCATCCGCAGAGCGACATCCCTTTGCCCTGGAAATTCAAGCACCTGATCCGCATCACATGCGCCTTCTGGTTTTGGTTCACAGGCTTCGCGTCAAACGACTCTGAGAGCGCTGACTGACTTTGTAAAAGCTGGAGATATAATATGGCAACCCAATCCGTACCTGCGCGTAACGACTCCAGGACGGCTGATAAATTCCTCCTGCGCCTGCCGGAAGGACTTCACGATCAGATTAACCTGGCTGCAGAAAAAAATCACCGGAGTATGAATGGTGAAATAATTGCTCGAATTGATGGCTCGCTTGAGCTTGAGCGGAAATATGAAGAAATGCGGCAGCTCAATAACTTTCTGAATCAGAAGATTGCGATTCTTGAGATGGCTTCGCAATCTTAAAGGAATGAATCGCCCTAAGTTTCGTAGATGCCTCTTTGCCTTAACCTCAGGCTATTAGGAAGTATTATGAGCAACCCGTATTACCCCGAAGAATTCAAAATCCAAGTACTCATTTAAGTAATCGAAGAGAAACTATCTGTCGCTGATGTGGCGGCCCATATTGGCGTGTCGACGTACAGCTGCCTGGATAAAAAGCTACAGCAAACCTCTAGAGGCGCGGCAGCAGGATCATGACCACTGCGTCGTTTGCGAGCGGAACTCAAGTGTGATACTGAAGAGCGAGAAAAAAGTCCGCCGTGTATTTGCCGACGACTTCGGCTGGGGTTCGGCTTTATCAAGCAACGCGCGGGCGATTATTCGATTCGACGGTTTTGCCTGACGCTTGAGCCCACATCGCTTTAGTCATACGATCACGACTGACTGATGAAACCGCCCAAGAGCAATCTACATATCGTCAAGGATTTGCTGGGGCATCGAAGTATTGCGACTACCCTGAAGTACGTCCACGTCCACGTTGATCAAGTAAGGTATGCGTTGGAGGTGATGCGGTAGCTGACTGCTACCGTCTCCTTTTCCTACAGGTTGATGAATTATCCTGCTTTGACAAGCTAATCCAACGCGACTAACTTTCTTGGCGTGCTGCGCTCATGCGGCTCATGCTATGCAGCAATCCTATATCTCTACCACCTTCTTCCGTGGTGCCGTTGTGACTAACAGCTAGCAAATGACTGTTAATCATTGGGTCCCTGGTTCGAGTCCAGGTCGTGGAGCCAGATAGAGAAAAGCCTGCAGCGATGCAGGCTTTTTTTTGCCCTGGATTTCTTCGGGGTGATCAAAGCGCGCAGCGCGACCAGCGTGACTGCGTCTCTAATCCTGCGATTACATGAAAATCGCTGCAGTGGTTTCAACCAAGGCGCGCTGGGTAAAACCAGGGTTGGCGTCAATTGATCTGATTCTGATTGATATCCAAGGAGCCTGCGCTGTTTTTCATAAAGTCGTGTTTATGAAGAATTATTTAGGTTGCGCTTGCAGATCGTGCCTACGCGACATTTTTTCCGGAGCGAACATTGTTGAGTGGATGGATTTAAATTTCGAATAATCAGGATTTTAGAAAAAACATCGGCTCTGAAACAGAATTCAGTACTGTGGTTTTTATTGGTTTCCTATCATTTTTTCCTAACCGTCTATTCCAAAAAGGTCTTTTGTTGAAAATTTCGGAGCATGCTTTATTGCGCACGAATGTAACAAATCGTTTCATTTTTTGCCGTTTTCGGCACCGACAAAAGGGCTTTCTGTCGGCGAACAGGTGAGTTCCGTTCGTTGCGGCGCAGTGGGTTGAGCCTGGGACAGTGATGATTTTGCGTGCGTCTGTTCGGCGCAATGCGAAACAAGGGATTTGTATAATTATCGAGGCTCGAACCCATGAATCATGTGATCAACTCCATACTGGAAAATGCATCAACTCGCCCGTCACTCGGCCATACCAACCCCGCTTTACTACATGACATTCTATGGCGAGCACTTGAGCACGCACTCAAGGCAAACACGGACGACGCTTCCCAGACCCCGCACACCCGAGCCTGCCTGAGGATCTACGCCGAAATCGATACGCTGTCGTATCTGGACAAGGCTGATTCGAAATTGGCGGCTGCTTTGGGTAAGGCATTCTTCGAGTCCCGCTCCAGCAAAGACGTCGAGGCGTTCTGGAAGTTGTTGCTGATCAAGCAACTGCTGTTCGAATTGTCGGTCAGGAGTGTGGCGACCCAGATTGCTTCGCAAGCCAGCCTGCCCCGTCAGTTACTCACGCTCGACTCGCAGTTGATTGCAGCGCCGTCCGGGGTAAATATCAGCCTGGGGCTGCTGTGCAAAGAGACCGACCAACTCAAGCATTCTGTCGTGCTGGTCTTGCAGAAACTGGCACAACACGTTGAAGACCGTGGCCTCAAAAAGCCCCAAGTCACTGCGCAGCTTCTGCTGGAGTTGTACAACGCCGTATGGTCGGGCAGTAATGGCACTGATATCGAGTCGCAGATTTTTTACGCCGACAGTGTGTATGACGCGTTGCCCGACGTACATCACGCCCTGGGCCTGGCGCCGCGGGAAAAATGGCTGACCTTGTTTACCTGGTTATATGGCGACAAGGATGGTCGCCCCTATGACACCAACCAGCACACCGAAACGCTGGTTGTGGCCTTGGAAACCGCGCTGCGCAACCGCTACATCGCTGATATTGACAGCCTGATAAAGGACGGCGGTGCACAGCATCGCCTGGAAGATATTCGTGCACGTCTGGGCAAGGATCACCCCGAGCGTTTCGAACAGCCCGCCGAGCTGATCGAGGCACTGGGCAGCATCCGTTTTACCCAGCCGGTTGCCATCGACCGCCTGCTGCTGCGGGTGCATGCGTTTGGCTTTCACTACCTGGATATCGAGTTTCGTGAAAACGCCGAGATGTTCAGTAGCGTGGTCGATGAGATTCTTTCCAGTCAATGGCTGGAAACCATCGGCCTGGGCCAGGGCCGGCACTATCACGAGCTGGATGAGCGGGCGCGCCAGGCCGCGCTTGAGGTTGCGCTGGAAGGCGAGGAGGCTCCGGCTGCCCTGTGGCAAGGGTATCTGCAACGCACCACATCGATTTACACCAAGAAAGCTCAGCAATACGCCGGTCAGGACTACATTGCGCTGATGGAGCAGGACCCGAGTTATATCCGTATGCACGATGCGCGCAACGCGCTCGAGCGGTTTGAAATGATTGACCGTTACCGCGACCGCATGAAAATCCACGGGATCGCCGAGTACACTTCGGCCCTCAGTGCGCTGGAGGTGTTGTTCCTGATGAAGGCGGCCCAGGTGCGGGACGGTATAGACATTGCCCTGCAACCCGAAGACCTGGCAGGTGCCGAGCGCACGCTTGCCACGGTGCATGAGGTTTACGAAAACCCGGTGTACCGCCAGCATCTGGCAACACGCGGCAACCGCCAATACATCACGTTTGGTCCCAGCGACACGGGCAAGCAAGGCGGCAAGGCCATGCACAAACTGAATATGGCGATTGCCAACCAGCACAAGTCGATCGCGGCCCGCTACGGTATCGAGGTGGTCGTCCACGTCATCATGGGTGGGGAACACGCACGGTGTAATGGAGTGATTGCAGAGACCTTGCAGGAATTCGGCGCGTTGGAGGGGCCGGAAACCCGCTTTATGCTGGCCGGGTGTGCGGAGATGCGCGCTCATCTGCTGACCCGCAATCAGTCCGTCAACTTTCTCAGCCAGTTGTACCGTATGCACGCCGAGCCCCAGCCGAAACCGTCCGAAGAGGTCATTGCCGGGAGGATTCAACGTTGGGGGGAAGTGGTGCGCCGCTACCAGGCGACGTTCTTCGAGCATCCGGCGTTGCCCTCTCTGCTGCGTGACCTGGCGCGATTTGACGTGGTCAGGGCCACCGCCAAGGGCACCCGACCGCCTTCTCGGATCTTCAACATCAAGGTGTTCGAGTCGCGACCCGATGCCATTCGTGCGATTCCCTGGACCCGCGCCTTGCTGGCCGGTGGGTTGCACAGCGAACTGATCGGCGTCGGGCAGTTTGCGCAAGAGCCGGTAACGCACTTGTCGAAGGCCTTCAACGAGGATGAGAGCTTTCACACCTACGTCAAAGGCATGGCCTATGCCATTGCGCGAACCGACCTGAAATGCGCCTGGCTGACCTTGACCGGCAGCAACCCGGAGAAAGCCCACATCCTGGCGCTGGCTGAAGCCTTGAAGACCGAAGCCATCGGCACGGCTGAACAACTGCTGGCCAGCCTGCACCTGGAAGTGATTGAAGGTAAGCGCTTCGTGTACAAGGCCACCACCGGCACCGAGCCGGCGGATCCTTGGAAAATCAAGGAAAGCAGCTTGCTCAACTTGTGGCCTAGCCTCAAGGCAGAGGTCTACCGCAAGGAAAAGAACCTGAGAATCTATCGGTTGTTTCTTATCTACGCCAAAAGCAATCCCGCGTTCATCCAGTCCTCATCGCTGAATGATTTTTACAGCGGGTTCCTCGCGGCCGTGAGTACCGATGCAGGTCTGGTCGATCCCACCAGCGCCCACCATTTCAACTGGTGATTAGCCCCGATACCCAGGGCAGCCTGGGTATCGGCAGGCGCTACCCTCCAAGAGGATCAACTGTATGGCATTTACTATCCTGATACTCGATGCCCCCGGCCCGCCATTGCTGTTTGAGGAAGTCGATCGCTTTCTTGCGCTGGGCCTGAACGTCACTCTCAACCTGCACTATTTCGCGGATAAAGAGCGCATCCGGCAGCACTACACTACGCGTATTGAATATGCCGAGATCGACTGTCACGACGAGCCTGCCTTTATTGCCGCCGTGAGTCGAGCCAGGGGTTACAGCGTGTTCAAGACGCGCCTGAACATCCCCCTCGGTGCCAGCCTGATCCGTGCCGCCAGTTCGCCCGCGTTGGCCACGCCACTGCGCGCCATTGCCCAGGCCGGCGCCGGGGTTAACCATATTGATCGGCTCGAATGCGAGCAGTGCGGCGTTACGATACTCAACACGCCAGGCTCCAACGCGGTCGCTGTTGCCGAGTACGTCCTGGCCCAGGCGCTGTTTCTATCTCGTGACCTGGATTATTACAACGCCGAAACGCACAACGGTCATTGGGCAAAAGGCACCTTGGCACCTACCTCCGAATACGCCGAACTCACGCTTGGGCTGGTGGGCACCGGAAGCATTGCCCGGCAGGTGGCACGTAAGGCGGCGGCGCTGGGCATCAAGGTGATCGCTACCGGGTCCGAGCGTTTTACCGAACCGGTGGCGCGCAGCCTTGAGCTTGAGCGACGAGCAAGCCTTGCGCAGTTACTGGCTGAATCGCACATCGTCTCGATCCACGTGCCGCTCACCACGTTGACCCGCGGCTTGTTCGGCACCGCCGAGTTCGGGCAGATGCGCCAAGGTTCAATCCTCATCAATACCGCTCGCGGCGGGATCGTCGACGAACACCAGCTGGCAGCCTTCATGCGCCAGTTTCCCAGGCACATCAAGGCGGTCGCCATCGATACCTTTTCCCTGGAAAAAGACCGGTTCGACTCGCCACTGACCGACATTCCCAACGCGCAACTGACGCCGCATATCGCCGGCAATACCACCACGGCAATCAGGGTGGCGTCCCGTCAGATCGTCGACAAGATCCATGCATTCAGTGCCGCCGCCATCGTGCGTTAACCTACCGGACACAAGGAAGGCTACATCATGCAGACCTCTATTTTTACCCGTCTCAACGCCCTGAGTTGCACCGACCTCAGCGATGCGATGGACCGCCTGAAAATCGTTTGCCAGTGCACCGACATCATGCCTCTGGACCGGTCGTTCACCCTCACAGGCAAAGCCTGGACCCTGCGCTACGGCCCTATTGGCCTGGACGGCGGCTCGGTGGGTGACTACATCGACGACCTTGAGGCCGGCCAGGTGGTAGTGATCGACAACCAGGCGCGGCTCGACACCACCGTGTGGGGCGATTTGCTGACCTCTACTGCCGCCCGCAAGCAACTGGCCGGGACGGTGATTGACGGTATCTGCCGCGATGTCGACCGTGCGTTGGAACTTGATTACCCGATATTTTCCCGGGGTAACTGGATGCGCACCGGCAAGGATCGCGTGCGTGTCGAAGCGATCCAGGCGCCCGTGACGCTGGGCGGCGTGCGAGTACAACCAGATGATTGGTTGCGCGGAGATGGTGACGGCTTGGTAGTGATTCCGGCCGGCTCACTGAGCCAAGTGCTGGAGGTGGCCGAAGAAATCCACCAGGCCGAAGAGCATATTCGTGCGGCTATCGAGGCGGGCGTTCCTTTACACAAAGCTCGCGCCGATTACGGCTACCACGCCTTGCAGACGCCGCGCCGCTGACTGGCCCACGGCAGGAGCCGCAGCGGGTGCGGCTTCAGTTGATGCCGGCTCGAGCAACGACTTGGCTGGATGTGCATAAGGAGATTGATCGTTCCATGATTCGATGAGTTCAAATCTGATAGTGTCCTGAATATCAATATTCGAGGCAGTGTCAATAATGGGCAATCATGTGGCTCGCTACGCGTTATTTGCTTTTCCTGTCTTCATGTTGTGCCAGCCAGTACAAGCGGCATCGTGGCAAATTTGCAGTATGGAGTTACGTGTTACTGATGTATTGAAACATCCATACCCCAAGCTACAGGCGCAGATCCTGAAGGTGAGCCCTACATCGACCACGGCAGAGTGCCCGGAAGAGGGGGCGACCCTCACGTTTATCCCAGAAACTACTGATTACCAAAGCCAGATCCCACGCCGAGAGTGGCCCAAAAAAGGCCAGTCGGTGCGTGTGAACTACCGGTATCTGGATGGGACATGTAAAGGCGATGGCCATAGTCATGCGTGCCGTATTGAGCATTACCCATTAGCGGGTAGCTGAGTTGCAAGCGTTTTCCCGGTTCACTTCAAGTTCGCTGAACGGACGCGGCGGTAACTGCCCGATCTTGCTGATCCGCTCCGTCTCCAGTCTTGGGCTCAGGAGCAACGCCCTTTAGACCAGCGCTTGTAATCCGCAGGAGTCATCCCCGTAAGTTGAATGAAAGCCCGTCGGAACGAGGTATCTTCGTTGTAGCCGCACTTGAGGGCCACTTGTTTAACGCTGGCTCCCGGTGTCTGAAGGAGGACGCAGGCCGTTTCTATCCTCACGCGGGTAATGAGTTCTTTAGGCGACTCATTGGTCAATTTCTTGAGTCGCCGATGCAGTGTCCGCTCACTCAGATTCAATGTTTTGGCCAGTTCTTCAGCCGTCAGCCCGGGTTTGGCATGACGAATGATTTGCTCGGTTTCCAGAAGCAGCGGATTGGCACTATTGATAAAACCTCGGGGTGCATAAACCAGTTGAGGCAGAGGCAAGCTGTCGGTCACAGAGATATCTGCGGTCAACTTGGCGACATCGGCACCGGCCAAGCGCCTAATCACGTAGAGGGCCAGATCAATCCAGGATAACGGTCCTCCAGTGGTAATGATGCCGTCGTGCTCCTCCACCGCAGTGCCCCACACCGGCTGGGCTTTTGGAAATCGCTGTTTGAAAGCATGGTGCAGCCACCAGGTCGTGGTGCAGCGTCTGTTGTCGAGCAACCCAGACTCTCCCAGAACAAACGTACCCGCGCACGCCCCACCGACCAGTACGCCTTGTTGATGATTCACTTTGAGCCAAGCTGCCGCGTGTTTGAGGGAGTCGGAAGTGGGCGGCAACCTATCCGGCCCCAAGGCCATGCCAGTCACGAGCACAGCATCAAGAGGCCCCGCGCCATAAAAATCGGCATCAACGGGAATAAGCCTGCCCTGAGGATCCCTTAGCGACTTACCATCCGCACTGACGATGATCGTTTCGAATTCAACATCGATCTTGGCGCTCATTTCCGAAGCCAAACCAGGCGGTGGTGATTTCAGCGCCTGATTGGTCATCCAGAACAGATCAGCCAGCCCAGTGATGGCAGACATCAGGCTACCTTCCACAGCAACAATCGCAACGCGCATGGCAAATCCTGCTTTGGCAATCAAGTTGGCGAGTTTTGCATGAAGTGTGGCTTATTTGTTATCTAACAGTTCCAGTTGGGCCTACTTAAACTTTGCACAGTCAACTGCAAAGGCGCTCCGACATGAACCTGCCGCTCCACACGAAGCCTCACGAAGAAAAACGCTTCGGTCCGCTGAACTGGCTGAGCCGACTTGGCTTGGTCCTGGGTTTATCGCTGTTGTTCTCCGGTGGGCCGGCCATAGCCGCGTTACCTGATGGCACTGTGCGCAACATCGTACTGGTACATGGCGCATTTGCCGATGGCTCGAACTGGACACCGGTGATTAAGCAGCTGACTGCTATGGGCTATCACGTCACCGCCGTACAGAACCCGATGACCTCATTGGACGATGACGTTTTGGCAACGCAGCGCGTACTTCGCCGACAACAAGGCGACGTGCTGCTGGTAGGACACTCATGGGCCGGCGCGGTTATAACGCAGGCCGGTAACGCCTCCAATGTAAAGGGGTTGGCCTATCTTTCCGCTTTAGTGCCCGACAGCGGTGAATCAGCAGCGGGCCTTCTGCAGCGACTGAATGCGCCTATGACTGGCCTGACACCCGATGCGCAGGGTTGGGTTTGGCTGGACGATCCCGTGCAGTTTCATCAAGTCATGGCGGCGGACTTACCGATGAAAAAAGCGCAGTTGCTTGCATCGGTTCAACAGCCTATAGCGGCAGCCTGTTTTGTCGGCAAGGTCCAGCACGCGGCGTGGCACGACAAGCCGAGCTGGTACTTGCAGACAACTGACGATAAGGCGCTTTTACCAGCGGTACAGCTGGCTATCGCGAAACAGATTGGAGCACAGACCTTATCAATCCGATCCAGCCACCTGTCCCTTGTTTCTCATCCCGATACGGTAGCCAAGTTCATCGATCAAGCCGCCAGGGAAGCCGGACGATGAAAAGTGCTCATAAGTTTTCTACAGCAAGTAGGTCCTCAAACATGAAAATTCTGCATATTGACTCGAGCATAATGGGCAGCAACTCCATAACCCGTAGACTTTCCTCAACCATCGTTGCACATCTTCAAGATAGCCATCGCGAGACGCATGTGGAGTACCGCGACCTGGTCGATGATGAGTTGAAGCATCTCACCGGTCCTATTGCAGCAGGATTCCGACAAACCGAGATCAATGATTTTACGGAGACCACTTTGCAGGAGCATCAACTGTCAGAAACTCTAGTCATGGAGTTCCTGGCGAGCGATGTGCTGGTCATCGGCGCTCCGATGTACAACTTTAACGTATCGAGCCAGCTAAAGGCTTGGCTCGACAGGATCGCCCAAGTCGGACGAACCTTTAAATACACAGAACAGGGTCCTGTAGGCTTGTCCGGCGGTAAACGCGTCATCGTGGTTTCGGCTCGTGGGGGCTTCTACTCGGAGGGGCCACTGCAAAAAATGGATTTCCAAGAAAGTTATCTCAGGGCATTTTTTGGTTTTCTCGGAATTAGTGATATCCACTTCGTCCGCGCCGAAGGCGTCTCCAGAGGTCAACAATTACGAGACCAGGGTGTTGAAAAAGCCATAGCTGCAATGCCCGCGGTCATTGCAAGCCTGTCAGCCCCTGCTCAATAACTCACCCAGTCTGGAGGCTTGAATTCATGCTGTTTGCTATCAAACTTACCTACCTTCGCCCTGTTGAGGAAATTCAAGCTCACTTGGAAGCCCACAAAGCGTGGCTGGTCAAATACATACAGTCCGGAATCATACTGTTTGCCGGCCCTCTCACCGATGAGAGCGGAGGCTTCATCCTTGCGTATGGTGAGCGCCACTCGGACATTCAACAAATAATCGCCGAGGACCCGTTCGATGTTTACAGGTTGGCAACTTTCGACATTCTGGGTTGTGATCCTGCAGTCCGCACGTCCGATTTCGCAGCCCACTGGGCCAGCGGAGCCAAGTCCATAGACTGTATTTAGCGCGGTGCTTGTCGCATAAGGCGTTTGCGAGTGAGCCCACGGAAAGGACGAGCCCCAGTGTTGGTCCCGACGAATCCCGTTATTACTCCGAGAAAAACCAGGCCAGCACCTGTCAACCCATCATGTGCCGTCGCCCAGGCAGTTACATCCAACTTCACTTATGCAGGATCGCCTGGTGAATATCCTGCAACGCCATGATGCGCTGGGCGGCGTTGAGTTTGATGGCTTCCTTGGGCATGCCGAATACCACGCAGCTGGCCTCGTCCTGGGCGACCGTCGCGGCGCCGGCGACGAGCATTTCCTTGAGGCCGCGGGCGCCGTCGTCGCCCATGCCGGTCATGATGATGCCGGTGGCGTTCTTGCCGGCGAATTTGGCCACTGAGCGAAACAGCACATCCACTGATGGCCGATGGCGGTTGACCAGCGGCCCGTCGATGACCTGAGTGTGATAGTAGGCGCCGCTGCGTGTGACCATCAGGTGCTTGCCGCCGGGAGCGATCAAAGCCAGGCCCGGCAGGATACGGTCGTTGTTGCGCGCTTCACGCACTTCGATCTGGCACACGCTGTTCAGGCGCTCGGCGAAGGAGGCGGTGAACTTTTCCGGCATGTGCTGCACGATCACCATGCCCGGGCACACCCTCGGCAGTGCCGTCAGCACGGCCTCCAACGCCTGGGTGCCGCCGGTGGAGGTGCCGATGGCGACAATGCGTTCAGTGGTCTGGGCCATGGCCTGGCCGTTGGCGGCGGGCAGGATCGCATCCGCCGTCAGCTTGCCGGCGACCGCGGGCGCCGGGGTCGGCTTGGCGATGCGCTTGCCGAGGTTACTGACATTGGAGTTGGCCGCCGCACGGATTGCCGCAATCAATTCCGGGCCCGATTCGATCAGGAAATTCTTCAGGCCTGTGGTGGGTTTGGTGATGATGTCCACGGCGCCGGCCGATAAAGCCTGCAGGGAGGTTTCCGCGCCTTTCTGGGTCAGTGACGAGCAGATCACTACCGGTGTCGGGCGCTCGCTCATGATTTTCCTGAGAAAGGTGATGCCATCCATGCGCGGCATTTCCACGTCCAGTACAATCACATCCGGCCATTCACGGGCGAGCTTGTCCATGGCGAAAATCGGGTCGGAGGCGGCGCCTATGACGTGGATATCCGGCGTGTCATTGAAAATCGCCAGCAGCACTTGGCGGACAACGGCCGAGTCATCGACCAGCAATACGCTGATTTTTTTGTTAGGCATTGTTTTTGAGTAATCCCATAGGTTGATGCCGGACCCAGACGTTGCCGTTCCACAGGTCGAACACGATAGTGCGATAACCGGTACTGCCCATGTCCTGGGCCGCCAAGTGCAAATGATGGTGTTTGGCAAGCGCCAGCGCGGCGCGGATGTTCAGGGCGGCCACATTTTGCGCCGGTAGGTGGCGATGCTGCGTGGGGAACATCTCGCCGCCGCCGAACGCCTTCACCTGATAGTCCTGGGGCCGCGTGCCATGGGCGCGCGCATGCCGAATCAGCAGCTCCAGCGCTTCGTCGCCGTATTTGCCATCCAGGGGCTGACCATGCCGCAAGCGTGCCGGCAGCATGAAATGGCACATGCCGCCGATCCGCCGTTGCGGATGCCAGAAGGTGAACGCCACGCAGGAACCGAGCAAAGTGCGCAGGCGAGTCGGCCGCGTCGCAAAAGTGACTTGGCCGGGCGCCAACACCACTTCGGCTGCACCGAGAGGCTTTTTCATGGCTTGCGGTAAATCGACGGCGCCACCAGCTTCAAGGTGTCGTTCACACCGTTGAGGCTCTCCGAGTGGCTGATGATGAAATGGCCGCCGGGTTTGAGCTGCGGCAACAGGCGTGCGACGACTTGGCTCTTGGTCTGCTGGTCGAAATAAATCATCACGTTGCGCAGGAAAATCACATCGAACTCGCCCAGGCCTGGCAGCGGCTCGTTCAGGTTGACTTGCACGAAGTTGACGCGGTTGCGCAGGCTCTTGTCGATCAGGAACGTGCCTTCCTGGCGGCCGATGCCCTTGAGGCAGTATTTGGTGAGCAGCGGCTGGGGCAGGGTGCCGACGCGCTCCATCGAGTAATGCCCGGTACGCGCCTTGGCCAGCATCTGAGTGCTGATGTCCGAGCCGATCACTTCCCAAGGCGTGGTGCCCAGGGCCTCGGCCAGCGTCATTGCCAGGCTGTAGGGCTCTTCGCCCGAGGAGCTGGCCGCGCTCCACACGCGAAACACTTTGCCCGGCGCGGCCTTGGGCAGGACGTGCTGACGCAGGAAATCAAAGTGCTTGGGCTCGCGAAAAAAGTAGGTTTCGTTAGTGGTCAGCAGGTCCAGCGCGACTTGCAGTTCGCCCTTGCGCTGGTCGTTCATGATCAGTTTGAAATAGTCCCCATAGCTCTCCAATTCATAATGCTGGAGGCGCTTGAACAGGCGCCCGGCCACCAAGGCTTTTTTGGCCGGCGACAGGTTGATGCCGGCCGCACGGTACAACCAGGATTGGAATTGACCGAATTCACGGTCGTCGAGCGAAGCAGTGTCGGCCATGATCGTATCTCAACGCTGCTCAAGGTCGAGCGCCGGTGTCTGCGCGCTTTCGGCCAGGCTGGACATCTCGTCGATAGAAAGGACTTTGCCCACCTCCAGCACAATCACGAACTTGCCTTCGACCTTGGCCATGCCACCGATGAAGTCGGCACGAATCCGCGCGCCGAAGCTGGGAGGGGGTTCTATCTGGGCCGCCGGAATCTCCTGCACGGCGGATACCGTATCCACCAGCAACCCGATGTCCTGGGGCTGCCCATCTTCGGTACTCGCTTCGATGATGATTACGCAGGAGCGGCGCGTAATCGGCGAGTTCGCCCGGCCGAAACGCGCCGATAGATCAACCACCGGCACCACGGCGCCGCGCAGGTTGATCACACCGCGCACGAACGCGGGCATCATCGGTACCACGGTCAGGCTGCCGTATTCGATGATTTCCTTGATGCCCAGGATGCCGATCGCGAACATCTCGCCACCGAGCATGAAGGTCAGGTATTGCGCATCCTCATCCGCCGCCACTGCGGTCTGACGGTTAGTCATCACTGCACCCATGTCACTCTCCCTGTAAGCCCGCGTCGATGTCTTGCATCAGAAACGGGTAAATTCCGATTCGTCCGGGGCGCTGGCCATCGTGTAGGCAAACGCTTTGCGGGCGGGCTGCGGTGCCGGGCGGGGTGGCTGGCGGCTGGGCTTGTTGCCCGGGCTGTCCACACTGCTGGTTTGAACCGCGGCGCCGGAGGTGTTGTCGAGTACGAAAAAGCTCATCGCCTGTTGCAACTGTTCGGCCTGGCTGCTCATTTCTTCGGCGGTCGCCGCCAGTTCCTCGCTGCTGGAGGCGTTCTGCTGGGTCACCTGGTTGAGCTGGGTCATGGCTGTGTTGATCTGCGCCACGCCGGCCGCCTGCTCTTCGGACGCGGCACTGATTTCCTGCACCAGGTCGGAGGTCTTGTTGATCGAGGGGACCATTTCGCCGAGCAGTTTGCCGGCCTTTTCCGCCATGTCCACGCTGCTTGAGGACAGTTCGCCGATTTCCTGCGCGGCCACCTGGCTGCGCTCCGCCAGTTTGCGGACTTCGGCGGCGACCACCGCGAAACCTTTGCCGTGCTCGCCGGCCCGGGCAGCTTCAATCGCGGCGTTGAGCGCCAGCAGGTTGGTCTGGTAGGCAATGTCATCGATGATGCTGATGCGCTGGGCGATTTTCTTCATTGCCAATACCGTTTGTTGCACCGACTCTCCGCCGTCGGTGGCTTCCTTGGCCGCCTTGCTGGCCATGCCATCGGTGACCTTGGCGTTTTCGGTATTCTGATTGATGCTGGCGCTCATCTGTTCCACCGACGCGCTGGTTTCCTCGACGCTGGCGGCCTGTTCACTGGTGGCCTGGCTCATCGACTGTGCGGTGGCGCTGACTTGCTCCGAGGCGCTCGCCAGGTTGTCGGCAGCGTTGCGTACTTCACCGATGATAGTCGCCAGTTTGCCGACCATGTTGCGCATGGCATTGAGCACCATGCCGGTTTCATCTTTGCCGCCCGGCGCGATAGGGGTGCTGAGGTTGCCATCAGCCAATTGCTCGGCGGCGGTCGCGGCGAGCCTCAGCGGACGCGAAATAATCCGCGCGATGAACACCGCCAGGCCCAGGCCGATCAACAGGGCGGCGACCAGCACCGCGATGATCGAAACGCGTGCGCTGTCGTACAACGCCGAGCCCTTGTCACCGGCTTCGCTCGCGCCGGCTTCATTGAACTCGACCATTTTCTGCAAGCGGCTGGTCACCTCATCGAAATGCGTCCTGGACTCCCCTCTGAGGAGGGTAGTCGCAGCGGCTTCCTGGTTCTGCCGGGACAAGTCGAGTAACTGCTTGCTGGTCGCCAGGTAGGTGGACCAGGCACTTTTCAAACCGGTCAAAAGCTGACGTTCTTCATCGCCCGACAGCAATTGCTCATAGGTGCCCATGCGGGTATTGAACTGTTGCAGCGTCTCATCGGCTTCGCGATCAGCCTGTGCCTTTTCTTCGGCGATCTCGGTAGTGACGTGGCGGTTTTCCTTCAGGCGATAATTGGCTGCAAAAAAACGCATGCCGGCTGCGGCGCGCATGGATGGCATCCAATCGCTCTTGATCTCCTGGGCTGCCTGGTTGACAGCACCGAGCTGGAGGATTGCAAACCCACCCATGGCCGCCGTGAGCGCCAGGACCACCAGGAATGCGCTGATCAACTTGGTGGAAATCTTAAGATCGTAGAACCATTTCATCGGGGAACCTCCATGGAATTGCGAATGCGTCAGCGCACGCCGACCGTGGGCGACGAGGGCGCCTGAGGTGTGCGGGCTTCCTGTTGTACGATTTGGTTGAGCAACGCCGGTATATCCAGGATCAGGGCCACCGCGCCGCTGCCCAGAATGGTCGAGCCGCTGATGCCGCGCAGCGCACCGAACAGCTTGCCCAAGGGTTTGATGACGGTCTGGAACTCGCCGAGCAGGTCATCCACCACCAGCCCGGCCTTGTGTTCGGCATAGCGCACCACCACCACGTTCTGGCGGCGGGCCGGTGGGCCTTCATGGTTGAAGTGGTCGCGCAGGTGCACCAGCGGCAGCACCTCGCCGCGCAGATCCAGGTAGCCCTGGTCGCGGCTGGATTGGCGCTGGAGTTCGTCCAGCTCGACGCATTCCTGGACCATATCCAACGGAATCACGTAGGTGCAATGGTCGATGCCGACCAGGAATCCGTTGATGATCGCCAGCGTCAGCGGCAGGCGAATGCGCACCACGGTGCCTTGGCCGGGGCGGCTGTCGAGGTCGACAGTACCGCGCAACAGGGTGATATTTCGTTTGACCACATCCATGCCGACACCGCGTCCGGAAAGGTTGGTCACCGCCTCGGCCGTGGAGAAACCGGCTTCGAAAATCAGGTTGTAGATTTCCTGGTCGCTGAGCACCGCACCGCTGGCGACCAGCCCGCGCTCCTGGGCTTTTTCCAGGATACGTTCGCGGTTGAGTCCGGCGCCATCATCGGCGATTTCGATCACGATGCTGCCCGAGTCGTGGTAGGCATTCAGGCTCAGGTGACCCTTGGTCGATTTACCAGCGGCGCGTCGGGCCTCGGCGTTCTCGATGCCATGGTCCATCGCATTGCGCAACAAGTGCATCAGCGGGTCGCCGATTTTCTCGACGACGGTCTTGTCCAGCTCGGTTTCCGCGCCGCTGATGATCAGGTCGATATCCTTGCCCAGTTCCTGACTGACATCGCGCACCACGCGGCGGAAACGATTGAAGGTATCGCCGATGGGGATCATGCGCAGGCGCAGCGCGCCATCGAGGATCTCTTCCACCAGCCCGGAGACGGTCGAGGCGGCTTCTTCCAGCGGGTCGTTGTTGCAGGAGCGAGCCAGCAGGCTGGAGCCGGCGCTGGCGATGACCAGCTCGCCGACCAGGTTGATCAGTTCATCGAGCTTGTCGGCATTGACCCGTACATAGTTGCCATCCCGCGGCTTGACGTCGCTGGTCGTCGCGACGCGATGTTGCGTCGTCGCCACTGGGCTGGCAAGGGTCTGGGTGACCAACTCGGTACCGGCTGCGGTGCTGCTGTCGCCTGGCGCGTCGAGGGCGCTGATGAGCACCTCACAGTCATCGCGTACGAAGTCGAACACTTCATTGAGGGTGGCATGGCTGGCATTCGAACGCAGGTCGATTTCAAAGCCCAGGTAGCAGCTTTCCGGGTCCCAGGCGTCCACGGGCGGAATGCGCTCGGTCAGCGGGGTGACCTGTAGCAATTGGCCCAGCGTGGCGAGGTAGCGCAAGAAGGACAACGGGTCCATGCCATTGCGGAACACCTCTGCGCCGAAGCGCAGGGAAATATGCCAGAGCACCTCGGCGCGGGTCTCGTCATCTTGGCCTGCGCTTTCCACAGCGGTGATTGCCGTCTGCAGTGGCTGATAGGCGCTCAGTGCTTCGCGCAATACCTCACCATGTTCCAGCGTCGCAGGCTGCAGCGCGCCACCGTGATGGTCGACCGCCTCGATCAGGTCAAGTATGTGGTCGCCGCACTTGAGCAGCAGCGCGATCAACGCCGCATCCACCTTTACGCTGCCATCACGCAGGCGGTCGAGCACGTCTTCGACGATATGCGTGAAACCGACAATCGGTGCCAAGCCGAACAACCCGGCGGAGCCTTTGATGGTATGGGCGGCGCGAAACACTGCACCGATCGCATCTTCATCACCGGGTTCGCTCTCCAGTTGCAGCAGGGATTGCTCCATGACCTGCAGCAGCTCGCGTGCCTCGGCGATAAAGGTCTGCTGTGCCTGATCGAGATCAATACTCACCTGGACACTCCTTGTCGCTCATTGAACGGGGCTGCGCGTTAGAGGATCGCGCCGCCACACAGTTGAAAGGTGCTCGTGACCGCCTGGCTCTGCCCGGCAAGGCTCAAGTCCGTGCCATTGCCGGCGGCTTCGCGCTTGATGACCGCGAGCAATTGCAGGCCGGCGCCGTCGATTTCGGTGACCTGTGACAAGTCGATTTCCAGGCGTGGCGCCGCGCCGATCCGGGGCAGCAGGGCGGCGGCAAGCTCGGCCACGGTGTAGATCGTCAGTTCGCCGTCAATGCCCAGGCGGGCGGTACCGTCGACTGTTTCGCAGGTGATGGACATAAGGCCTCCGTGCCGTCATCGGTCAGGGCAGGATCAACTTGGACACCGCCGCCAGCATCTGCGCCGGCTGGAACGGCTTGACCACCCAGGCCTTGGCGCCTGCGGCCTGGCCTTCGGCTTTCTTCGATTCCTGCGACTCGGTGGTCAGCATGATGATCGGGGTGAACTTGTAGCTGGCCAGCTTCTTGACTTCCTTTACAAAGGTGATGCCGTCCATATTGGGCATGTTCACGTCACTGATGATCAGGTGCACCTTCTGCCCGTTGAGCTTGCCCAGGGCATCTTTGCCATCGCAGGCCTCGATCACATCGTAGCCGGCACTTTTCAAGGCAATGCCGACCACTTGTCGCACGCTGCTCGAGTCATCGACCACCAATACATTCTTCGCCATGCTGTGCTCCTAGAAAAAAGTGATGTCTTGTGAACTCTGCTGCGCCGCGGTATCGCCATGATGGTTACGCCGCTGCTCGTCGGTGGCATAGGTGGCCTCCATGCGCGCCAGCCACTGGCGGGCATCGACGGCTGCCAGTTGGTCGGGCGTCTGGTTGGCCTGGAGCAGGTGCTCATGCAGGGCGTGCATGTTGTCGCGTACATGGCTGAGGATCTGGCTGACCCGGTCCTGGAATTGCAGGTTGACCAGCACCTCGGTCATTTCGTCACGGATGCCGTAGCTTTCCTGCTTGAGCAGGTCGGCGGAATCGGCCAGGCGCCCGGTGATGCTCTGGAAGCGTTCGAGTACCTGCTGGATGCTCTGCTCGGACGCGGCGACGGAGTGGCTGTCCTGGTCGGCGCTGGTGGAGGCCACCTGCACCAGTTGGGTGATGGCGTTGTTGATGATGTCGACTTTGGCCGACATCTGCTGGCCGGTCTCGCTGGATTTACTCGACAGGCTGCGCACCGCATCCGCAACCACGGCAAACCCGCGCCCGGCTTCACCGGCACGCGCCGCCTCGATCGCGGCATTGAGGGCCAGCAGGTTGGTTTGTGCCGCAATCGCCGCCACGTCGGCGGCCATGGTGCGCAGTTCGCCGGTATAGGCGGTGAGGCTGCGCACCTGGGAGAGGGTCTGGTCTCGGCTCGATTGAGCGGCCTTGAGCGAGTCGATCACCTGGCTCAGTTCGCTGTCACTGCGCGCCAGCACCTTGAGCGCGCCGTCGGCAGCCTGCCCATCGAGTTCCCCGGCGGCTTGCTGGGAGGCCTGCACGGTGTCCTGCAGGCGCGTGGAAATACCCGTGAAACGGTTGGCCAGGCTGACGATGGCGTCTTCGGTCTGCAAGCGCGAGCTTTCCACTTGCTTGGCCCAGATGGGCATGGCGCCCAGCAACACCTCGTCGAGTTGGGCGCGCACGGCCATGCCGTGGTGTTTCGCGTCTGCATCTGTCGGGTCTGCCTTGGCCTGCGCAATCGCTCGCAGCACCAGGTCACGCTGCGAACGGGTGCTCCAGGCGCATGCACCAAGACCGATCAGCAGCAGTACGGCACAGGCCGCCATGTTGGCCGGCGAGGCTGATTGCAGGAGTGTCCATGCGATGGCAGGGATGACCGGGATTAACGCAAACCAGCGAAAAGGCAAGGGAACGGGGGGTAAAGTACGGCCGGATTGACGCTGAGTCATGAGTTCGGTCCTTGAACAGTATTGCAGATGTGAACGACATAAAGTCTATCTGTCCCCGGCGCCTTAACTTTAGATGGGGTACATACCTTCCGTCCGGTTTGTGACCGGTGTGTTACCGGGCGTCGGTAGGAGGGTTGCCCCATCTCTTGAGAATCCGCGGCTCTTCAACCGTAGGCAGGATGTACTCGAGCCACCCGGTACGGTGTGAGCCTGGCAGGCCCTGCGCCTCGTCGGCACCCGCCGATTCACCTTCATCGCAGCTATAACACTTGTCACTGCTGCGTCTGCCATCAGCATAGACAATAAAGCCGCCGCGACCTTCATGGCACTCGTGCAGATACACCGGCGACAGCTCTCGTTGCTGATCAACATACGCATTCACGCGAGTGATATAGATCCCCATCGACAACGACACGCAAACAATCAGCACTACGCACAATACCAACTGATAGGTATAGCTGATGTTTACGTGATCAGGACGCACTGACGACATGAAACGACCCTGTTCGCTCAACGTTCTGACCCACCAGAAACCAGCTACTGCCTCCCATGCGGATCAACTGAGCTTTCGGTGCGAGGAGGCCGGCCATCAGGGCGGAGAAAATCAACACCAGCAGGACACCGATGATCATCGAAGACAGGTTCATGGCTGTGATGCTCTGGATAAGAAGAGCCTCAGCTTAAGCAGGAGAGGGTTAACATCAGGTAAACATCATTCGAAGGCCGGCCGGCTTCCGTTATCCTTCAAGCCTCTGCGCACTACCTGTCCGAGGCTTTTTACTGTGCATATTCACCTGCTGCTGGTCGAGGACAACCTGGACCTGGCCACCACCGTCATCGAGTATCTGGCGTTCAGCAGCATCGTCTGTGACCACGCCAGTAATGGCCAGGCCGGACTTAATCTGGCACTCAACCAACATTACGACGTCATTCTCCTGGACATCATGCTGCCGCGACTGGATGGCCAGCAGTTATGCGAACGACTGCGCCAGCAAGGCGTGCAGACGCCGATCCTGATGCTGACTTCGCTGGATGCGTTGTCGGACAAGCTCGCCAGTTTTGCCGCTGGAGCCGATGACTATCTGGTCAAGCCCTTCGAGCTGGCCGAGCTGGTGGCCAGGATTCGCGCATTGAGCATGCGCCGTAGCGGTCAGACCAGCCGCCTGCAGGTGGATGATTTGGTGATGGAGCTGTCCACCCGTAAGGTCAGTCGCGCAGGACAGGAACTGCATTTGTCGCCGATCTGCTGGACCTTGTTGGAGCATCTGATGCGCGCCAGTCCTGAACCCGTTCCCCGAGAGCGCCTGGAAGCAAAAGTCTGGGGCGATGAGCCACCGGACAGTAATACGCTCAAAGTGCACCTGCATCGGCTACGCAAGACGGTCGACAAACCCTTTGGCCGGCCATTGATCCATACCCTTGCCGGGGTCGGTATTCAGGTAAAACCCTATGCGTAATGGGTTGAGCCTGAAGTGGGTGATCAGCGGGAGTTTCCTGTTACTGATTGCGGTGGTGTTGCTGATCTACAGCCACCTGCTGCCTGTATTCACCGTGCGCGGCTTGCTCTACACCGCCAGCTCGATGATGGAAGAAGAAGCCCAATATTTTATCCGGCACTACAAGAAAGATCCGAGCACGCCACCTCCGCACAATTACTTCTATACCGGCGTCATCGGCAAGGAGGCTTTGCCGCAGAACGTCCGCCAGATGCTGGATAGCCCGCCGAGCCTGTCCTTCGGCGCGGTCCACATCTTCGGCGATCTTTACTCCGATGATGACGATGCCCCCTTCCAGATCATCCTCGAGCAGCCCCTGGGGGACGGTAAAACCCTTTACCTGTATGACATCGACCATGACCACGAGGAGGGCGGTGAAGTCGAAACACCCTTGTCCGATGCCTACTTTGACCAGGTGTTGCAGAGCGTCACGTTCATCAGCCTGGCGGTATTCGTGCCGGCGCTGTTCATTATCGCCTTATTGGTGTGGTGGTTGGTGCGTCCGTTGGGACGCCTGGCCGAATGGTCCAGTACGTTGAAAAATGCTGACGCAATGGCTGCCGGCCGACCGGGTTTCAGCTTCAAGGAATTCAATATGCTGGCCGAAGCGCTGGCCAAAAGTGTCGAGCAGGTGCAGGCGGCCAGCCAGCGCGAAGGTCGGCTTTTACGCTACACCAGCCATGAACTGCGCACCCCACTGGCGGTGCTCAAAGCCAATATGGAACTGTTGACCCTGCAAGCGGGTGGTGTGCTGCCGACCTCTTTGCAGCGCATCGAGCGCTCCGTGCTGAATATGCAGCTCATCGCCGAGACATTGCTGTGGATGAGCCGCGAGAGCCCCGAGCCGTTGCCGGAAGCAGACGTTGACCTGGGTGAGCTGGTGGGCGAATTGATTGAGAAACATCGCTACCTGATCGGTAACCGGGATATCGAGCTGATCATCGACATCCGCCACGAACCTTGCCGCTTGCCTCCCACCGCATGCCGCATCGTGATCGGCAACTTCCTGCGCAATGCGCTTCAGTACGCGCAGGAGGGGCAAGTAGAAATCAGCTTCCAATACCCCCGTTTGTTTATTGCCAATCAGATGAGGGAGATCCCGCCGCAACAGGAGTCCAACGACTTCGGCTATGGCCTTGGGCTGCAGTTGATGCGCCAGCTATGCGCAAAACTGGGTTGGCACATTGAAGTGATTCGCGTGCAACATCGTTTCACTGTCATTCTCGACTTCACGGACTCGCTGGTGGTCGAGTCGGAGAGTTAAGGGCGGGCTGCGCCCACGGGTACAAGAACCCCGATCATGCCTCTGAATTGCAGGTTCAGCGTGACGGGTAAAGCCTGATGATTGGCTGCGTGCGAGGGTAATGGCCTGTTTGTCGTTCCAGATGTCATGGCGTTCCGGGACGTACCGGCGGCGCCGTAGCGGCGGCAATATCCCACGTCAACAGCAGATGGTTGATAGCCGCGTCGATGCTTTCATGGGGGACGTTGTCCCGCGCCAGGATCGAGACACCCTGCAGAAAACTATCAAACACCGTGGCCAGTGCCGCCGCGTTCAGTGTGCTCGGCAACTGCCCGATACTGATCGCGCGTTCTACACACTGCACAATGCCCGCCCGCGTTCGCGTGCGTGACTGCGTCAATGCCTGCGTAACGCGCGCGTTGTCCGGGCTTGGTGCACTCATCACGCCGAGCGCCACCATGCAGCCTTTGGGGTGTCCATCTTCACATTGCATGCGCGCTGATTGACGCAGCGCCGTTTCGATCGCTTGGCGTGGCGCAAGGCTTTCGTCCCACAGGCATTCGGTGACTTGCGCGTAGGTTGCCAGGTAGCGCTGCACACACTCATCGAACAGCGCTTCCTTGGAGCCGAAGGCCGCGTAAAAACTCGGAGCTGAGATACCGCCACCCAAGCCGGCCTTGAGCTGGGCCAGGGAGGTGGCGTCATAGCCATGCTGCCAGAACAAGTGCATGGCTTGCTCCACGGCGTGTTCGCGGTCGAAATTACGGGGGCGCCCCATTTGTGCCATGGCAAAAATCCTCTGGGTGACGAGATAAATACTAGTCGATACATAAGTCGTTGACAACGCATCGCGACGCTGCGCAATATTTGTATCGATCAGTATCTAAGTCGCCCCGAGGAGTTTCCCCGTGACACCTTCACTCAGCTTATCCGAGTCAACTGACCGCTTGCCCATCGGCGCATTGCTCGCCCTGGCCATGACCGGTTTCATCTGCATCGTCACCGAAACCTTGCCGGCCGGGCTCTTGCCATTAATCAGCGAAGGCCTGGCCGTGACCCCGTCCATGGCCGGGCAACTGGTTACCGCGTATGCCTTGGGTTCAGTGCTGGCGGTGATCCCTATGACCATCGCGACGCGGGGCTGGCGTCGACGCAATGTGTTGCTGCTGACCATCGTCGGTTTCCTGCTGTTCAACTCGATCACCGCGTTGTCGTCTCACTATGGCGTCACGTTGGTAGCGCGATTCTTCGCGGGTGTGGCCGCAGGGTTGGCGTGGAGCCTGTTGGCCGGCTACGCCCGGCGCATGGTCGCGCCACACCAGCAGGGCAGGGCACTTGCGCTGGCGATGGTCGGGACGCCGATTGCGCTGTCCCTGGGGGTGCCGCTTGGCACTTGGGTTGGTGGCCTGGTGGGCTGGCGCACGACGTTCGGCCTGATGTCAGGATTGACGCTGGCGCTGATGGTGTGGGTGCTGGCGAAGGTCCCGGACTATCCACCGCAGGCCGCGCATCAGCGTCTGTCCCTGGGCAAGGTCTTGACCACGCCGGGTGTGCGGCCGGTGCTTGCGGTGGTGATCAGTTGGATGCTCGCGCACAATATTCTCTATACCTACATTGCACCGTTCGTGGCACCGGCCGGGCTGGCCGAGCGTGTGGATAGCGTGTTGCTGGTGTTTGGCATCGCCGCGCTGGCGGGCATTTGGCTTACGGCAAAATGTGTCGAGGCGTGGTTGCGCAAGACCGTGCTGGTCAGCCTGGCGACGTTTGCATCCGTGAGTGTGCTATTCGGCTTGCTGGGGCAGTTGCCCTTGGTGATTTATTTTGGCGTGGCGGTGTGGGGCGCGAGTTTCGGCGGCGCCGCCACCTTGTTGCAAACTGCTCTGGCGGACGCGGCGGGCGAGGGGGGCGACGTGGCGTTGTCGCTGAATGTGGTGGCGTGGAACAGCGCAATCGCCGCCAGCGGTCTGGTGGGCGGGGTATTGCTCGATACCTGGGGCGTGGCATCGTTTCCGTGGGCCATGCTGGTGTTGATTGTGCTGTCGTTTGCGATTGCCGGGGGCGCTCATGCCCACGGTTTCAAGCCCGGCGCACGGGCGACGGGAAAACCGCTCGCAGCAGGGCACTAATGTGACTTTGCCTGGTCAGTAACTCTCGCAATATCAGTCACTTGGCTCCGCATTTCGGAGCCTGTCGCCTCACTCTCTTGCGAAGAATCACGCCATGCACCTGCGCAACATTGCAGTTGGGCTGTCGGCCCTTGTTTTGCTCTCTACCGGGGCACAAGCCCGCAGTCTGTTGGACTTTATCAAGCCTGCGGCCCAGGCACACAGCTCGCACTCCGGTTCGATCAGCCAGGGGGCCGCTCTCGACCTCTATTCCAACCAGCAGAAAAAGCCCACGTTTGACGGTTGTGCCGATCTGTTCCCCGCTGCGACGCCGATCAACCTTGCCACCGTGCCGGTTTCGATGAAGCCCCTGGCGCTGTGCTCGGACAACTTCGCAGTGCTCTATTCGCAAACCAGCAGGACACCGCTGGTGGTGGTCGAACGCCTGAATGCCGCGCAGTTGAAAGATGCCAAGGGCGAGGAACGCACCAACCAGTTCTACCCGGACCCACGCATTCCCAAGGACGGTCGCGCAGAACTGAGCGATTATCGTGGCCAGCATCCGGCGATGGATCGCGGTCACCAGTCTCCGGCCGCCGACGCACCGAGTGCCAATGCCATGGCGCAGTCTTTCGCGTTGTCGAACATGGTGCCCCAAGACCCGACCAACAACCGCAAGATCTGGAGCAAGGTCGAAGCAGACGTGCGTAAATTTGCCACCCGTGCCGGTGGTAATGTCTTCGTGTTCACCGGCCCACTGTTTGACCCGGGCTACAGCACCATGGGCGCGCACAAGGTCTGGGTGCCGACGCGCCTGTTCAAACTGGTGTACGACGCTTCGTCAAAACGGGCCTGGGCCTATGTGCTGCCTAACGCCGAGACTCGCATCCAGAAGCCGATGGACTACGACACTTTTGTGAAAAGCACCGGGCTCAGGTTGCTGGGTCATTTGCCGGTCGCGGGGTCCGTCGGGCGGACCTGATCCGTCCACCTTATCTGGCCTTCTTCAATACCTTGAGCCGCTGCGTCGCACGTTGCACAGCGGCCATTTTCTCGGGACGCTTCATGCGTTTCCATTTGCGGATGTCGTCCTTGCTGCGTCCGCAGCTGACGCACAGGTCACCGCTGAGCTGGCAGATGGAAATGCAGGGGTTTTCAATATCTTTGGCCAAGGTCTCACCTGGGTGCGCAGTGATGGCCGCCGTTACGCGGCGTGAAATTCGACCGTGAGGTGACTCACCTCATGGACAGGTTCAAGGCGCTCGCGAATGCTCTCGGCATTGGTCGAGCGGCCGACCACGCTGACAATCGCCGCAAATGCCTCGGGGCCGACGCGCCAGACGTGCAAGTCGGTAATCCTGGCATCGCCGGGTTGTTCAACCAACTCGCGGATCTCGGCGGCGACCTGTTCATCGGTCTGGTCCAGCAACACGCCGGCGGTGGCCTTCATCAGGCTCCAGGCCCATCGCGCAATCACGAGGGCGCCGACAATGCCCATCAGTGGGTCCAACCACACCCAACCCAGGTAGCGGCCCGCCAGTAACGCGGCGATGGCGAGCACCGAGGTCAAGGCATCGGCGATCACGTGCACATAGGCCGAGCGCATGTTGTTGTCGTGGCCGTGCGGGTGATGATCGTGGTCGTGGTCATGCCCGTGGCTATGGCCGTGACCCAGCAGCAGCGCACTGAGGATATTCACCGCCAAGCCCAACACGGCGATCAGCGTCGCTGTCCCGAACTGCACCTCGGCAGGCTGCAGCAGGCGAATCACCGACTCGATAGCAATGCCCAGGGACACCAGCGCCAGGATCAGCGCCGAGGCGAAGCCGCCCAGGTCGCCGACTTTGCCGGTGCCGAAGCTGTAGCGCGGGCTGTTCGCGTGACGTTTGGCGTAGGCGTAGGCCGCAGCGGCAATGCCCAAGGCGCCGGCATGCGTAGCCATATGAAAGCCGTCAGCCAGCAGGGCCATGGAACCGGTCAACGCGCCGGCGGCGATTTCCGCCACCATCATGACGACGGTCAGCAACACCACCCAGAGGGTGCGTCTGGCGTTTTCTTCGTGGGATGAACCGAGGAATACATGCTCGTGGGTGTGAGGCGTGAGAGTCATTTGGAATACCGCCGGATGGCTTCGAGCAATTCTTCGACCCCTTTGTTGCGAGCTTCTTCGCTAAGGGACGGATCGGCCACATGGGCCCTGGCGTGGTCTTCGATGATTTCCTCCATCAGCCCGTTGATGGCGCCACGGGTGGCGGCCACCAGATGCAGGGTCTTGGCACAGTCGGCGTCTGACTCCAGCGCTTTTTCGACTGCCTGGATTTGCCCGGCGATGCGTTTGACGCGTTTGATCAAGCTGTCTTTGTTCGCGGCTATATGGCCCACGGCATACCCCCCCTACCTATGATGGGGCGGATCATTGCATACCCCGCCCCCCTATACAACGCGAGGCGTCGAGCGGTTGCCGAGAGCTGGTATGTCATGATGTCCGAATCCGTCCTCGGCTGGTCCGGCCTGCGCCTGTTGCGTACCGGGTGGCGCGCCTACCATGGCGTCTGTAATTCACACCACGAGGACTGTCCATGAAACGCAAAGCCCTGATCGTGATCGATGCCCAGCATTCGTTCCGCCATTCCACCTACTGGTCCGAAAATGACCTGCCTGACTACCTTGCCAAACAACAGGCCCTGATTGATGGGTGTGTTCAGCGAGGCATCCCGGTGATACAAGTCTTCCATGTTGAAGACCAGGGGCATTTTTCGATGGCATCGGGCAACGTCAGAACCTTGAGCGAGTTGTCGATCGAGCCGGCCTTGGTCATCCACAAGCGCTACCACAGTGCTTTTGCCGGCACACCTCTGGCTGCACGGCTGACGGAGATGGGGGTGGACACATTGATCATCAGCGGTATTCGCACCGAACAATGCTGCGAAACCACCACGCGGCAGGCGTCGGACAGCGGCTTTAGCGTCGACTTTGTCAGCGAGGCGACGCTGACCTTCCCCATGACTCACGCGCGCAGTGCCCGGGTCTACACTGCGGCCGAGATCCGCGAGCGCACGGAGCTGGTGCTCGAAGACCGCTTTGCGCGCATCGTCACCGTCGCCCAGGTCTTGGAGGCCTGACCGTGAGCGTGCCGGTGCTGTTCGTGTTGCTGCCCAATGTACTGATGCTCGACCTGGCAGGCCCCGCCGAAGTGCTGCGCCTGGCGGCTCAGGTCGAGGACACGGCCGTCATCGATTTTGACCTGCGGTACGTCAGCCCGGTGGAGTCCCTGCAAACCTCCATCGGTTTGCCGTTGGCCGGCTTGGCGCCACTTCCAGCGGTCCTGGCACCCGGTACCCTGGTGGTGTTGGTAGGCTCCACGTCGAAGGTGAGCAAGGCACGCCAACAGGCGTTCGAGGTGGCCAGTCAGGCGCTGACCCAGTGGCTGCAGAACGTGTACGCGCCTTCGGGCGAGCGGCTGGTATGCGTCTGTGCGGGAGCGTTGAGTGCCGCCAGGGCCGGATTGCTGGATGGGCGCCAGTGCACCACGCACCATGCGCTGTGCGCCACATTGCAGGCCGTGGCGCCCAAGGCCCGGGTCCTGGAAAACCGGCTTTACGTCACCGACGGTCCGGTGAGTTGCAGCGCCGGCGTCACTGCGGGGATCGACCTGATGCTGCACCTGCTTGCCGAGCTGGCCGGCCCACGCCTGGCCTGCACGGTCGCTCGGGACATGGTGGTGTATATGCGCCGCAGTGGTGCCGACCCGCAATTGTCGCCCTGGATCGCCGGGCGTAATCATCTGCATCCGGCCGTGCATCGGGTGCAGGACGCCATCGCTGCCGCCCCCTGTGAAGCCTGGACCGTCACGCGCATGGCGGCGTTGGCCTGCACCAGCAGTCGTCACCTGGCGCGGCTGTTCCACGAGCACGTCGGTAGCAGCCCGCTCGACTACCTGCATCGGCTGCGACTGGCCGTGGCCCGTGAACTGTTGGCCGAATCGGCCCTGGGTATTGAAACGGTCGCTGAGCGCGCAGGCTTTGGTTCGGCACGCCACCTGCGGCGCATCTGGAGCAAATACGAAGCCGGCACGCCTTCCAGCCTGCGCCTTCTGGTTGATGCCGGCTGATGGTTCAGCAGGACGTGTCGGCGGGCGTGGCCGGCTCTTGAGCCGCTTCAGCCGCCAGTTTCGCGCGGTCGGCTTTGCTGATGTATTTGTCTTTGCTTTTCGGCGCCAATTTGGCGCTGGCCTTTTTGGCCTTGGCCTTGAAGAGCTGCTGGAGTTTCTTTTGGCGATTCATGTCTTTTACCTGGGTTGTACAGACCCGGATGATATCAGTTTAAAAAAACACTCCGTGATCTGCGTGCTTTCCAGCGGGGCGATGCGATACGCAACCACATCCTCAAGACACCGTTAACCCGCCGGTGCTGGCCTGGGCTCGGGTTGCGCGCCGTGCCATCACCCAAGCCAATACCGGCGCCAGGGTAAACAGCGCGAACAGCCATTGTGCCGCATTGGCGATGCCGGCATTGCCGGTCGCATCATTGATGCCCGCCACGTTGGAGATCACGCCCGCCAGTGCCGCGCCCATAGCCATGGCGAACAGTTGCAGAGTGGTAATCGACGCAGCGGCCGTGTCTTTGTCCTGCTCCGACGCCACTTGCAGAATGCGCGTCAGCAGGTGCGGCCAACCCAAGCCAATGCCGAAACCTACCAGGAACATTCCGAGGCAGATGGGCGCCAGCCGTGCCCATTCGCCCAGGCTGGCCATGGGGGTAGTGATTGCCAGCAGCACCAGTCCGCCCACGATAAACAGCGGCCCGGCGAGGATGGCGCGTTGTGCGCTGCGGCCTGTCCAGCCGGAACTGAGGATTTCCGAGACGGTCCAGCCGACGGCCATCAGTGCCGCCATATAACCGGCATACAGCGGCGACTGGCCGTGCAGGTGCTGCAGAAAGTACGGCATGAAAATTTCGCTGCTCATGCCGATCACCAGCAGGCAAATGGTTGCATAGAGCGCACAAAGCGGGGTGTTGAACCTCAACGCGTCCCTGGGCAACAGGCGGATCGAGGCGCTGGACTCGTGCCGGATCAGCAGAAATACCAGCCCGGCACAGGCCGCAATGCCCAGCAGGTTCCAGCTCGGCAGCGACGAGACGCTGCCCGCACACACGGCCAGCACCGCAGCGGCCAGCAGCACCAGTTGCGGCACGGGCAAGCGGCTGGCGCTGTCCGTGGCGTTGTCACGGGGTGGCAGCGCACGGTGAGTGAGCACGATGTAGGCGAGGCTCACCGGCACCATGGCGCCGAAGGCGTAGCGCCAGGCGTCCAGTTCGGCGAACACGCCCCCCACGGCCGGGCCTACCAGCGTTGCGACGCCCCACATGCCCGACACCAAGGCCATTGCCCGGGGCCACAGGCGTTCTTCGAACACCAATTGGATCATCGAATAACACAGGGCCAGCAACATCCCGCCGCCCAGCCCCTGGATCAAACGCCCTGCGAGCATCACCGGCATGCTCGGCGCCAGTGCGCAGATCAACACGCCGACCATGAAGATCAGCGTGGCGACGGTATAGGCCAGCCGCGGGCCGGTGTGTTGCAACAGCTTGGAGGTGAGGGCGGAACCGAGGATCGAGGCCACCACGTACAGCGTGGTGCTCCATGCATAGAGCGCCAACCCACCGATTTCAGCGACCACCGACGGCAAAATAGTGGTGGCGATGTAAGTGTTGGTGGCATAGAGCGCTATGCCGCCGGAGAGGGCGATGGAACGAGCGGCGTTCTTGCCGCGCAGCAATTCGCCCCAACTGCTGTCATGGGTTGGCATCGACTATTCCTTGTTGTGCTGTCGGGCTTGGTTTTATTTACCAAGTGATAGCTTTGAATATTGCGATGCGGCGATTTATTTTGTCAAGAAATGGCTTGGAATATTCATCGCAGGCGACCTCTGCCGCGTTCCATCGAAGGCTCAACAGCTTGCCTCCAGCGCTGATGCGACTTCCTCGGCGACCTCCCTGAATGCCCGCGCCGCCGCTGTCGGGTACACCCCTTTACGCTGCATCAACACGGCCGTGCGTTGCAGGCGCTGTGGCCCCAGTTCAATTGCGATCAAGCCCGGATGCGCCCGCGCAATGGCGGCGGGTAACAGGGTCGACAGGGTCGTCCTGCGCACCCCCTCAATCAGCGCGCCGATGACATTGGCCTCCATCACCACGCGCGGGCGAATGCCGTGTTGGTTGAAGTAGCGGTCGATTTGCTCGCGGGTAGCGAACGCTTGGCTCAACAAAATCAGGGATTCGGCGTTCAGCGCCGGCAGGCCGATAGTCCGTTCCCCGGCCAGCGGATGCTGACTGCCGACCACCAGCGCCAGGGTTTCAACCAGCAGCGGGGTGGCCTCGATGTCCTGCGCGTGCACCTCATCAAAGGCGATCCCCACGTCCAGCTCGTCGGCCAGTAGCTGGCGTTCCAGCGCTTCCTGGGCGACCTCATGCAGGCTCAAGGTGATGTTCGGATAGCGGCGGTGGAAAGCTTCCATCAGCGGCCCGACAAGGTAAGTGGTGAAGGTGGGCGTGAACGCGATCCGTAGCGACCCCCGGCTCAAATCGCCTACGTCATGAATCGCACGCTGACCTTGCTGCAGCTCCTGCGCGGCCCTCAATGCGTAACTCAGGTAAACCTCGCCGGCATCGGTCAGGCGTGTCTTGCGACCCGAGCGATCGAATAATTGCGCGCCGAGGCTTTCCTCCAACTGCCGTATTTGCTGTGAGAGCGCCGGTTGCGAGACATGCAAGGCCTCGGCCGCTTTGGTAAAGCCTGCGTGTTGTGCCACGGCCAAAAAGTACTGGATGTGCCGTGCCAGCATGTTTGATTTCATAAGATTATCTGATGCTCTGGATAATATTTGAGACTTTTACCTTATTTAGACGGATGCGTAACCTCTGCTCCATCGCATCGCGAACCCACGGAGTCACCCATGCAAGACATCATCGAAGGTTTCCTGAAGTTTCAACGCCATGCTTTCCCCGAGCGCGCCGGCTTGTTCAAAGACCTCGCCAACCAGCAGAGCCCGCGAGCGCTGTTCATCTCCTGCTCCGACAGCCGCCTGGTGCCTGAGTTAGTCACGCAGCGCGAGCCAGGCGACCTGTTCGTGATCCGCAACGCCGGCAATATCGTGCCGTCCTACGGCCCGGAGCCCGGAGGTGTGTCGGCCTCGGTGGAGTACGCGGTGGCTGCCCTGCAAGTCAGCGATATCGTGATCTGTGGGCATTCCGATTGCGGTGCGATGACCGCCATCGCCACCTGCACGTGCCTGGACCACATGCCCGCCGTGGCCGGCTGGTTGCGTTACGCCGATTCCGGCCGGGTGGTCAACGAGGCCCGCCAGCATGTCGATGTGCCCGCGAAAGTCGCCGCCATGGTGCGTGAAAACGTGATCGCGCAATTGGCCAATATCCAGACTCACCCTTCGGTTCGCCTTGCCCTTGAAGAGAGGCGGGTGACCCTGCATGGCTGGGTCTACGACATCGAAAGCGGCGGCATCCAAGCCTTCGACAACCGTACCGGCAAGTTCGTCGCCCTCGCCGACAACCCGAGCGTGCGGGCCGTTTCGCACTAACCCCTGATGTTTACCCACGGAGATAAACCCATGATCCAGTCGCAAATCAGCCAGAACACCCGCCTTGCCCTGACCGACGTCATCCTGTTGGCCAAGGCCCGCAAAGACCTGTCGTTCGCCCAGATTGCCGAAGGCACCGGTCTGCATGAAGCCTTCGTTACCGCCGCTTTGCTAGGCCAGCACCCACTGCCGGCGGACGCCGCGCAAAAGGTGGCCGACACCCTGGGCCTGGACGCGGACGCGGTCGCCCTGCTGCAAACGATTCCGTTGCGCGGCAGCCTCGGCAACGGCATTCCCACCGACCCGACGATCTACCGCTTCTACGAAATGATTCAGGTCTATGGCACCACGCTCAAGGCGCTGGTTCACGAGAAGTTTGGCGACGGCATCATCAGCGCCATCAACTTCAAGCTGGACGTCAAAAAGGTCGATGATCCGGACGGCGGCTCCCGCGCCGTGATCACTCTGGATGGCAAATACCTGCCGACCAAACCGTTCTGATCGCGAGATAAAAAAAACGGCGCCGTGAGGCGCCGGTTCACGTTGCAGCAAAATCCAGCAGGTCTCGGGCTCCGAATGACTACGGCGCTTCGAAGCCCTCGTAATTCAGGGAAATCCCATCGTCTTTGGGGTAGCTCACATACACCACTACCGCATCGCTGTTATCCACCAGCGCGAACGGCCATTTGCCGTTGGCCTTGCGCATGCGTTCATACAACGGCAGGTAAAAATCCTTGGTCTGGCCGCGCGGGTCGTAGGGCGCTTGCACATGGAAAACCGGGTAGTGCCCATCGTTGCAGAGCTGGATGCGTTCAAGCTGGAAATGGTTTTTCTCCAGCAGCGCACGGGTCGGGTGCTGCCAGGTGGCGAGATCGACGTCTTGGCAGTCGTGGGCGGTGTCGGTGTAGAGCGTGGTGTCTTTCAGGACGGGGAGCGCGCAGGCCACACCGGGTAAAAGCACCAGTACCCAGGCGGCGAGGGAAACTTTCATTGTTTAACGTCCTTGATATGGGGGGGCACATCATGACGTGAAATGGGCGGGTTGAGTAGAGGCTGTGCGGGACTAGGAAGTTGCTGACGAAGTCTTACTTTCAGGTATTACAGATGAGGACTTCGTGTTTTTAGGACGTTGTGGGGTTACTTGAGTTGATAAAACGTGCAAGGGTAATGGCGTGATTCATACGGCTGGATTGATTGGAACCTTAGGTACTCAACTTTTGACGCTATGGTGATGATTATGAAAAGCTCGACGGCTTTGTGGTTTTGTGTGAGTGCGCGAAATTTTATTCTAGCTTTGTTAGGGGCAGCGCTGATTTCTGCCAGCGGAGAAGTTTTCGCGTTGGAGCGACTGATCACTAAAACAAGTGCGCCTGGCTCTGTCCTTGTTCTGTCGACTTCGAATGAGGATCCAGGCTTCGGATCGACAAGTTTTTATGTTAATACCGCGGATATCCCCACAGGTACCCTTACCGATCCCAAGCAGTTGTTGGAGATCCAATGGAGAGCGACCTATTACCCTCAAAGTATCAAGGAGGAAGTGAAATTGTGTTACTACCGTCCCTACAGCTCTCAAGAGAACTGTGCCGTTATTTATCCTAATACCTCCGGAACGCTGACGGACTTTAATGATCAGGCTTTCAATCATGGTTCACGAGTAATTATCCGACATTCTGTCTGGGGAGGGATTCCACCTTTGGCACACCCCGCGGGAGTAGATTCGGTAACATTCAGATATAGGGATTAATGAAGTGTAATGTTTGTTCGGTCAAATTTGGTGTGAGCTGTTTTGCGTAGTGATAATTCAGGGTTGTTTTTATATAGCAACGTTGTTCAGGGGTGCATGCCCATGATTATTTTAAGTTCTTATACATCCTTGCCTGACAGCCGTGTGGCAGGCAAGGCTGGTAACGTTGCTATTCCGTCCCTCGCTCTACCTGATAAAAATAAGATGGATGTCGTTGTTTTCACGGGTGGAGACCCTGCAACCAGCAGCGTTTCGCCGCTTGCTCGTCAGTTGAATGAAGCCGCAACGCGTGCTGAAGCCCGTATCGACCAGAAGAACACCAACCCAATCGATTCGATTATCGGCACCCACTATCTCGCCAATAAAACACAGCATGATGTAGAGATTCCCGACACGATTGATCCGGAGCTTCTGGCACGTGCCCGTCAAGCGACAGGTTTCGTCAACGGAGTCGACAGCAATCCTTTTAAAGGCCTTGTGCGTGACCAGCTCAGCTTGATTGCGCATGACGAGGGTGGTTCTTTCACCATCAATGAGCGGCGTGCGGCATGGGAAGAGTTGCAATCAACGCCAGCGCCCAGCTTGAAGTCGATACCTGTCAACGGGCGAGACCTGATGATTTCGCGCTTGTTTCGCGGCAGTGAGCCACCCGTTGCCCTTCCACCTGCCACCTTCTACAACATGGCTCAAAACCCCTGCGACTTTCTTACCATTGAGGATCGAAACTTAATTGCGGATATGTTTGCTTATGCTCAAGCGGAGGGCGCTAACTTGGCTCATGTCACCCAAGTGGCCGTGGTCCTGGGTGACTATCGGCGCTCCAGTGACGGTCGGCAAACGGTGGGTGGCAATAATGGTTATGACGCCAACGGCTACCGGGTCACTTTCGATTTCAAGAAAGAGGAGGCGCAGATCGCCTCTCGCATCCTGAACGGTTCGGCGATCAACAGCACCCGTATCGATCAGGGTTTTTTGCGGTACATCCTGCATCCGGACCACGGGGCGTTCACCAACCTTGGCGGCATACCGTTCCTGGAGCGAATGGTGAACAAATTCTCCAATGAAGGCGATGATCAACCGCCCCTTGGCAGCGAGTTCGCCACCTTCAAAAAAATCAGCTTCGAAGACTATGCCGTTCGTACCACAAACAAGGCCATAAGGCTGCCGCCCGACAAATCAGTCGCCGTCGTCATCAACGGTGTCTGGAGCCTCACCGAATATGGCAAGGTTTGCGGTTATGCGATCGACTCGGCCACTGGCAGATTGAGCACGCCGTCGGACTCCCCTGGCGAGAAAACGCCGCCACCCTCAACCTTGGGTGTACCTGCCACCGACGCGGCTAATCGCACGATTTTGGATGCCCTTGCAGAGACCCGCGATCAGCCCATCCCGCGCTGGATCTGGCCTGGACACTTATTCACGATATTGAGAAATATCAAGCCCTGATACCTCAGGCCGCCAACCTGACAATGCGCTGCATCGAACGACGTGCCTAGCGCACCAGGCAAGGCTGCTTGTTATTGAAGCGCCAGCCCGGAATCAGGAACTGCATGGCCACGCTGTCATCCCGCGCACCCAGGCCCATGCCTTTATAGACTTCGTGGGCCTTGGCCACTGCGTCCATGTCGATCTCCACACCCAGGCCCGGCTTGGCCGGCACCTTCACGTAGCCACCTTCGATTTTCAGCGGTTCGCGCGTCAGGCGTTGGCCGTCCTGCCAGATCCAGTGGGTGTCGATGGCCGTGATATCACCGGGTGCCGCCGCCGCGACCTGGGTGAACATCGCCAGGGAAATATCGAAGTGGTTGTTGGAGTGTGAACCCCAGGTCAGGCCCCAGTCGTTGCACATCTGCGCCACGCGCACCGAGCCTTGCATCGTCCAGAAATGCGGATCGGCGAGGGGAATGTCCACGGACTGCAACTGGATGGCGTGGCCCATTTCGCGCCAGTCGGTGGCGATCATATTGGTCGCGGTCTTGAGGCCCGTGGCACGGCGGAATTCAGCCATGACTTCGCGGCCTGAATAGCCGTTTTCCGCACCGCATGGGTCCTCGGCATAGGCGAGCACATGGTGTTGGTCGCGGCACAGGCGGATGGCTTCCTTGAGTGACCAGGCCCCGTTCGGGTCGAGGGTGATGCGCGCATCTGGGAAGCGTTCGGCGAGGGCGGTAACCGCTTCGATTTCCGCATCGCCGCTCAAGACACCACCCTTGAGCTTGAAGTCGCTGAAGCCATATCTGGCTTTGGCGGCTTCGGCCAGGCGCACCACGGCCTCACTGGTCAGGGCCGGTTCGTGGCGCAAGCGCAACCACTCGTCCTCTGCGTGCGCCTCGTTGCGGTAGGCCAGGTTGGTCGTTGTGCGGTCGCCGATATAGAACAGGTAACCGAGCATTTTTACCGCATCGCGCTGTTGGCCTTCGCCGAGCAGGGCGGCCACCGGCACTTCAAGGTATTGGCCCAGCAGGTCGAGCAGGGCCGCTTCCACGGCGGTGACCGCATGGATGGTGATGCGCAGGTCAAAGGTCTGCAGCCCACGGCCCGCAGCATCGCGTGAGGCAAAGGTGCTGCGCATCTGGTTGAGGATGCGCTGGTACTGGCCGATGGGTTGGCCGACTACCAGGCTGCGCGCGTCCTCCAGGGTTTCGCGGATGCGTTCGCCGCCGGGCACTTCACCGACGCCGGTATGGCCGCTGCTGTCCTTGAGAATCACGATATTGCGGGTAAAGAAGGGGCCGTGGGCGCCGCTCAGGTTCAGCAGCATGCTGTCATGGCCGGCCACGGGGATGACTTGGAAGTGGGTGATGACGGGGGTAGTCATGGTGATGTCCTGAATGGGCTCAAAGAGGTTTGCTGATAGCGGTGGCCGTTGGTGTAACGCTTGGCGCAGGCAGCGCGGCAGAGGGCGACGTCTTGGCGAAGAACACCAGGATCGCCGCCAGCACCGAGGTGCCGGCCAGGCCATAGAGGCCGCCCTGGATCGAGCCGGTGGTCTGCTCCAGAAAGCCGAACGTGGTCGGTGCCACAAAACCGCCCAGGTTGCCGATGGAGTTGATCAGGGCGATCACGGCGGCGGCGATGCGCACGTCCAGGTAACCCTGGGGGATTGGCCAGAACAGCGAAGAGGCGGACTTGAAACCGATGGCCGCAAAACAGATTGCCACAAAGGCAAAGATCGGTCCGCCGGTGGTGGACATGAACATGCCCGCTGCGGCAATCAGCAGCGCAGCGGCAACCCAGGCCTGCTGGAACTTGAATTTGCCCGATAGCGCGGCGAAGGCATACATGGCGATGATCGAGATCAACCACGGGATCGAGTTGAAAAAACCGACCTGCACGTCGTTCAAATCGCCCATCTTCTTGATGATGCTGGGCAGCCAGAAGGTGGCCGCGTAGATCGTCAGTTGGATGCAGAAATACAAGGCGCAGAACAACAGGATCTGACGGTCCTTGAGCAGCTTGCCGAGGGTCGGCTTGACCGTGGTCAGCGCTTCACGGTCGCGCTGCTCCTGGTCGATGGCGCTCACCAGTGCATCCTGTTCTTCACGGGTCAGCCATTTGGCGTCGTGGGGTTTGGAGTCGAGCCAGAACCACACGAAGAACCCCAACGCCACGGACGCCAGGCCTTCGATGGCGAACATCCATTGCCAGCCGTGGAAACCGAACCCTTCGATCTGCAACAACGCGCCCGACAACGGCCCGGAAATCAGTGAGGCCACGGCCGAGCCGCTGAGGAAGATGGCGATCGCTTTGCCGCGTTCAACACCCGGCAGCCAGCGGGTGAAGTAGTAGATCACCCCCGGGAAAAAGCCCGCTTCGGCCACGCCCAGTAAAAAGCGCAGGATGTAGAAGTGGGTTTCGTTCTGGATGAACGCCATCAGCGTGGCGACGATGCCCCAGGTGAACATGATGCGGGTCAGCCAGATCCGTGCGCCGACCTTCTGCAGCAGCAGATTGGAGGGCACTTCGAAGAGCGCGTAGCCGATGAAGAACAGTCCGGCACCCAGGCCATAGGCGGCGGCGCCGATGCCCAGGTCGTGCTCCATGTGCGTGCGCACGAAGCCGATATTGACCCGGTCGATGTAGTTGAGGATGAACATGATCACGAACAGGGGGAGCACATGGCTCTTCACTTTGCTGACGGTGCGGCTGAGCACCGATTCGTTTTCTGCAGCGGCGGATGCTGGATTTGAATGGCTCATGACTCGAAAACTCCCCCTGATTTATTTTTATGCGGGTTTGTGTGTTGTTGATAGACATCATACAAGTTGTGTTCTTGGAATCGCAATTGGGTGATTGATGTTTTTGTGCTTATAAGGCCGCCATCGAAATAGATTTTATGGTTATTTTCCCATGTTTATTGGTGGTTATAGATTTTTTTGCGTTGTCGAGCAAAGCCGACGTTATCTGGGGCTGGCGGCAGAGGGCGTTGAAATGCAGATTGATCAAGTTGGTTGTCATACAAGTTGAGTGTCTTGTGAACCTAGCCTGCCAGGCTCGGATAGGGAGTGTTAAGCTCCCCCCAGCCCAACCCCGTGGACCCGCAGTGATGCCCATTGAAAACGGAACACTTGTCCGTAGACGCTCCAGCAACCTGGCCCAAGGCGTGGTCGACGCGCTGACCCAGCGCATCCTGCTCGGGCAACTCAAGCCCGGCGAAAAACTGCCGTCCGAATCCACCATCGTGCTGGAGCACGGCGTAAGTCGTACCGTGGTGCGCGAAGCCATTTCCAAATTGCAGGCATCCGGCCTGGTGGAGACGCGTCACGGTATCGGCACCTTCGTGCTGGAGCCACGCGCACAGCAGGGCTTGCGCCTGCATGTGGATACGGTCGCCAGTGTGCGCAACATGCTTGAGTTGCGCCTGGGCCTGGAGGTGCAGGCTGTGGCGCTGGCGGCACTGCGCCGGTCGGATGAACAACTGGCCCGTATGCGCCAGGCGCTGGATGACTATCAGGCATCACTGGCCAATAACGACAGTTGCGTGGAAGAAGACAAGCGCTTCCACCAATTGATCGCCGAGGCCACCGGTAATACGTTTTTCACCGAGATCATGGCGCACCTGGGCAATGCGATGATTCCGCGTACCCAGGTCAAGGGCGCCGAACGCGGCGGGGCGGATTTTGCCAGGCTGGGGCAACTGGCGAACCTGGAGCATGAGGCGATCTTCAACGCGATCAGGCGTCAGGACCCGGACGCCGCGCGGGCCGCCATGGTGTTGCATTTGACCAATAGCCGGGATCGATTTTCCGGGGAATGAAAAGGACCAACCGTTGAACGAACACACGCTGTCCATGCGCCTGGAGCGCGTGGCCGCCAACGTGCCGGCCGAATCGCGCCTGGCCGATATCGGCTCCGATCACGCTTACCTGCCGGTGGCGTTGATGCGCCGTGGCGTGATCACCGCTGCGGTGGCGGGGGAGGTTGCGAACACACCATTCCACGCCGCCCAACGTACCGTGCGCGACAATGGCCTGGAGCAACACATTACCGTGCGCCTGGCCAATGGCTTGGCGGCGATCGAGCCGGGGGACGGGATCACCGCGATCAGCCTCTGCGGCATGGGCGGCGAAACCATTCGCGACATCCTCGACGCCGGGAAGGCGTGCCTGAGCGGCCTGGAACGCCTGATCCTGCAACCCAACGGTGGTGAGCAACCGTTGCGCCAGTGGTTGATGGACAATGGCTACTCGATCCTGCACGAAGAGCTGTTGCACGAGAACCGCTTCTACTACGAAATCATCGTGGCTGAACGCGCCGGGCCCGTGACCTACAGCGCCGAACAACTGTACTTCGGCCCCCTGCAGATGCAAGCGCGCAGCCCGGTGTTCCTGGCCAAGTGGCAACGCCTGCTGCGTCAGAAGCACAAGACCCTAGCCAACCTTGAACAGGCGCGGCAAGCGGTGCCGCCGGCGAAGGTGCAGGAAGTGGCTCGAGAGGTGCGCTGGATTAGTGAGTTACTGGCGTGAAGGCGCAGGCTTCGGTCGCCTGAGGTTGACGTCTTATGCTCCAATGCGGCCCTTCATTCGCTGACCCAGGACCCCGCCATGGCCGATACCACCGACCAAGCCTTCTACGACCGTGCCGACGCGCACATCGAACTGTCGAACGAGCAGCTCAAGACCTGTGAAAACCTCGGCGAGGTCAGTGCCTCGATGATGTTCGGCACCACGCGTTTCAACGCCTGGGCCAGTGCTCGCAACTTCAAGTCCGGCGCAGAAATGGCCGAGGCGCGGGAGGCCATGCTGAAGTATTTCTGTGATCAGTACCGGATGATGCTTGAGGATAATCTGGATGATCACATCAATAATTTCAGCCGGTATATGCTGGTAAACACCGAGGGCTGATTTCAAGGCGTCTCGACGGGTTACAGACGTGCACGCAACACTGAGTGCTTTCGCCCCATTTTCGTGCGCGCCTGAGCGGGCAGCCGGTGTAGAAGCGCCTGTTTTCGGCCTCGGCACCAACGGCCCACATCTTGCTTGAGCCAGTTTAATCAATGACATGGCATTTTGCTTTTAGTCATTTCTAAGCTGTTTGGGGGAGTGGTCGGCGATGCACAGTCTTTTATCACCGGGTATCCGTTTGCTCGGCCGTTTCGGTTTCGCACGCAAGTTCCAGGTCTTGTTTTTCCTGTTCATGCTGCCCCTGGCCGCGAGTGTGTGGCTGATCGGGCAGGGCTATCGCGACAAACTCGCGGTGATTGCCAGCGAACAGTCCGGCGTTCGCCAGTTGTTGGCCCTGGACGCGCTCGACAGCCAGCTCACCGCACAACGCAACCTCGCTGCGCGCTGGAAAGCCGTGGACATCCTGCGTGCGCCAACCCCTGCCGCCCAGGCTGCGATGGACAAGGTCGATGCCGCTAACCCGCTGATCCAGCAGAGCCTGCAAGCCTTGGGTGATGTGCTCAACACTGAGCACGCCAGCGCCGACACCCTGGCGCGCTTCGAGGCGTTGCAGGCCGCCGTCAAGGGTATGGACACCCAGTCCTTGCGTGCCGTGGGCTGGTGGCCGGACGGTTATGATCGCTTTACCGCTGCCTTGACCGCCATGCAAACCCTGCGCGAGCAGATCACCCTGGATACCGGCCTGATCCTCGATCCCTGGCTGGAAACCTACCTGCTGATGCAGATTTCCAGTCAGTACACGCCGGACCTGATCGAGCGCATCGGCCGCACCGCCAGCGTCGGTGAGTCGTCCATTGCCTCGGGGCAGTTCACCTTGCAAAGCCGCTTGCAGATGCGTGACCTGCGCGGCCGTATCGGCGATGCCCGGGATCAGTTGGTCAAAGCCTCCGCGTCGCTCAAGGCCAAGCAATATCCGGGCATTGAGCCGTGGACTGCCCAATATGACAGCAGCCTGCAGTTGCTGGACAACCAACTCAAGACGTTGGACGAGGGCGTTTTCGGCGGCACCATCAAGCTCGATACTGCAGCGTTCGACAGCAGTATCGACGCCGTGCTCGATGCCCTGGGCGCGTTGCGCAGCCAGTCGCTGCACGCGCTGGATGCGCGCCTGGGTTACTACCACGGGCAATCGATCAAACAGTTCATTCCGGTGGCGGCGACGTTCAGTCTGTTGGCGTTGGCCGCACTGTACCTGTTCATGTGCCTGCAAGCCTCGATCCGCCGTAGCGCCAGCGGCATCACCACGCTGGCCGAGTCCCTGCGCGACGGCAACCTGTGTATCGAAGTGGCGGTGGAAGGCCGCGATGAACTGGCGCTGATCAGCGCCGCACTCAACGCTGCCGTGGTGCAACTGCGCACCAGCCTGTTGGGCGTCAATCACGAAACCCAGCAACTCGGTTCGGCCGTACACACCCTCAACGCACAATCGGGCAGCACCCTCACCGAGGTCGAAGACCAGCAGCACCAGATCAGCCAGATTGCCGCCGCCGCCACCCAACTGGCCGCCACTTCGATGGGTGTCGCCAGAAGTTGCGAGCAAGCCTCTGGAAGCGCCCAGCACACCCGCAGCATTGCCGAGGACAGCAGTCGCGACAGCCAGCGCACCACCGCGAGCATCCAGCAACTCAACCAGCGTCTGACCGACACCGCCAACGCCTTGGAACAGGTCAGCCAGCAAGGCCAGCAGATCCAATCGGTGGTCGATACCATTCGGGGTATTGCCGAACAGACCAACCTGCTGGCGCTCAACGCCGCTATCGAAGCCGCTCGCGCCGGCGAACAGGGGCGCGGTTTTGCCGTGGTGGCCGATGAAGTGCGCAGCCTGTCGCAACGCACCCAGGCGTCCACGGCGCAGATCGCCGGCACCGTGGACAGCCTGCGTGCAACCGTCAGCCAGGCGGTCACCCTGATGGGCGCGGCGTGCGAGCAAGCCCTGACCGACGCCGAGTCAGTCACCGGCCTGGGGGCGCGCCTGGGCGAAATCGCAGGCGCGGTACAACACGTCACCGACACCCTGGCGCAGATCGCCACAGCGGTGGAAGAACAGGCTGCCACGGCGGATGAAGTGAGCGGCAATATCCAGCAGGTCGACCAAGCGGCAGGGCGCCTGCTCGATGGCGCGCGTGCCGTGAACCAGGCGGCGGACACCTTGAGCAAAGGCAGCCGGGCATTGAGCGATAACACCGCGCGCTTTCGGTTGGGTTGAGTGTTTGTAGTGAGCGGGCTTGCCCCGCGCTGGGGGGCGTAGCCGCCCTAAACCCTGTCACTGCGGTGTTTCAGAAAGACCGAGGTGCCTGGTTTTGGGGCTGCTACGCAACCCAGCGCGGGGCGAGCCCGCTCACTACAAGTAAATTAGGTGGGCACTCCCGGGCGGTGGTGTAGTCTCTTTTCAGGACCCCCCTTTCGCTTAGCGGAGCTACCATGATCACCGTTCACCACCTCAACAACTCGCGCTCGCAACGCATCCTCTGGCTGCTCGAAGAACTCGGCCTGCCTTACGAGATCAAGCGCTACCAGCGCGATTCCAAGACCAACCTCGCGCCGCCCGAGCTTAAGGCCATCCACCCGTTGGGCAAATCCCCGGTGATCGAAGACGGTGGCCAAGTGCTGATCGAATCCGCTGCCATTATCGACTACCTGATCCGCCACCATGGCCAGGGCCGTCTGCAACCCGATCCCGCCTCGGCCACCTATGACCAATACGTGCAATGGCTGCACTTCGCCGAAGGCTCGGCGATGCTGCCGCTGATGCTCAACCTCTACGTCGGCCGCCTTGGTGACGCTGGCGCGCCGTTGCACCCGAGGATCGAATCGGAAGTGGCCAATTACCTGGGGTACCTGAACGACGTGCTGGCGGATAAAGCCTACCTGCTGGGCGATGAGCTGAGTGGCGCGGATATCCAGATGAGTTTCATCGGCGAAATCGCCAAGGCCCAGGGCAAGTTGCAGGCTTACCCGAACCTGGCGGCGTGGGTGAAAAAATTCCAGGCGCGGCCGGCGTATCGCAAGGCGGTGGAGCAGGGCGGGGAGTATGCGTTTGCCAAGTAAGGGGCTTCACGGCGTTTACAACTGTTAACGGATTGAAGGGCGCAATCGCTATAGGCTCTGCGTTGTCCGTACAGGAGCCTTCGGTCATGAACTTACGAGCTGTCGCTGCCACGTTAATTGCATTCGCGCTTTTGCTGCCGTCGCCGGCCGAGGCCGCCACGCCCATCAAGCACGTCGCCATCTACCGCGGTCCGGCGGGCTGCGATGACTGTTCCGAGAACGTGGCGAATGCCTTGCACCGCCTCAATCCCGAGTATCAGATCGATTATGTGGGCGCGCAGGAGGCCATCGACATCACGCCACAAACCCTGGCGCGCTATGACCTCTACGTGCAGCCCGGTGGCGGCCAGGACATTCCTGGTGCCCTGCGCAGCCTGGGTGATGCGCGCGCCGAGGCGATTCGCGGTTATGTCGCCGGTGGCGGGCGCTACCTGGGATTGTGCATGGGCGCCTATCTGGCGGATGACGGTAACCTCGGCCTGATCCCCCAGGACCTCGACGGCGAAGCCGGTCGCCCCGGTTTTGAAGTGCCCGGCATCGCCGACGCAGCCGTGCAGGTCATGTGGGAAGGCAAGCCTGACCATGTGTTCTTCCAGGACGGCCCTTACATTCCCGCAGCCGACCCGGCCGCGCCCTACAAAACCATCGCGACCTACCGCAACGGCGACGTCGCGGCGGCGCGCTATACCTATGAAAAGGGTGTGGTCGTGCTGAGCGGCCCGCATCCCGAGGCCGGTCGCGAATGGTTCGAGAATGCCGACATCCCGTTGAACAAAATGCCGCGTGGCGATCTGTTTGGGGCGTTGATTCGCAACTTTTGAAGCGCTTGTCATCGCGGGGCCGAACGATTGCACCGCCCCCGAATTATGCAACTCATCGGGTTCGTGAATGAGGAACAGCGCAATGAGCAAGGTATCGGGACCCGTGGGTGAAGAAGCGTTGTCGAGGCCGCAGGCGGTCAGTTTGCGGGAGTCTTTCTGGTTCTGGTTGAAGTTGGGCTTCATCAGCTTCGGCGGGCCTGCGGGGCAGATCTCGATCATGCATCAGGAATTGGTCGAGCGGCGCCGTTGGATATCCGAGCGCAGGTTCCTGCATGCGCTCAACTATTGCATGTTGCTGCCTGGGCCGGAGGCTCAGCAGTTGGCGACCTACATCGGCTGGCTGATGCATCGAACCTGGGGCGGGGTGGTCGCGGGTGGGCTGTTCGTGCTGCCTTCGCTGGTCATCCTGATCGCTTTGTCATGGCTGTATGTTGCGTTCGGCGAAGTGCCGGTGGTGGCGGGCCTGTTTTATGGCATCAAGCCTGCCGTGACCGCCATCGTTGTGCAGGCAGCCCACAGGATCGGCTCGCGAGCGCTGAAGAACCATTGGCTATGGGCGATAGCGGCCGCTTCATTCAGCGCAATTTTCGCGTTCAATGTCCCATTCCCGTTGATTGTCCTGGGGGCGGCATTGATCGGTTATGTCGGGGGACGCCTGGCACCCGAGAAATTCAGAACAGGGGGGCATAGTGCCGCCAAGAGAACGTTTGGCCCGGCCTTGATCGATGACGACACTCCGTCCCCGGAGCATGCCCGGTTCAGCTGGTTGAAATTGGCATCGCTCGCTCTGCTTGGCGTTGCACTGTGGGCATTGCCAATGGCTATTTTGGTCTTGTTGTTTGGCTGGCAGGGCACGTTGACCCAGATGGGCTGGTTCTTTACCAAGGCTGCGCTGCTAACGTTTGGCGGTGCCTACGCGGTGCTCCCTTATGTCTACCAAGGAGCGGTGGGGCACTATGGCTGGCTGACCCCGACACAGATGATTGACGGGCTGGCGCTAGGAGAAACCACGCCCGGGCCGCTGATCATGGTGGTGGCCTTCGTCGGCTTCGTTGGCGCCTACGTCTCGCAGGTGTTTGGCGCCGATCAAATGTTTCTGGCTGGGGCTGTCGCCGCGTCTCTGGTGACATGGTTCACCTTCCTGCCCTCATTTCTGTTCATTCTTGCCGGTGGCCCGCTGGTGGAGTCGACCCACAACGAACTCAGGTTCACCGCACCATTGACCGCTATTACCGCTGCCGTGGTTGGCGTGATCCTGAACCTGGCGTGCTTCTTCGGTTATCACGTGCTGTGGCCAAAGGGTTTCAGCGCCAGCCTTGATTGGCCTTCCGCGTTGATCGCCCTGATGGCGGCGATCGCTCTGTTTTATTTCAAGCGCGGGGTGATTCAGGTATTGATCGCTTGCGCGCTGGTCGGTTTGGCGGTGCATCTGTTGCGCTAAGAGTCGTGGCCCTGTTGCACAGTTGGCCGCTGGAAAACGATTGAAAGGGATGACCATGACATTGACCGTCAAAACTCTGCTCGACCTGGCCATGGCCAACCCTATCAACGCCGAAATCACCGCGCGCCTGCCTGACCTCGGGGTGGACCAGTGTTTCCTCACGGCGGGCTGCCTGTTCCAGGCGGTGTGGAATCATCAGGCGAAGCTGCCTGCAGACCAGGGCGTCAAGGACTACGACGTTTTTTACTTCGATACGGACTTGTCCTACGAGGCCGAGGATGCGGTGATCCGTTCGGCCGAAGTGCTGTTCCAGGACCTGGGCGTCAACGTTGAGGTGAAGAATCAGGCGCGGGTGCACCTTTGGTACGCTCAGCGGTTCGGTCGGCCTTATCCGCAGTTGCACACGGCCAGGCAGGGGATTGATCGTTACCTGGTGGCGGGTACGTGCATCGGCCTGGAGATTGCGACGGGCGAGGTGTATGCGCCGTACGGGTTGGAGGATGTGGCGCAGGGGGTGCTGCGTATCAACCCGCAGCATCCGGAGCCGGCATTGTTTGCGCAGAAGGCCAGGAGTTACCAGGCGCGTTGGCCTTGGTTGAGGGTTGTGGCGCCTGCTTAGCTTGCGTACGCCAGTGAACTTTTACCCGCGTGCGGCACGTCCAAGCCTGAAATGCCCAGCCAAGGATCGACCATGACTTTCTTCATCTTCCTGCTCGCCTGCATCGCCGCTGCCAGTACCGGCCTACTTTTCAAGCCCGGCGCCTGGTATGAATCCCTGGTCAAACCCAGCTTCACGCCGCCCAATTGGCTATTCCCGGTCGCGTGGACCCTTATCTACCTGCTGCTGGCCTGGGCCGGTTATCGTCTCAGCCTGATTCCCGGCAGCCAAATCGTCCTGGCCTTGTGGGCAGCGCAGATTGCCTTGAATACGCTGTGGACGCCGGTGTTCTTCGGTGCCCATCGGATCCTCGCCGGGATGCTGATTATCGCGGTGCTGTGGGTGACCGTGGCGGCGATGGTGGTGTTGGCGGTGCGCCTGGACCTGATCACCGGCCTGATGCTGTTCCCTTACCTGGCGTGGCTGTGTGTGGCGGCGGCGCTGAACTTCTCGATCCTGCGCAATAACCGCTGATGGCGCCTAAACCCTGGTCCGCCAGTGAGCCTGAACTGGCCCAGATGCGCCGCTTCAACCAGAAACTCGCCTGGATGCCACGCTTTAAAATCCGCAATCGCGTAACGCCGCGTTTGATCCAGGCGTTGTTGCGGGTCAGTCAAAAGCTCAAGCAGGCCCCCGAGGCTGAAACCCGGCTCATCGGGACGGTGCCCGTGCGTATCCTGCGCCCACGCGGCCAACCCAAGGGCGTGGTGCTGGATATCCACGGCGGCGGCTGGGTCATCGGCAATGCGCAGATGGATGACGACCTCAACCTGGGCATGGTCAACGCCTGCGACGTGGCAGTGGTGTCGGTGGACTATCGGCTGGCGCTCGACACGCCGCTCGAGGGCCTGCTGGACGACTGCCTGGCGGCTGCCCGTTGGTTGCTGGAGGACTGCGCGGAGTTCGCCGGCTTGCCGGTGATCGTCGTCGGTGAGTCGGCGGGTGGGCACCTGGCGGCAGCGACGTTACTGGCGCTCAAGCAGTGGCCGCACTTGCTCCAGCGGGTCAGCGGGGCGGTGTTGTATTACGGCGTTTATGATTTGACCGGTACACCGAGCGTGCGCACGGCGGGGCCGCAGACCTTGTTGCTGGACGGGCCGGGGATGGTTGCAGCGCTGCGTAGGCTGACGCCGGGGTTGACTGATGATGCGCGTCGCCAGCCGCGATGGTCGCCGTTATATGGCGATTTCACAGGGTTGCCGCCGGCGTTGATGTTTGTCGGCGAGTTGGACCCGCTCAAAGATGACACCTTATTGATCGCCGAGCGATGGCCTGGCGCTGAGGCGTATCTGCTGCCGGAGGCGGCGCATGGGTTTATCCATTTTCCCGTGGATATGGCGCGGGACGTGCTCGGCTACGCTCGCCAATGGATAGCCAACCGAATGGGCTATCAACTGGGGCGCAACCGCAGTATCTGCGCGCCATCGAACGGGTCTGTCAGGTAATGCGCCTGCACCCCGAAGGTCTGCTGTAACCGTTGCGGCGTCAGCACTTGCAGCGGTTTGCCCAACGCCACCAATCGGCCGTGATCCAGCACGGCCAGGCGATCACAGGTCAGTGCCTGATTAAGATCATGCAATGCAATCAAGGTGGTCACGGGCAGCGCCTGCACGCCTTTGAGGATCGCCAGTTGATGCTGGATATCCAGGTGGTTGGTGGGCTCGTCCAGCAACAGGATCTGCGGCCGTTGCGCCAGGGCGCGGGCGATGTGCACGCGCTGGCGTTCACCGCCCGAGAGGCTGCGCCAGGCACGCTGGCTGAGGTGCGTGGCGTCGACGTCATGCAAGGCTTGGTTGACGATGGCGTGGTCTTCGGTGGACCACGGGCTCAACGCCGACAGCCACGGCGTACGGCCCAGGGCCACAGCGTCGAACACGCGGATCGCGTCGTCGGTGTCGGCCTGTTGCTCCACCACCGCCAGCTGTTGGGCGATGGCACGGCGTGACAGTTCATTCAGGCGTTGGCCGCCCAAGCGTACTTCGCCGCTGGCCGGCGTGCGCAAACCGGCAAGCAGTTTGAGCAAGGTGGATTTGCCGGAACCGTTCGGCCCGACGATGCCCAGGGTTTCGCCCAGTTGAACATCCAGATGGATATCGCGCAGCAACTCGGCATCACGCACCTTGAAGCCCAGGCCGTTGCAGCTCAGCACACTCATCGCGCGTTCCTCCGACCGATCAGGATCAGCGCAAACACAGGCGCGCCGACCAGCGCGGTGACCACGCCGACCGGAATCACCTGGCCCTTGATCAAGGTCCGCGACAGCACATCGGCGGCGATCAGAAAAAGCGCGCCTCCCAGCGCACTGGCCGGCAGCAGGCGCGAATGCCCGGTGCCCAGCAGCAGGCGCACTGCGTGGGGAATCACCAGCCCCACAAAACCGATGGAGCCGACAATCGACACCATCACCGCCGTCACCAGCGCCGCACAGCCCACCAACAGGAACTGCACACGACGTACCGGGATGCCGAGGGACGCCGCCGAGTCGGTGCCGAAGGTAAACGCATCCAGCGCACGGCGATGCCACAGGCACACCGCCAGGCCCAGGACCGCCACCGGCACCGCCAGCCCTACCGAGGGCCAGCGTACGCCGCTGAGGTTGCCCAGCAGCCAGAACAGGATGCCCCGGGCCTGTTCGGAGCTGGCCGACTTGGTGATCAGGAAGGCGGTGAGGGCATTGAACAGCTGCGAACCGGCAATGCCGGCGAGGATGATCTGCCCGGTACCGCTGGCCGCACCGCTGGCGCGCGCCAGCAGAATCACCAGGGCAAACGCCGCCATGGCGCCGGCAAAGGCGCCGGCCGACAGCGAAATCAACCCGCCGCCCACGCCGATCAGCGCCACCAGCACGGCGCCGGTCGAGGCGCCGGCGCTGATGCCCAGCAGGTATGGGTCGGCCAATGGGTTACGCAGCAATGACTGCAAGATCACCCCGCACGTCGCCAGCCCCGCACCGCAGGCGGCGGCGACCAGGGTGCGGGTCAGGCGGTAGTTCCACACCACGCCTTCATCGATTGGGTCCAGTGCGTAGCCGGCCGCCCACAGTTTGTTGGCGAGTACCTGCAACACCACCTGCGGTTCGATGGCGGTTTCACCAATGGCCACGCCGGCGAGGATCGCGAGCAGTAGCAGGATGAGGGCGAGCAAGGGACGGATCATTTCGGCAGGTCGTAGCCGTCGATGGCACCGGTCAGTTGTTCCAGGCCATCGAACGTGCGCAGGCTGGCCTGCAGGGCCAGGGCGTCAATAATAATGATGCGGTTGTTTTTCACCGCGTCCATGTTGCGGGTCACCGGGTCGGTGTGCAGGAACGCGAGTTTCTTTTCATGGTCGTCGGCCGGGTAGCGGCGGCGATCCATGCGGGCGATCACCAGGAAGGTCGGGTTGGCCTTGGCCAGGGTTTCCCAGCCGACAGCGGGCCACTCTTCATCGGACTGCACCACGTTGGTCAGGCCCAGGGTGTCCAGCATGAACTGCGGAACGCCCTTATGCCCGGCCACGTAGGGGTCGCTGGCCATTTCGGCGCTGGAGAACCAGACCAATGCACTGGCCTGTTTGAGCCCTTTGCTTTGCGCGGTGGCAACGGATTTTGCCAGGCGTGCCTTGAGCTCATCGTTCACTTGTTGGCCGCGCGCCTGCACGTCGAAGATCTCGGCCAGTTGGCGGATGCTTTTATACACGGTGTCGATACGGAAAGGCTCCAGCCGCGTCCCGTCGGCGCCCACCAGGTTGTCCTTGCCTTCGCAATCGGAGGGCAGCACGTAGGTGGGAATCTTCAGTTCAGCAAATTGCTCGCGGGTGCCGACCACACCTTGCGGGCCGACCACCCATTCCAGCTCAGCGGCCACCAGTTGCGGGCGCTTGGCGATCACGGCTTCGAAACTCGGCTCGTTGTTGGCCAGGCGCTCGACCTTGTCGTTCTGCGCCTTGAACCGGGGCAGCACATCGTTGAACCACAGCGAGGTGCCGACCACTTTATCCGCCACACCCAAGGTGTAGAGCATTTCGGTGGCGGCCTGGCCGATGGTCACGCTGCGTGCGGGGGCCTGTTGAAAGGTGACGGGGTTGCCACAGTTTTCCAAGGTCAGTGGGTACTGGGTGGGGGCGGCTTGGGCCAGGGCACAGAAGCCAAGACTGGTGAGCAGTGCGCTAAAGCGTGGCAGCATGGGGCAATCTCCGTTTGAACCGTACAAGTAGCTGGGGAGGTACGGTCGTGGAAATACAGCCATTAACGCTGCCGATGGGGCAGGGCAAGGATGTCCTTCCCGGACACCCCGCCGGTTAGTGATCGAGCTTGAGCCGGCAGGTCTCCTGACTGATGCGTCGTCGCCAGGCTCCGGCCTTCCCGGACAAGGTCCAGTGGCATCCAGGAGCAGGCTCAGCACCTACAGTTGCGGGGGCAGTTCCGATTGGCACGGGTGGACCGCGCTTCGGATTCCCTATTAGTCCCGTTTGGGAACCGGCGCGGTATGGTAGTTGATTAGAGCGAGGTGAAATAGCCCAAGGTGGGCCTGCTCACAGACGAATGTCCTCTGGGCCCTGGATCAGCGCTTCGATCCGCGTGCCGGTGGCGCGTTCTTCGTTGCTGAAACCGTCGTAGTCGGCCAGGTTGGCGAAGCGGATGCCGGTCAGGCGTTCTATCTGGATCACGCTGCGCTGGTAGGTCCTGAGTTGGCCGAACACCAGGTCGAGCTGACCCAGTTCGCGGGTTTGGTCGATCATGTAGGCGCTGGCGGACGGCTTGCCGTCGTCGTTGAGGTAGGCGACCACCTTCCAGAACGCCTTGGGGATTTGCACGCCGCGGTACACGCGGTCATCGTCGGCGTACACCGGGCCGGTAAATACCGTGGCCCTGGCTTTCCAGCGTTGCGTGTTGTCCAGAATATAGTCTTCGAGTTCCAGCCAGGTTTTCTGGTTGAACCCGCTCATCTGCGGCGAGCAGTTGGTGAAGTGGAAGGTGTCGAGGTTGGCGGTTTGCGCCACGTCACCCCAATTGGGATCTTGGCGGCGGACCAGATGGCCGCGATCGAGGCCATTGTTGGCATAGAGCGCGTCGCCTACCTGTGCTTCGATAGGCAAGCGACCGTCATAGGCCCAGCTGTCATTGCTGCGAATAATCTCCACGTGCTGGTTGCCGTCGATGTTGACGCCGACATACAGCGCGAGCCGTTTCGAGCGCGACATGGTGATCGAGAAGTGCGTGTAGTCCAGGCGCTTACCACCCCCCTTCAAGACCTGTACATCATCCGCCAAGGCCCCTTCAGCCGTGGGCCAGGGCACCCCGAAACTGCCGAGGAAATCCTCTGCGTAGCCGTGCCGGTCCTTCAGGTCGTTGGCCGAGGTGACGCGGGGCGTCGCCGCCCGTGCCTCCAGCAGCGTGGGGCTCGCAGTGATCAACGGGCGCAGGTCAGCGAGCCGTGGGCGGTACGACAGGTCAATCTTGGCTTTACGTGCGGGCATCGGTGAGTCCTCCTTGGATAAACACGACTGCAACATAGGTTAATGACAATTGATGACACGCGTTAACCCCTGGGGGCTATCCTGAAACGGTTACCCGGACGTTCACCCCATGCCAACAAGGAGCCAGTTCATGTGTGATCACCCTTTGCGTAACCCGGTTTTTTGCCTGATCCCGCCCTATATGCTCGACCAGATCGCGCGCAACGGCGACAAGGCGCAGCGGGACGTCGCGTTGCGTACCCGTGCCAAGGACAGCACGTTCCGCTCGCTGCGCATGGTCGCGGTGCCCGCCAAGGGGCCGGCCCGGCTGGCCTTGGCCATGGGCGCCGAGAAACAGCGTTCGATCTATAGCGCCGAGGGCAGCGACAGCCTGCCAGGAAAACTGATCCGTGGTGAAGGGCAGCCCGTGAGCGGTGATGCGGCGGTGGACGAAGCCTATGATGGCCTGGGCGCCACCTTCGATTTTTTTGAACAGGTCTTCGACCGCAACTCCATCGACGACGCGGGCATGGCGTTGGACGCGACCGTGCATTTTGGCCAGAACTACAACAACGCGTTCTGGAACTCGACCCAGATGGTGTTCGGGGATGGGGACGGCGAGTTGTTCAACCGCTTCACCGTGGCCCTCGACGTGATTGGCCATGAGTTGGCCCATGGCGTCACGGAGGATGAGGCCAAGCTGATGTATTTCAATCAGTCCGGGGCGTTGAACGAGTCGTTGTCGGACGTGTTCGGTTCACTGATCAAGCAATATGCCTTGAAACAAAAGGCTGAAGATGCCGATTGGTTGATCGGCAAAGGGTTGTTTACCAAAAAGATCAAAGGCACTGCACTGCGCTCGATGAAGGCCCCCGGCACCGCCTTTGACGACAAGTTGTTGGGTAAGGACCCGCAACCGGGGCACATGGATGATTTTGTCCAGACCTACGAGGACAATGGTGGGGTGCATATCAATTCCGGTATTCCCAACCATGCGTTCTACCAGGTGGCGACCAGGTTGGGTGGGTTTGCCTGGGAGCGCGCGGGGCGCATCTGGTATGACGCGCTGCGTGATGCGCGGCTGCGGCCTAATTCGGGGTTTGTGCGCTTTGCGCGTATTACTTACGATGTTGCGGGGCGCCTGTACGGCGTGAACAAGGACGAACAGAAGGCGGTCAAGGACGGTTGGCAAGCGGTCGGTATTGCTGTTTGACGTGAGGAGCAGCCATGCACATCTCAATCAAGGAAAACGGCGGGCCGGGGTTTTTCCCGGGCCTGGCCAAGCCGCGTACGGTGGAGCTGGATACACTGCCTGAGCAAGACCAGCAGGAATTGCGGCAACTGATCAAGGCTTCAGACTTCTTTGAGTTGCCGCCAAACAACCCGCCCGCGCCCGGTAACCCGGGCCAGGTGCACTACACCCTGACCGTGAGCGAGGGCCAGCGCGAACACACGGTCTGTGTGCTGGCGCCGGTGAAGTCCCAGGCGCTGGATGGGTTGGTGCAGTGCGTGCGCCGGCATGTGCGTGGCTGAGGCTGTTGAGGGCTGCTGCGCAGCCCCACGGGAGCGAGCTCCCTCGCCACAGGTAAGGTGTCGTAAGGGGACTGGCCGGGTTTACTTGCGATCCAGCCACACGGTCTGCGCATTGCAGAATTCCCGCACGCCGAAGTGCGACAACTCGCGCCCGAAACCACTTTTCTTCACGCCACCAAACGCCACTCGCGGGTCAGACACGCTGAATGCGTTGACGAAGATGCCGCCGGTTTCCAGTTGGTTGGCGATATCACGGGCCTTTGCCGCATCGGTGGTGAAGAGGCTCGCAGTCAGGCCGAATTCACTGTCGTTGGCCAGGGCCACCGCGTGCTCGGCGTCACGGGCCGTGATGATCGAGGCCACAGGGCCAAACAACTCCTGCTTGAATGAGGTCATCTGGTCGGTGACGTTCGCCAATACGGTCGGCTCGTAGTAGTTGCCGGCACCTGCGACTTTATTGCCGCCCAGCAACAGGGTCGCACCTTCTTCCAATGTGGCCTGCACTTGACCGTGCAACTCGTCGCGCAGGTCAAAGCGTGCCATCGGGCCGATGTAGGTCTGGGACGAGGTCGGGTCACCCATTACCAGTTTGCGGCTGGCTTCGAGGAATTTGGCGGTGAAAGCTTCCACGACGCCTGCTTCGATGATCAGGCGCTTGGCGGCGGCGCAGACTTGGCCGCTGTTCTGGAAACGGCCAATCACGGCGGCCTGCACGGCGGCGTCGAGGTCGGCGTCGTTGAGTACGATGAACGGGTCGGAGCCGCCCAGTTCCAGCACGCATTTTTTCAGCGCGGCACCCGCCTGGGAGCCAATGGCAATACCTGCACGCACGCTGCCGGTGAGGGTGACGGCGGCGATGCGCGGGTCGGCAATCGCCTTGGAAACGCCCTCGTTCGTCACGTTGACCACTTCAAAAAGCCCGTCGGCGAAGCCGGCTTTCTGCAGCGCTTGCTGGATCAGGTAGGCGCTGCCCATGACGTTCGGCGCATGTTTGAGCACGTAGGTGTTACCGGCCAGCAAGGTCGGCACGGCGCCGCGCAGTACTTGCCACACCGGGAAATTCCACGGCATCACGGCGAAGATCGGGCCCAGTGGGCGATATTCGATCCTGGCGCTGCCGTTGTCCACGAGGGTCGGTTCCGGGGCGAGCATGGCCGGGCCGTGGGCGGCATACCATTCGCTGAGCTGGGCGCATTTTTCGATTTCAGCGCGGGCCTGGGCGATAGGTTTGCCCATTTCCAGAGTAATCATCTGCGCCATGGTTTCGGCCTGTTCGCGCAGGGTGGCGGCCAGGGCCAGCAGCAACTCGGCACGCTGGCTGACCGGCTGGCGGCGCCAGGTACGAAAGGCACGGGTGGCGCGCTCGAGGGCTGCGTCCAGTTGCTGCTCGGTTTCGTAGGGATAGCTGCCGACCGTTTCGCCATTGGCCGGGTTGATCGAGAGGGCGTGGGTCGTCGGGTTCATGGCACCGTCCTGCTGAATGAGTGGAATGGGGTCAGCGTACGGGGCTGTATGTTTTCTGGAAACTGAATAATATTAAGCAATACGTTCACGTTTGGAGAATGATTTGGATCTGGTGCAGCTGGAAATCTTCAAGGCGGTTGCCGAGCAGGGCAGCATCAGCGCCGCCGCACAGTTGATTCATCGCGTGCCGTCGAACCTGACCACGCGCATCAAGCAACTGGAGCAGGACTTGGGCGTCGAGTTGTTTATCCGTGAGAAGAGCCGTCTGCGCCTGTCACCGGCCGGCTGGAATTTCCTCGGCTATGCGCGGCGCATTCTCGACTTGGTCCAGGAGGCCCGGGCGACGGTAGCGGGAGAGGAACCCCAGGGCACGTTTGCCCTTGGCTCCCTGGAAAGTACAGCGGCGGTGCGTATCCCAACGTTGCTGGCGGCGTATAACCAGCAGTACACCAAGGTCGAGCTGGACCTGAGCACGGGGCCGTCGGGCACGATGATCGAGGGGGTGCTGTCAGGTCGGCTGACCGCGGCATTTGTCGATGGGCCGGTGCTGCATGCCACGCTGGAAGGCGTGCCGGTATTCGAGGAGGAGATGGTGGTGATTGCGCCGTTGCATCACGCGCCGATCAACCGGGGGCAGGACGTGAACGGGGAGAGCATCTATACGTTTCGCTCGAACTGCTCCTACCGGCACCACTTGGAGCGCTGGTTTTCCCAGGATGGCGCGGTACCAGGCAAGATCTTCGAGATCGAGTCTTACCACGGCATGCTCGCCTGCGTCAGCGCCGGGGCCGGCCTGGCATTGATGCCGCGCAGCATGCTGGAAAGCATGCCGGGATTTGCCGCCGTGAGTGTGTGGCCGTTGGCGGACAATTTCCGCATTTTGCACACCTGGTTGATCTGGCGGCGGGGCACGGTGTCGCAGAGTTTGAACAGCTTCGTAAGACTTCTGGAAGAACGCGGGCTGGAAATTTCGTAGATCAATGTGAGATCCACACGATTTCATCAGCCGCCGAACTGCAAGGTGCCCATGGCCAGCTTTGCCATCAGCGCCGTAGCGCCCAGTTGCACCAGCCACAGGGCCAACCCACCCAGAAATACCCCCAGCGCAACTTGCAGGACGAGGCTCTTCTGGCGCTTGGCGCGTGGTGCGCGCGGGGTGTAGTCATCGTCCAGTTCATCGCGGTCGGCGCGCAGGTCCAGGTCATCGTTTCTCATGAGGCTCTCACAGCAAAGGGGCAGTTGGGGTTCAGTCTAGGAGCTGCAGACGAAAAAGGGGAAGCCATCGGCTTCCCCCTCGCGTGCAACGGCTACAGGTTTACAGCACCTGAACGATTGCCTTTGTGACGGCATCAATGTTCGATTGGTTCAACGCCGCCACACAGATACGCCCGGTGTCCAGCGCGTAGATACCAAACTCGCTGCGCAGGCGGGTGACTTGTTCAACGGTCAGGCCCGAGTAGGAGAACATCCCACGCTGGCGGCCGACGAAGCTGAAGTCATGGCCTGGAGCCGCTTTGGCCAGGTCGGCGACCATCTGCTCACGCATGCCACGGATGCGCAGGCGCATTTCGGCCAATTCGGCTTCCCACTGGGCGCGCAGCTCAGGGTTGTTCAACACTGCTGCCACGATTGCCGCGCCGTGGGTTGGCGGGTTGGAGTAGTTGGTACGGATCACGCGCTTGACCTGGGACAGGATGCGCGCGCTTTCTTCTTTGGATTCGCCGACGATGGACAGCGCGCCGACACGTTCGCCGTACAGGGAGAACGACTTGGAGAACGAGCTGGACACAAAGAAGGTCAGGCCCGATTCAGCAAACAGGCGCACCGCTGCAGCGTCTTCGTGGATGCCGTCGCCAAAGCCCTGGTAGGCCATGTCGAGGAACGGCACCAGGTTCCTGGCCTTGACCACGTCCAGCACGTTCTGCCAGTCGGCCGGGCTCAGGTCGACGCCGGTCGGGTTGTGGCAGCAGGCGTGCAGCACGACGATGGACTGTGGCGGCAGGGCGTTGAGGTCTTCCAGCAGGCCGGCACGGTTCACATCGTGGGTGGCGGCGTCGTAGTAGCGGTAGTTCTGCACCGGGAAGCCGGCGGTTTCGAACAGCGCGCGGTGGTTTTCCCAGCTCGGGTCGCTGATGGCGACGACGGCGTTGGGCAGCAGTTGCTTGAGGAAGTCGGCGCCAATCTTCAGGGCGCCGGTACCGCCCACGGCCTGGACGGTGACGACGCGGCCGGCGCTCAGCAGTGGCGACTCGGCGCCGAACAGCAAGGTTTGTACGGCCTTGTCATAGGCGGCGATGCCGTCGATCGGCAAGTAGCCACGGGCAGCGTGTTGCGCCACGCGAATGGCTTCCGCTTCGGCAACGGCACGCAAGAGTGGAATCTTCCCCTCCTCGTTGCAGTAAACGCCTACGCCAAGGTTGACCTTGGTGGAACGTGTATCGGCGTTGAATGCTTCGTTGAGGCCCAGGATAGGATCGCGTGGTGCCATTTCGACAGCGGAGAACAGGCTCATTTTTGCGGCAGCTCTATGGGGGAAAGGAGGGACGTGTCGCGCTCCGGCCGAAGGCACTAGAGCGGTGCACAAACGGGGAGCTAGTATAGAGGCCATCACCGCTTGAGGCGACAACCGAAACGGCTTTTCGGCCAAGTTTTTCGGTTTATTTGCTGACCGTTAGTCTTATTGCAACATTGATTCCGAACGGCAAGTAGGACGATTGCCTTGAAACCCGTCACATTCGCCACCAGTTCTATGGCTATCATGATCTTTTCCTACTCCCCGCGCTGAATCTTCGCGGAGGGTGGTCTATTTCGTCCTCGACGGGTTTACAGTCTGGGGGTGACTTCACGAGGTACGTTATGTCGGATTTCCAACTCGTCACCCGCTTTGAACCCGCCGGCGATCAGCCGGAAGCCATTCGCCAGATGGTCGAGGGTATCGAGGCCGGCCTGGCGCACCAGACGCTGCTCGGGGTAACCGGTTCGGGCAAGACCTTCAGCATCGCCAACGTCATCGCCCAGCTCAATCGCCCGACCTTGGTGCTGGCACCGAACAAGACCCTGGCCGCGCAGTTGTACGGCGAGTTCAAGGCATTCTTCCCGAACAATGCGGTGGAGTACTTCGTTTCCTACTACGACTACTACCAGCCCGAGGCCTACGTACCGTCGTCCGACACCTTTATCGAAAAGGATGCGTCGATCAACGACCACATCGAACAGATGCGGCTGTCGGCGACCAAGGCGTTGCTCGAGCGCAAGGACGCGATCATCGTCACCACGGTGTCGTGCATCTATGGCCTGGGCAGCCCGGAAACCTATTTGAAGATGGTGCTGCACGTCGACCGCGGCGACAAACTCGACCAGCGCGAACTGCTGCGCCGCCTGGCCAGCTTGCAGTACACCCGTAACGATATGGACTTTGCCCGCGCCACATTCCGCGTGCGTGGCGACGTGATCGACATCTACCCGGCCGAATCCGACCTGGAAGCGATCCGCATCGAGCTGTTTGACGATGAAGTCGAGAGCCTGTCGGCTTTCGACCCGTTGACCGGCGAGGTGATCCGCAAGTTGCCGCGCTTTACCTTCTATCCGAAAAGCCACTACGTGACGCCCCGTGAAACCCTGATGGGCGCCATCGAGGGGATCAAGGTGGAGCTGGCTGAGCGCCTGGAATACTTGCGCGCCAATAACAAGCTGGTAGAGGCCCAGCGCCTGGAGCAGCGCACCCGCTTCGACCTGGAGATGATCCTGGAGCTGGGCTACTGCAACGGGATCGAAAACTACTCGCGCTACTTGTCGGGCCGCGAAGCCGGTGCGCCGCCGCCGACCCTCTACGATTATCTGCCGCCCGACGCTTTGCTGGTGATCGACGAGTCCCACGTCAGCGTGCCGCAGGTCGGCGCCATGTATAAGGGCGACCGTTCGCGTAAAGAAACGCTGGTGGAATACGGCTTCCGCCTGCCTTCGGCGCTGGATAACCGGCCGATGCGCTTTGATGAATGGGAAGCCATCAGCCCGCAGACCATTTTCGTCTCCGCAACGCCGGGCAACTACGAAGCCGAGCATGCCGGACGCGTGATCGAACAGGTGGTCAGGCCGACGGGCCTGGTCGACCCGCAGGTAGAAATCCGCCCGGCGTTGACCCAGGTGGACGACCTGCTGTCGGAAATCAACAAGCGCGTGGCCGTGGAGGAGCGGGTGCTGGTGACCACGCTGACCAAGCGCATGGCCGAAGACCTCACCGACTACCTGGCCGACCACGGCGTGCGCGTGCGCTACCTGCACTCGGACATCGACACCGTGGAGCGCGTGGAAATCATCCGCGACCTGCGCCTGGGCACCTTTGATGTGCTGGTGGGCATCAACCTGTTGCGTGAAGGCCTGGATATGCCGGAAGTGTCACTGGTGGCGATCCTGGATGCGGACAAGGAGGGCTTCCTGCGATCGGAGCGCTCGTTGATCCAGACCATTGGCCGAGCTGCGCGTAACCTCAATGGGCGTGCGATTCTCTACGCCGACCGCATGACGGGCTCCATGGAGCGGGCGATTGGCGAGACCGAGCGGCGTCGCGACAAGCAGATTGCCTTCAACCTCGCCAATGGCATTACGCCCAAGGGCGTGTTCAAGGACGTCGCCGATATCATGGAAGGCGCCACTGTACCCGGCTCGCGCAGCAAGAAACGCAAGGGGATGGCCAAGGCGGCCGAGGAGAGCGCCAAGTACGAGAACGAACTGCGTTCGCCGAGTGAGATCACCAAGCGTATTCGGCAGTTGGAAGAGAAGATGTACCAATTGGCGCGGGATCTGGAGTTTGAGGCGGCGGCGCAGACACGCGATGAGATTGGCAAGTTGCGTGAGCGGCTGCTCGCTGTCTGATTTGCGCTGAACCCACCGGCCTCATCGGGGGCAAGCCCCCTCCCACTCCGGCCGATTTCCAACATGAGAATGCGGTCAAGGTGGGAGGGGGCTTGCCCCCGATGGCATCCCCTCGGTTTTCCAGAAATCACCCAGGCTGTTACCATTCGCCCCTTGTTTGAATTTTCAGTTTTATCGCCCATTCGAGACCTGCCATGACCACCGTCCGCACGCGCATTGCGCCATCGCCTACTGGGGATCCCCACGTCGGCACTGCTTACATCGCCTTGTTCAACTACTGCTTTGCCAAGCAGCACGGTGGTGAATTCATCCTGCGGATCGAAGACACCGACCAACTGCGTTCTACCCGCGAGTCGGAACAGCAGATTTTCGATGCCCTGCGCTGGCTGGGCATTACCTGGGCGGAAGGCCCGGACGTCGGCGGCCCGCACGGTCCGTATCGCCAGAGCGAGCGTAGCGACATCTACAAGCAGTACACCCAGCAATTGGTCGACATGGGGCACGCGTTCCCCTGCTTCTGCACCGCAGAGGAACTGGACCAGATGCGTGCCGAGCAAATGGCACGCGGTGAAACCCCGCGCTACGATGGCCGTGCGCTGTTGTTGTCGAAAGAAGAAGTGGCTCGGCGCCTGGCCGCAGGCGAGCCGCACGTCATCCGCATGAAAGTGCCGAGCGAAGGCGTGTGCGTAGTGCCGGACATGCTGCGCGGTGACGTCGAGATCCCGTGGGACCGCATGGACATGCAGGTGCTGATGAAGACCGACGGCCTGCCGACGTACTTCCTGGCCAACGTGGTCGACGACCACCTGATGGGCATCACCCACGTGCTGCGTGGCGAAGAATGGCTGCCGTCGGCGCCGAAGCTGATCCTGCTCTATGAGTACTTCGGCTGGGAGCAGCCGCAGTTGTGCTACATGCCGCTGCTGCGTAACCCGGACAAGAGCAAGTTGTCCAAGCGCAAGAACCCGACCTCGGTGACCTTCTACGAGCGTATGGGCTTCATGCCGGAGGCGATGCTCAACTACCTGGGCCGCATGGGCTGGTCGATGCCGGACGAGCGTGAGAAGTTCTCGCTGCAGGAAATGGTCGACAACTTCGACCTGTCCCGGGTGTCGCTGGGTGGGCCGATCTTCGATATCGAGAAACTGTCGTGGCTCAATGGCCAGTGGCTGCGTGATCTGCCGGTGGAAGAGTTCGCCAGTCGTGTGCAGCAATGGGCGTTGAACCCCGAGTACATGATGAAGATCGCACCGTTGGTGCAGGGCAGGGTGGAGACGTTCAGCCAGGTTGCACCGCTGGCCAGCTTCTTCTTTGCCGGTGGCGTGAACCCGGATGCCAAGCTGTTCGAGTCCAAGAAGCTCTCGGGCGATCAGGTTCGCCAGTTGATGCAGCTGATCCTGTGGAAGCTCGAAAGCCTGCGTCAGTGGGAGAAAGAGGCGATTACCGCAACGATCCAGGCGGTGGTTGAATCCCTTGAACTGAAATTGCGTGATGCCATGCCGCTGATGTTTGCCGCGATCACCGGGCAGGCCAGTTCGGTGTCGGTGCTCGATGCGATGGAAATCCTCGGCCCGGACCTCACGCGTTTCCGTCTGCGCCAAGCCCTTGATTTGCTTGGTGGTGTGTCGAAGAAAGAAAACAAAGAGTGGGAAAAGCTGCTGGGCGCGATCGCTTAAGCAGGCTGTGGTAACGGCGAAACCCAGGTTTTCCGGGGTTTCGCCGGTAAGTGGTTGTTATCCCGGCAAAAAATTTTGGAAATTGTTGAAAATAAATTTGACACACTTCCAAACCGCCATTAAGATTCGCCCCGTCCTCACCGATGAGGGGCTATAGCTCAGCTGGGAGAGCGCTTGCATGGCATGCAAGAGGTCAACGGTTCGATCCCGTTTAGCTCCACCAATTACAGGTTCAAGGTCTGGCCACACCGATCCTTGAATCGATCAGTTCTCAGCACTGATCAGTTGTTCAGAAGGTTTTGTCCCCTTCGTCTAGTGGCCTAGGACACCGCCCTTTCACGGCGGTAACAGGGGTTCGAGTCCCCTAGGGGACGCCA